>JAUZPR010000011.1 GCA_030705825.1 Bacillota bacterium | reverse complement strand
TCACCGCCAAGCCTTTTTGAGGTGTAAATGTTCTCATAATCCTTTGCCTGCTTTTCTCCGGGCTGTCTGCTGCCTGAACCCGATTCATCCCCGCTGTAGCCAAGATCACCGTTGGAGCTGGTATTTCCTGCTCCACCGCCTCCTTTATTGGATTTGCCGTCGCCTGAGCCGCTCCCGTTCTGGCCTTGGTCTCCGCTCCCAGAGCCTTGTCCCTGGCCTCCGTTTTCACCTTGTCCGTTCTGTCCGTCCAGACCTGACAGTGCAACCGATGTGCCAGGCAGATTACTGCCTGAATCGGAAATTTGAGTTCTGGCATCGTCCAGCATGCTTGACAGCTGGTTTAAAGCAGCGTCTGCAAGCTGTCCTGATACATCCTCACTGTTGCTTTGGGCTGCTTGTGCAAGTGAATCTGAAAGGCTTGCCAATTTATCAGAAGCAGAGCCTGAATTTCCTGAACTGACAGCCTGACTGGCAGCTGCCAGACTTTGGGAAAGCTCATTACTGGGGGATAGAGCCTGGGATGCTTGCTTCAGACTATCTGAAAGAGCTTTTTTGTCGGCATCACTCATTTTTTGAAGATTGCGGCTGAGCTGCTCCATTTCCTGCTTTATGTCTGTGGCATTATTGTTCTTTAGAGCCTGGCTCAGCTCTTTTGTAAGTTGGTTGTTTGAAAGAGCGTCAGCCAGCTTTTTCAAATCGCTGTCTTGCTGTTTCAAGGCTTCAAGGTCGTGTTTAGCTTTTGAAAGGGTTTTAAGCGCATCAGCTTCATTTTTTGATTTCTTCAAATCGCCCAGCATTTGGTCAATTTTTTTATTTAGCTGGCTTAAAACCTTGTCGGACAGGCTGCTGCTTTTGTTAAGTGCCTTTCTCTCGGAGTCCAGCTTTTCAGCTTGCTTGGTTATTTCCTTTTTCAGCAATTCTGCCGAATAAGCCTTATCTTTTGCTGGAGATGGAATAAGGAAGGACGCGCCAATCAGGAAAACAAGAGCAAGAGCCGCCATTACATATTTTTTTGGGAGCTTTAGGCTGTAAAGCTTACGGTAATTCATTTCCGATGCTTCCTTCAAAGCATCCTTCCGCTGAAGTATCGAAAGAGGATTGGAATCATCACGCAGCTCATAAGCGGTGATTAACCTTTCCTTTAAGCCAAGGGAATCGGCTTTTTTCATTGCCTTAATATTCCCCGGTCTTAGAAATAAAGCTGTAACCAGACTTAGAGCAATGGAAGCAGCATATACTTTTATAATTGTCTGCCATAGGTATGTAACCGGAAAGAGCAGAGCGGTATAAGCCAATACTGCACATATGCATCCGGCGGCAAGGAAAGCCGTAGTTATACATAGAATGGCATTATTAAGGTGCATTTTGTTTTTTAAAGGGCGTATGGATTTGTAGATATCCTTGATATCCATATTTTCCGTCTCCTTAAAAGCTGTTAAACTTGGTTAACTTCAGTTATAGTATGTATTTCCGGTTTGTTATATAAGTAAGTCCTCATATTTAGCTCTCTCTGCAAGTATGTGTTTTTCGGGTTGCTTAATTTTTCGGTATAATCTGTGCTTCCAGCTGTGATTTTTTGCGTCTTATCCTAAGACGGAATCTTTTTGCAGGTTGTATCCGAATTGTACTTACAAATATGAATAAAAACGAAACTATGAGGTCGAAAGTTATATTTGCCATCCAGGGCTTGAACTGAATACCCAAAAACATAGGAAATGTTGTATTAGGTGTATTTCCGCCATAAACGGAACCTGACATTGGGATTACTGTACTTATAATGCCCGATAAGCCTCCCGGTATCCCAGCTCCGTAACTTGAACCATAGAGGATGGAACCGAAACCGTAAATTGGATTGGGGAACATGAAAGCCATTGTATGCCCGATCCCGGGAGGGATTCCCGTATTGTTGGAAAATATCGATGACCAGATTCCATATATGATAATTGTACCGAATAACAGGAACAATACGGTTATATATGACATTATCATAGACACAGAACTTCTTTTGAAAATGGATGAGTAAAATATACCCATACTGCCAAGCATTATAGCTGTCGCAAGATAAAATGCGAACAATACCAGAAGGTCGGTAATTCCGATACCTCCGTAAAGGAATACTGTCCCGAGTATTGGAAGCGAAGCTGCTATAAGCAGGATGACATGGGCAATTGATACAAATATCTTTCCTATCACCACCGAAAAGGGCGATAGGTTTGTACAAAGAAGCAGATCCAAAGTTTGACGTTCCCTTTCCCCGCTTATGGCACCGCCTGTCATGGCAGGGGTAATGAATGCAAGCATAAGAAGCTGAAAGGTTGCAAGAGAGTAGTATGAATTAAGTGCTATCGGAGGATTGAACTGGGTAACATTATTTGGACTTATGACCTTGCTGCCCAGGAAATTCAGGAACACAATCAGCCCTAAAAAACCCAGATATACAGTTATCAGGGTAGGTGCTTTCCAGCCCCTCATTTTTATTTTTAATTCCTTTTCTATAACAGGATTAACTTGCATCCTGGATACCTCCTTCCGTAAGGTGCATAAATACTGATTCGAGACTTCCCTCAAGTTCTGAGAAGGAGGTTACTGGAATCCCGTTCATAACCATACCCTTCAATATCTCGGACAATATTTGGGAGTTTCCGTCAAAGTCAGCATCGATAAAATCGCTGTTTATGCTTATACCGCTCATTGACGGCTGTTCTTCAATATATTTCAGTGCTGATTCCAAATTGTCAAGAGTCCTGATTCTTATAGTTTTCTTTTTTGCTGTTTTCTTAAGTATTTCATCCACAGTTCCGCTAACTACCATTTTTCCATGCTCGATAATACCGATTGAGGAGCATACCTCAGCCAGTTCGGGTAATATGTGTGAACTGATAAGTATGGTTTTTCCCATTCCTTTTAGTTCCTTAAGAATTTCCTTCATTTCTATCCTGGCTCGCGGATCAAGGCCTGATGCAGGCTCATCCAGTATAAGAAGCTCAGGATTGTGTATTAGGCTCCTTGCCAGACAAAGACGTTGTTTCATACCTCTTGACAATGAATCCACATAAGCATCCTTCTTTACAGAAAGGTCAACAAGATCAAGCAGTTGGCCGGTTATTTTCCGACGTTCCGGCCTTGGTATATGATACACCCCACAGTAGAAATTCATATACTCGGTTACTTTAAGATCATCATAGACACCAAAGAAATCCGGCATGTAACCGATCTTTCTTTTGACACCTCTGGGATCCACAGAAACGTCGGTACCGTTCACTATTACCCTGCCCTGTGTAGGTTTAAGCAATCCTGCGATTATTTTCATGGTAGTTGTCTTACCTGCCCCGTTCGGACCCACAAAGCCATATATGTGGCCCTTATCAATTTCCAGCGAAAGCCCGTCGACAGCTTTGAATTTACCATATCGTTTGACAAGATTTTCTATAACCAGCATTACTGTACCTCCCCGCTCAATGTTATTTCAGGTATACCGAGCAGCTCCTGCTGGGCTCCGTTTTTATCCAGTTTTGCACTAACCTTCAGCTTTAAGTCACCTGTGTTTTTAATATAACTGGCTGAGTTGGAAACAGAGAACTGCTGCTGCATTTCCTCCCAGGAAGCTGTTTTATAGTTATAAATATAGAATCTATAGCTGTTTTTTGCTGCCGGCTGCTGCTGGGAACCATTGGGGAGTTTGGGCTGGTATTTAATATAGCTTGGCAGCACGGTTGCCCAGTTGATTTTTAACTGGTCAATCCTGATGTTTAAAGGCATGTTGGCCTTGAATTCAAAATCCCCGTCATTCTGGACGCGTACGCCTCCCGATACCGGGTCATCATAAAATGCAACGTTTTGGGTAACCAGTACAGGGTTGATTATACCTCCAGGTATTTCGACATGTTTGCCCTTTTCCAGATTAAAGCTGCTGTTTGAAAAAATGACATTGGTATTATATTTTTTTGGTACTTTTCCGTTTACGGTTATGTTATAACCCTGATCATCATAGTTCATGGCTACAAATAACACACTTGCATCCTTAACACCTGATGCGTTTGTGTATCTGTAATTCAGCACATTCCTGAGTAAATTCTCGTATATGTTCCTTTTTCTGCTTTTCTCAGCATAATCCTTTGGCATTTTTTGTCCCGGTCCGCCCATATAAGGCTGGCCATAACGATAATCAAGAAATTCATCAAGCTTTTTCTTAACGTCTTTACTATTCACGCTGACGGATATGCTCTTTTCGGTGCCTGATGCTATATCGCCGGTATCAACGTAATTATTGCCTATAATCATTACAGATTCCTTCATACTGTAAGGGGTATCGTTTTTTATCAATGCCGTCAGTATTCCCTTATCTATTGATATCTTTTCTATCGAAAAGCCCTTGAAGGGTTTGGTATTGCTTGTATATACATATCGTGGTTCCCAAAGGTTAACGTTGTATAGTTCATAGGATGGCGGATCCGAAAAGGTGTATTTGCTTAGAATTTGTTGGTTTAGCTGCTGCTGGGGACTCATTACCATACCGCGGTCGTAATAAATGTTGTTATTCGTTTGCAGGTCCATATCCTTGTCAAATACAAATTTCATGCTTCCGCGGTTATTGTTGAACGCACCCATCCATGTTGTAAAGTCAGCTGTCTGATTTTTGGAATCAATATTGATATAGGATACATTGTTAAGAACAGCAGAGGTGTATCTGGTCCTGCTTCCGACCATATATATGATACCCAGGAATACAAGTGCGAAGACCGGTATGACTAGCCAATTCCAATCCCTTTTATCCTTCAGCTTGAGTAAAATATATATAACAGGTCCGGCAATCAATATGTATATGATTAAAAGTATAATAAGCAGTGTGAAGGGAGGTGTTTGATTTTCAGGTACAGATGAAGCTAGATATTGAAAATCTATGTATGGATTATAGGAAGTAGTTAAACCGCCTGAACTGTTCACAGCAGCCGTCATATTTTTAAGGCTCTCTGTCTTGATTATAAGGTTTTTCCAGAAGGCCTGGACATCATTCCAGTCGGATATTGGACTCAAGGAAGGATCGAATGAAAGAACAGCTACTATTCCTCTTCCTTTATTATAGGCTGTCGAGATGGGAGTTGAACCTTCACTGATAACTATTGTACCGGTTCCGGCGGTTAGATTAGCCATATTAAGGTTGCCCGAGGGCACATCAGACTTGCAGAATTTCCCTATGGCAGTCGGTACAGGTATGTTTCTTGTACCGTTTATTTTAAAAGGTCTGAGCGAATCGGGCAGGCCATTGTAAACCTTTGACCAGTTAGGCCCGGTTCCGATGTAAAGTGTCTTACCCTGTTCAACCCAATCTTGAATTGTGTTTTTTTGTTTTTCGGAAAGGGATGAAGTGTCAAAATTACTTATAACCAATATATCAAAACCACTCATGGTTTTAATATCCGCTGGGAAACTATCGGCACCCAATGGTATTATTTCTACGGGCACATCTGACAAAGCTGGGACCTGAACTGCAGATGATGCAGCCATAGCCATTTTCTGCTTAAGGTCATATGCCTGATTGGGATCCATGTTTTGAACGATTTTCATTCCTCCCAGGCTCCCAAACCCGTTGGGATCATCCGAAAGTATGGCTATAACAGGTGTTTCGGGAGGAATAAGCTTTTTAAAGTCATAATTGACTGTTTTAATAGTTTTGGTTCCGCTTACAAACCTTACTTCAATTTTTTTATTTGCCGTATTCAGCGGAACATATATCAGAATATCCTTATCGGTGCCTTTCGGCAGTGTTACGGGCTGGGCATAAGCTGTTCGAGTATCGGGATTGGTCGAAAGAATAATCTGAACTTCACCCGAGATATCACTGCCTTTGTTTCTAATGGCAACATGAAACGGAACCGATGCGCCTACCCTTGCAGTATCATCATACCCAGCCTTAACTGCCATGGTTATGCTGCTTCCAGATGCTGCCGCATAAGCGTTCAAAGGCATGGAAACCTCTAATATCAATGCTGCTGAAAATATTAGCATCAAAGCTTTAGTGCATTTTACGAATTTTCTCATCAAGAAATCACCCCATATTACAAATTAGACTTAAATTAATGGGAATTTGTTTCAGTTTTATGGTATTTTCTAGTTGAAACATACTCATGTATATATTAACAAAAAATGGTATATATTTTAATATAATTTCCATATTATAGTTCATTAATGCACTACATGTAAAATGTTTATGATATAATAAATAATGGATTGTTTTACTGATAATATGCAGGTTAAGGGGGGTATTATTTGAGGTATATAGTCAGGCAAAAAATATTTTCATTGGGTGATAGCTTTGCTATAAAAGATATTACCGGGAATGATGTATTTATTGTTAGAAGCCAGGTATTGTCTCTGGGACATAAACTGAGGATTTTTGATCTATCGGGAAATGAACTTTGTTTTATAGAACAGAAGCTGTTCAGATTCATGCCGGAATATAATATTTATATTGCGGGCCAGCAGGTAGCAAATATTAAAAAGAAATTTGCATTTTTGAAAAATGATTTCGTAATTAATACCAATGATATGACGCAATATGTTGTGCAGGGTGATTTCTGGGCGCATGAATTCAATCTGGTTAAAAACGGAAGAATTACCGCCAGAATATCAAAACAGTTCTTTGCAATGTCCGATACATATGGTGTTGATATTGAAGACGGGGAGGACCAGATTTCCAATCTCGCATTGGCTATTGTCATAGATATGGCTTGCCATGACAATGACAGATAAAACTCTTGACAGAAAATCCTGGTTCGTTATATATTATTATTCGAAAGAAGCAAAATAAATATGCTTTTGAGCAGGCAATATGCCAAATTGGTATATGGGGCTGGGCCTTTTGGGGCAGCGGAGGGATAACCACCCGCGGGACATATTAATTGTCCTGCGGGTTTATTTATATCAAGGTGAATGGGGAGGGTATTGATGAACGGCGAAAAACAAAAAGTTGCATTCAGTTCTGTAATTGCAGCGGTTTTCCTGACGTTGGTCAAAATAATTGTTGGTGTAACAACAGGCAGCTTGGGAATTTTGTCTGAGGCGGCGCATTCTGCACTGGATTTAGGTGCTGCAGTTGTTACGTTCTTTGCAGTAAGGATATCGGACAAACCTGCCGATATGGAGCATAATTACGGTCACGGCAAGGTAGAAAGCTTTTCCGCACTCATAGAAACTTTGCTTTTGTTGGTCACCTGTGCATGGATCATTGATGAGGCGGTTAAAAGGCTGTTTTTGGGCGAATTGGTAAGCCTAAAGGTTTCGGAAACTCTTTGGGGCATTGGTATTATGATACTTTCAATAGCTATCAATATAACCAGGGCCAAGGTTTTGCGGAAAGCGGCAAAAAAATACGGAAGTCAGGCTTTGGAGGCCGACGCTCTTCATTTCGACACAGATGTATGGAGTTCGTATGTGGTAATAGCAGGGTTGCTCTTTGTAGGCATTGGCGACTATTTTAAAATCCCGTTCATGAAATACGGAGACCCAATTGCAGCTCTTGGTGTATCGGCTTTGGTTATAACAGTAAGTATCAAGCTTGGGAAACGTACTATTGATGCGCTTCTTGATACTGCTCCGAAAGGTATGGTCAGTACAATCCTTCATGAGGTTAACGGAGTAAAAGGGGTTCTGGATGTTGAAAATGCACGTGTTAGGCCTTCGGGCGCAAATTATTTTATTGATATAAGTGTAGGCATTGCAAGGAATGAAAGCCATAGGGTTGTCCATTCCATAGTTGATGAGATAAGGAACAGACTGCAGAAGAGCATACCAAACAGCGATATTGTTATCAGTACCTTTCCTGTCGATGTTTCGGGCATGGAAGACAGGGAGGTTTATCATACGGTCAAGAAGATAGTTGATAAATTTCCTGTTTGCACAAATATACACAATATCCATGTCTATGAGGTGTCAGGCAAAAAGTTCATAGCCATTCATATAGAGGTAAAGGAATGTATGAGCCTGAACGAATCGCATGGATTGTCGCACACCATAGGTAATTTGATACAGGAAGCAATGGATGATGTACAGGATGTAAGTGTTAACTTTGAATATGTTGAGCAGCAGAATATACACGCTGAAGATATAACCGGACAGAGTGGTCATATTATAGATAATATATATGAATTAATCAAGCAGGTACCTGAAAAGCCAAATTGTCATGATATAAAGATTTACAGCAGGGAAAACAAGCTTACAATTTTTCTCCACTGTGAACTGGAAGAGAATTATTCCATTGAAAAGACCGAACAGATTTCGAAAGGCATTTCCAACATGATACGTGAAGGTATAAGCGACGTCGAGGCGGTTCATATACATGTTGAACCGGTTGAGGGATAAGCAGGTATATTTTTGAAAATGACTGATTGGGACATTCTTCTATAAAAGTAGAAGTGTGTCCCAATTTTATTTTTAATTCAAAAATTTGTTTTGTATAAAGTACACCCGGCTGCAAAAAATATATAAAAATATATTTTGAGGAGAATTCTTTATGGCTAATAAAAAAAATAAAACAAATATTACAGACGAGAGAATAGAAGACACAACCAAGTACGGTGAATTTATCTCATCCTTCCATCAATGGGTCACTCCCGACAGGCAGAGAAAAACTGCAAGGCATATGGAGGAAGTAACAAAAGAGCTGACTCCCGATATTGACAGTAATAAAAATGATAAAAAAAGAAGCGATTAGACCAAATAATTACCCCATATGAATTTTTTCATTATGAAATAACATTCATATTGAATTTATTTCAGATATGGGGTATACTTTTGTTAAAGTCAAAGATAGTCAAAATCAAATCAGGAAGGTGACCAAAGTGGCTAGATTAAGTGATTTGATAGAAGCATTTATAAAACAATTGATGGATGATATGGACGGATCTATCGAGATCCAGCGGAATGAGCTTGCAAACCAGTTCAATTGTGTGCCTTCCCAGATAAATTACGTAATTGATACCAGATTTACATCTGAAAGAGGCTATTATGTAGAAAGTAGAAGAGGCGGAGGCGGACACATAAGAATAAAACGTGTAAATATAGGTAATACCGGAAGTTACCTCATGCATATAGTCAATGCCATAGGGGGCAGTATTTCCCAACAGTCAGCCGAAGCTTTCATAAATAACTTTATGGACTATGAAGTGGTATCGTCAAGGGAAGGATTAATTCTGAGGGCAGCTGTCAGTGACAAGGTCCTGGTCGGAATTCCTACTCAGGTTAAAGATTTGATAAGGGCGTCCATCCTTAAAAACATGCTGACAAGTCTACTCATATAAAATAGTGTACAGTTGACAGTGTACAGTGTACAGTTAAGAACAATGTACAGTTAATAATAGTGTACAGTTTACAGTGTACAATTTACAGTTATCAGATAGAGGACAGTTGAAAATGGCAGTGTACAGTTGACAATTGACAGATGACAGTTGGAAATGCAGTTGACAGTGGTAAGCAAATATTAAATATCTTTATTATATTGGGTAAATCTTTTGTTTATTTAAATATTATATATAGCAGATGATGTAAGTTCTTATATATTAGAACTGTCATCTCTCAATTGTCAATTTTCAACTAGCTAGAAACTGTACACTGTACACTGTCAACTGTACACTGAATTAAGGGGAGTGAATTTAATGCTGTGTCAATGGTGTCAGAAAAGACCTGCGAGTGTTCATTTTACACAGGTAGTTAATAATAACAAGGTAGAAATGTATTTGTGTGAACAGTGTGCCAAAGAAAAAGGACAGGTCACTTTTGGTTCACCCTTCAGTATAAGTGATTTTCTCTCCGGTATTATGGAATTTGCTTCCGACAATGGTTACAGGATTCAGTCCGAACCCCGGGTAATATGTGAAAAATGCGGAATGACATATGAGGAATTTCAAAAAAGCGGGAAGCTGGGATGCGGCAGCTGTTATGAGCTTTATCATGACAAGCTTGACCTGCTGCTGAAAAGGCTGCATGGAAATGCGGTCCACTGCGGAAAATCGCCCGGCAGTAAACAGCAAGGCATGGCTTTGACTCAGCCGAAACAGGCAAATGAGATAGACGGTTTAAAAGAATTATTAAATAAGGCCATACAGAATGAAGAATATGAAAAGGCAGCCGAAATCCGAGACAGGATTAAGAACCTGGAAGCTAAACAAAACAAGCCGGTTTAGATATTGGAATCAGTTGATCCCATCGATGGAGGTAAGTATATGCTTGATGACAAAGAATCGTACGGACCTGATTCGGATGTTGTGGTAAGCAGCAGAATAAGATTGGCCCGTAATTTCAGTAAATATCCCTTTCCTTTCAGAATGTCCAAAGAGCAGGGACTTAAGGTATTGGACGAGGCCAGGGAATCAATTTTGAATAATGAAAAGCTATCGAATGAAAAGTTTTTATTTGTTGATGTAAACCAACTGGATTCCATCAGCAAGCATGTCCTTGTTGAAAAACACCTGATAAGTCCTGATCTTGAAGAAAGTCAGAAAGACAGCGGGGTAATAATAAGCCAGGACGGAATTATAAGTATAATGATCAATGAGGAAGACCACTTAAGGCTACAGTGCATATTCAAAGGCATGAATATAGATAAGGCCTGGAACAAATGCAATGAACTGGATAATATTATTGGAGAAAAGGTGGATTTTGCCTATAGTAACGATTATGGGTATCTGACCTGCTGCCCGACAAATGTCGGAACAGGTATCAGGGCATCTGCTATGCTTCATCTTCCGGCGCTTACCATGACCGGATATATTAGAAGTATATTGGAGGCATGTACCAAGCTGAATGTGGCTGTAAGAGGTTTATACGGAGAAAATAGCGAAGCCTCGGGGAATATGTTTCAGATATCCAATCAGGTTACTCTTGGGCAGAGTGAAGAGGAAATTGTATCTCACATAACCCGCATAATAGATCAGATTATTGAGCAGGAAAGAGTTCTAAGGCTGGAACTACATAAACAGAATCCCTATAAGTTTGAAGACAGGGTATGCAGATCTTTCGGATTACTCTGTACTGCAAGAATAGTATCGGCTGAAGAGGCTGTAAAATTGCTTTCGGATGTGAGACTGGGTGCAAATTTGGGCATAATTGATGATATAGATGTAAACAAAGTGGATGAATTAATGGTTTTAATACAGCCTGCAAACCTTCAGAAAATAAGCGGAAGCTTGCTTAACCCATATGAAAGGGATATAAAACGCGCAGAATTGATCAGAAAAACATTAAAAGGATGATATGAAGTTTTTTAGACAATAGTGTTTAACAGTAATACAAAGGAGTGATTATATGTACGGACGTTTTACTGAAAAAGCTGAAAAAGCAATTGCATATTCCCAGGAAAGTGCAATGCAGCTGGGACATAATTATGTAGGAACAGAACACCTGTTGCTCGGGCTTGTAAGAGAAGGAAGCGGTGTGGCAGCACGTGTGCTTCAGACTCAGGGTGTAGCCGAGGATAAGGTTTTGAAGGAAATAGAAGAGCTTATAGGAAGAGGGGAAGAAACAGGGCAACAGCCCCTTGGTTTCACGCCCAGGACAAAACGTGTCCTCGAATTATCCTTCAAGGAGGCAAGAAGGCTGGGACACAATTATATAGGTACAGAGCATCTCCTCCTTGGAATAATGAAGGAGGGGGAAAGCGTAGCAGTCAGGATCCTAATGGATCTTGGGGTAGACCCTCAGAAGCTTCTCAACGAAATTGTCAAAATACTGAACGAGGAATCTCCTGGCGCAAACGGGGAACCCAGAAGCAGTGCGGCATATTCTAATACGCCAACACTTAACCAGTTTGGCAGGGATCTGACCGAAATGGCACGGGAGGGGAAATTTGACCCTGTTATAGGCAGGGATAAGGAAATAGAAAGAGTTATACAGATTCTTTCAAGGAGAACAAAAAACAATCCTTGTCTTATAGGTGAGCCGGGTGTTGGAAAAACCGCTATTGCGGAAGGTCTGGCACAAAAAATTGTGGAAGCCAACATTCCTGAAATATTAAAGGAAAAAAGGGTTGTTACTCTTGATCTTTCATCAATGGTTGCGGGAGCAAAATACAGGGGTGAATTCGAGGAACGTCTTAAAAAAGCCGTTGAAGAAATCAGAAAAGCCGGCAATGTTATCCTGTTTATAGATGAAATGCATACAATTATAGGCGCCGGAGCAGCAGAGGGTGCAATAGATGCTTCCAATATCCTGAAGCCTCTGCTTGCAAGGGGAGAAATACAGATTATTGGTGCAACAACGTTGGATGAATACAGAAAGCATGTTGAAAAGGACGCCGCACTTGAAAGAAGGTTCCAGCCTATTACTGTCGGCGAACCCAATAAGGAAGAGGCACTTGAAATATTAAAGGGAGTAAGGGACAAATATGAAGCCCATCACAGGGTAAAAATAACAGATACAGCACTTGATGCCGCTGTAAAGCTGTCAGACAGGTATATAACAGACAGGTTCCTTCCCGATAAGGCAATCGACCTTATAGATGAGGCTGCCTCGAGAGTCAGGCTTAAATCCTTTACGGCACCTCCCGATTTAAAGGAACTGGAAGAGAAGGTAGAAAAGCTGGCTAAAGAAAAGGAAGATTCAATAAGATGCCAGGAATTTGAGAAGGCTGCAAGAATCAGGGATGAGGAGCATAAGCTTAAAGCCGAACTGGATAAGGCCAAAAGTGACTGGCAGCAGAAGAACCAGACTAAAACCGATACGGTAACCGAAGATGATATTGCCGACATCGTTGCAAGCTGGACCGGGATACCGGTTAAAAAGCTTTCGGAGGGTGAGTCCGAGAGACTGATGAAGATGGAGGAAGTACTACATCTGAGGGTTATTGGTCAGGATGAAGCAGTAAAAGCTGTTTCAAAAGCAATAAGAAGAGGTCGTGTAGGCCTGAAGGATCCCAAGCGTCCTGTAGGATCATTCATATTCCTCGGACCTACCGGAGTTGGCAAGACTGAACTAAGCAAGGCTCTGGCCGAAGCTATATTCGGAGATGAGAATTCAATAATCCGTATAGACATGTCTGAATACATGGAAAAGCACACAGTAGCCAGGTTGATAGGAGCACCTCCCGGTTATGTAGGATATGAGGAAGGCGGACAGCTTTCCGAAAAGGTCAGAAGGAAGCCGTATTCTGTTATTTTGTTCGATGAGATAGAAAAAGCACATCCCGATGTGTTCAATATTCTTCTGCAGATACTTGAAGACGGAAGGCTTACCGATTCACAGGGACGTACTGTTGACTTCAGGAATACTGTAATTATTATGACCTCCAATGTCGGAGCCAGACTGATAACCGAGCCAAAACGAATGGGCTTTTCAGCTGCTGTAGATGAAAAAGCCAAAACATATGAAGATATGAAAAATAATGTAATGGGTGAACTTAAGAAAACCTTCCGTCCTGAATTTTTAAACAGGGTGGATGAAGTGATTGTATTCCATCCATTGGATGAAGAGCACATCAAGAAAATTGTAGGTCTTATGGTTGACAGCCTTGCAAAAAGGCTTAAACAGAATGATATTGAGCTTGAAGTAACTGACGACGCGAAGGGTTTTCTTGCAAAGAAAGGCTTTGACCAGGTATTCGGAGCACGTCCTTTAAGGCGTTCAATACAAAGCCTTGTTGAAGACAGACTGGCTGAGGAAATGCTTGAAGGCAAGGTTAAGGCCGGGGATAATGTCCGGATTGACCTCAGCGGAGATGAGTTGGTATTGAATAAAAAATAATATAATTATTAGACTGCTGACAAATATGTTTGTCAGCAGTTCTTATATATTTCGTACATTTTTTATAAAAATTGTATAACTATTTGGTATAAATAAAAGATAACACGTAGTATGGCGAATTATTTGACAAAATTTCTTTGTTTTTTGTGCCGTACCTGAATAAAGCACATGAAAATAGTGGAATATTATGATAAACAAAACTTGACATTAAATTGAATTAGGAGTAGTTTTTATAAAGTGTGTTATTTTTTAAACAAGGAGTTAATATAGTATGGGTTCCACTGAGTGGTATAATATTTTATTTGATATAGGAAAGATCTTTTTTCAGGTGCTATTGGTAGGAATATTTGCATATTATCTTTTAATATCGGCATTTGCATGGAGAAGGAAAAAAGAGGCTTCAACAGAAGAGTTTCCTATAAAAAACAGGTTTGCAATGCTTGTTGCCGCCCATAATGAAGAAGCGGTAATACCGGCTATAATAAAAAGCCTTAAAGCATTGAAGTATCCTAAAAATATGTATGACATATTTATTATTGCGGACAACTGCACGGATACTACGGCGAATGTTGCAAAAGAGCATGGAGTCAAGGTTTTTGAACGTTTCGACAGTGTAAAAAAGGGTAAGGGAAATGCACTTGAATGGATGTTTAAAAAACTTTCGGACATGAAAGAAAAATATGATGGCGTATGTATATTTGATGCCGACAATCTGATATCGCCCAACTTCCTGCTTGAAATGAACAAGCAGATGTGTCTCGGACACAAGGTGGTACAGGGGTATCTTGACAGCAAGAATCCATCTGACACCTGGATTTCAGGCAACAATTCAATAGCTTTTTGGATATCCAACAGAATGCTGCAGCTTCCCAGGTACTACCTTGGACTAAGCTGTATCTTGGGCGGCACAGGGTTTATGCTGGCGACCGAGATTATTGAAAAAGTTGGATGGAAGGCAACCTGCCTTACAGAGGATTTGGAATTCTCACTTAAATTGGTACTTAAGAATTATAAGATTTACTGGGCACATGATGCCGTTATATATGACGAAAAGCCGCTTACGTTGAAACAATCCTGGAGGCAGAGGAAACGCTGGATGCAGGGACATTTTGACTGTGTTGGCAGATTCTTTGTACCCATGTTTAAAAAAGCCTTAAAAGAAAAGAGCCTGACGGCTTTCGACTGCTGCATGTATTTGCTGCAGCCAATTACAGCCGTTATAAACGGACTTCTGATGGTTGCCGGATTTGTTTTTCTTACAGTCAATATTATTTCAGGTGTAGCCAAAACATGGGGATTCGCAAATATATCCATAATTGTGTTGACTTATTTGCTGATGTATCTTGGTACTTTCTTTGTAGCAATTGAAGGAAAAGTAAAACCGAAGGTACTGTTCCACCTGTTTTTACTCCCATTCTACAACCTGACATGGGTTCCTATCGTAATACTGGGTTTTATAAACAGGGACAAGAAGGATTGGGTACATACTCTCCATACAAGAGTCATAGATATGTCGGACTTGCAAAAACTTGAAAAAGTGGGATAATAATTTAATATAAAATAATTAATAAATGTGTTTTGTGAAGAGATTGTTTGATGCAAGCATTATTAACATTGAGGGGTCGTATTTTAAATAGTTTAAAGGCAAGTACGTTAAATCAGCTTAAGGATCACCTGTTTCACTATACTTTCGTTTCGGTATTACTGAAGTCTATCCTTGTAATTGCTCTTGTTGTAAACAGCAATTACAATTTGGATAGCGCAGGTGGAATGTGGGGGTTAATCAAGGGGCTTATTACATACGTTTGTTTCATATTGCCGTTTATGTCCTTTTCACTTCTTTTAAAAGGCCGAAAAAGACTCTGGTATCTGGTTATATTCAACCTGGCTTTTTCGGTACTGTTATTATTTGATGTATGGTATTTCAGAGGATTTGACGATTTTCTTTCCATGCATCAGCTAAATCAGCTTGCAAATCTTGACAACCTTGGTGACAGTATACTGTCAATGGCAAGGCAATGGGATTTCCTGATCGTATTGGATGCAGTTGTTTTTGCTGTTGGAGCCGTATTTATAAAGAAGCCTTACAAGGAAGCTAAAAAGAATACTTCCTACTTTTTTATATTTTTAATAATACCTCTTCTTGTCCTGTTTCTTATTCATTATGAACTTGATATAAAGGGAAAGACCAAACAGGGACTTTTAAAAACCTTCTGGACACCTGCCATGAACATTAATGCACTATCACCGATTGGTTACCACTTGTATGACGTTTATTCGTATTTTAAGGACTCCAAAACAGTAAGTCTAAGCTTTTCCCAAACAAAAGAAATCTCCGACTGGTATACCGAAAAACAGGAAAATCTTCCCGATAACAAATATAAGGGAATGTTTAAGGGAAAAAATCTCATAGTACTGCAAATAGAATCCCTGGAGAACTTTGTCATTAATCAAAGCATAAACGGTCAGGAAATTACTCCGAATATTAATAAGCTTCTGGGCAGCAGTATATACTTTCCGAGAATTTACGAGCAGGTTAATCTGGGAACCAGCTCCGATGCGGATCTTATGACCAATACCTCTGTATTTCCGGTAAGCAAGGGAAGTACCTTCTTCCGTTTCCCGGACAATACCTACAATTCCCTGCCCAAGCTCATGCAGGCTGAAGGCTATAATACAATAGCGATACATCCTGACAAGGGTGCATATTGGAATTGGATGCCGGCTTTAAAATCAATCGGCTTCAAGGCCTGTATTGATGAAAAACACTTTAAGCTGGATGAACAAATAGGGCTTGGTATAAGTGACGAATCCTATTTAAGGCAGGTTGAACCTATAATAGTTTCCCAAAAGCAGCCCTTTTATTCCTTTTTGGTAACACTGTCAAGCCATAGTCCTTTCAACCTTCCCGATAAATACAGAACACTCAGGCTCGATAAGGAGTTGGACAAAACCAAGCTTGGGGGGTATTTCCAGAGTGTACATTACACAGATGAGCAAATAGGAAAACTGTTTGACCAGCTTGATAAGGATCATATACTTGATAATTCTGTAGTTGTCCTGTACGGGGATCACTGCGGCATACACAAGTATTACAATGATGAATTGGAAGATATCAAGCCTTCAGAGCAATGGTGGCTTGATAACAATAAATGTGTGCCCCTTATAATTTATCAGAAAAATTACGGTATGGGAGAGATCAAGTCGGTCATAGGCGGACAGATAGATATAATGCCTACCATGGCATATTTGATGGGAATAGATGAAAGTCAGTTTCAAAATACTGCAATGGGCAGGATCCTGTTAAAGACCAACAAAAACTTCGCGGTTCTGGCTAATGGTACATATATAGGAGAAGCGAAGTCCGAAGAACAAAAGGATGATGCATTAAAGGGTTTAAGGCTGGCTAATGAGATGATTACAGACAATTACTTTCAAATGTACTCTGATAAGCAGCATATAATAACAAAAAATACCCTTTCTGGACATTAGGCTTCTTCAAGGTCATTAATACTGATTTCCCTGGTGTGTGCAGTATGGCTCCAGTTTTTGTTGTCCTTGCTTAAAAATCCCTGGATGGTTATGGGAACCCATGTAAGACAGTATATAGGGTAAACCAGGAATCCCCAGATAACCTTCAGACTGAATTTCTTTTCGGCAAGTATTACCAGAGGTCCATAGAAAAACTGGAGAATTACA
The DNA here is from genome assembly GCA_030705825.1 of Bacillota bacterium. Classification (GTDB taxonomy): domain Bacteria; phylum Bacillota; class Clostridia; order Acetivibrionales; family JANLFN01; genus JAUZPR01. Next base: position 29,262 of record JAUZPR010000011.1, on the reverse strand, counting down.
AAAATATACCACACTTCTGTTGGAAAAACATATTTCAAGGTATAAAAGGGTGACTGAGGGAATATTGTCTGTATCCACATCATTATTGTAATAAGACCTATAAAAATGAATCTTATTGGTTGGAAAAGATATATTGCACAGTCAAAGGAAATAAGGTTGCCTTCTTTAAAGGATTTTTTCAATAACGGCTTGAGATATCTGCTGGCGCAATCAGCATGTCCCTGCATCCAGCGTATTCTCTGCCGCCATGACTGCTTGAACGTCAGGGGCTTTTCATCATATACAACAGCATTGTGAGCCCACGCAACCTTCATATTGTTATAAGCAAGTTTCATCGTAAATTCCAGGTCTTCGGTCAGGCAGGTAGCACCCCATCCAATTTTCTTTAAAATTTCAATATCGATACAAAAGCCTGTCCCACACAGACCGCAGCTTAATCCAAGATAATACCTCGGAAGCTGAAAGATCCTGTTGGCAAGCCAGAAGGCTATGGAGTAAGCACAGGTTATCCAGGAATCGTAAGGGTTTTTGCTGTCTATATAACCTTGTACCACCTTATGGCCTTTGCAAAGCTGTTTGTTCATTTCCATCAAAAAATTTGCAGCAACAAGATTATCTGCATCAAAAACACTAATAACATCAAATTTTTCTTCCATGGTGTAAATCTGGCTGAACATCCAATCCAATGCAAAGCCCTTGCCGCGCTGCTCGCTGTTGGTTCTGACATATACTGATGCCCCATGTACTCTGGCAATTTTCGCCGTTTTGTCGGTGCAATTGTCTGCTATTACAAAAATATTGTATAAGATTTTGGGATAATTTTGACGCAATAGGCTGTCAATAACATGCCCTATCACTTTCTCCTCATTATGGGCAGCTATTACAAGGGCAAATTTCTTTATGGGAGGGTATTTTTCTGCAGGTTCTTCCTTCCTTTTAATCCAGCCGAATATTGATACACCCAGAAAATATGAACCAGCAATAAAGATCGCGATCTGAATAAATTGGGTTGAGTAATATAAAACCGAATCAATAAAATGCATGTTATAACCTCCCTGCTGCTGTTTAAGTGACTGGATTAAGTTAATGTACAATGTTTTCCAGTTAGATTTTCTCTAGTTCCTCATTATTTTATACACATTGAGAGAAAATATTTGTTGCATGAGTTTTGATATAATATTAGTATAATATTACATAAATAACAGGAGATTTTTTTATGCCGAAATCTTATTTTAACAATGCAATAATAGGGAATTCAGGAATGTTGGGTTGTTTAAGTGAACATGGAGAACTTATCAGACTTTTCTGGCCTAACATTGATTACTGGCAGTCAATAGACAGATTTTATACGGGAATATTCTTTCCTGAGCACAAAAACAGTACCCTCTGGCTGCATGAAAACGGTTTTAGCCACAGGCAGTGTTACGACGGGGATACGAATATTGCACAAACCATTTGTGAAGCTGCCGACAAGGGAATTAAAATTATACAGACCGATTATGTGGTACCTGGAATGGATGTCATGATAAGAAGCCTTAATATAGAAAACATTGGAAACTCAGAATTGAATCTCGGTCTTATGCAGTACTCTTCCATGGTGACAACAACGCCCGAATTGGCGAGTTCCTTGTTTGATTTTGATCTGGATTCTCTTATTCATTACAGACACGATTATTATGCTTCTATTTTTGCCGACCGGGAGGTGCACCAGTTTCAGCTTGGCAACAATGCTTTCAACGCAGCCTGCTATACTGAACTGGGCGGATATGACAATATAGGTATGATGCCGGAAGGTGCACTCTCGTGGAAGCTGGGATCATTTCTTCCAGGAGAGAAGAAGTCTGTAAACTTGATTATTTGTCTTTCTAAAGGCCTTAAGGAAGTGAAAAAGCTTTCTTCGGAAGTAAAAAATTACGATTTAAATGATTTATATAGGAAAACCGTAGACTATTGGAAGGAGTACCTTGATAAAGCCATTAGAGTCAATACCGGAAGGGATAATCTTGACAACCTTTATAGAAGGTCATTGCTTGTATTCAAATTAATGGCTGATGAAAAAACAGGCGGCTTGCTGGCTTCTGCCGAAGTTGATGAAGACTTTACCAAATGCGGCAGATATGCCTACTGTTGGGGAAGAGATGCTGCATTTATTACTGAAGCTCTGGATAAATGTGGACTTCACGACACGGTCGAGAAGTTTTACTGCTGGGCGGCAGAGGCTCAGGAAGAAAACGGTTCGTGGCAGCAAAGATATTATATGGACGGAAATCTTGCTCCCAGCTGGGGATTACAGATTGATGAGACCGGTACAATTGTATGGGGAATCCTAAGGCACTATAAGGTTACAGGCGATACTGATTTCCTGAACAGAATGTGGAGTACCGTAAAAAAAGCAGTAAATTTTATGACCGAATTCATAGATCCTGAAACCGGTCTTCCGGCATTAAGCTTTGACTTGTGGGAAGAAAGATTCGGAGAGCATCTTTATTCTTCGGCTGCCGTATACGGAGGGGTAAGAGCAGGAATTGAAATTGCAGGCATATTAAAGCTGCAGGAACCCCGGATAAACAAATGGCAAACGGTTCTGGAAGGAATCAGGGCTTCCATGGAAAAATACTTCTGGAAAGAAAATAACAGCAGGTTCATACGTAGTATAAAGGTAAAATTGAATCCCTGGGGCAGTGAAAATTCAGGTAATACTACGATAGTCAAGGTCAATCCCAAAGGTTATCTGAGAGATGTCACGCTCGAGGACTGGAAGGTAGATATCAGCCTTCTGGGTATCACAGTTCCTTTTGATGTGTTTGAGGCAGAAGACAAAAAGGTCGAAAATACTGTCGGACTGCTTGAGCAGGTGCTTGGTACCGGAGTTTCGGAAGGCTTCAAGAGATACGAGGATGATAATTATATCGGCGGCAATCCGTGGATTATTTCAACACTGTGGCTAGCTTTATATCATATAAAACGGGGAAATTGTGAAAAAGCCGGGAACTATTTGGAGTGGGCGGCAAAAAGCTGTACCGGATTGGGACTTCTTCCCGAACAGGTGGGTAAAAACGATGGAAAGCCTGTCTGGATAATACCGCTTACATGGTCACACGCCATGTTTATCCTGACTTTGACCGAGCTTATTGAGAAAGGTTTCATCTAGAGGCCTTTTATTTCTCAAAATAGTAGAAGGACTTATGCCATGGTTTATTACCAGATCAAAAAACAATATAACCTTTCTTATTGCAGTCAGCATGGTTTTGCCCCTTTTCAGACTGTGTGCTCGACATATTAAAATATGATATAATTTAGGAAATTGTGCAAATCCAATATGTTGGGAGTATCTCGGATGGCTAAGAGCAAAGCTGTTTTTGTTTGTCAGGAATGTGGATATGAAACTACAGGGTGGCTTGGAAAATGTCCTGCCTGCAATCAATGGAATACCCTTGTCGAAGAATCAAGGATTGTTGGGACAAGCACCCATACAGTTACTGTTGCTAGCGCTGAACCTGTATCTCTGAATGAGGTTGAGGCAGACAACGAGGAACGCTGCTCGACAGGTATCAGGGAAATGGACAGGGTACTTGGCGGCGGAATTGTAAAGGGTTCACTTATACTGGTAGGAGGAGATCCAGGAATAGGAAAGTCCACTTTGCTGCTGCAGGTTTGTGAAAAAGTCAATGAAGGTACAAAATTACTTTATGTATCTGGTGAAGAGTCGGTTAAGCAGATAAAAATAAGAGCTGACCGTTTGGGAATAAAGAATCCGGGTGTTCAGATAGTTTCCGAAACAAATTTTAAAGCTGTCGAAAGTCTATTGGACAAAAATAGGCCCCAGCTTGCAATAATAGACTCAATACAGACCATGTTCAATGAGGATATCAGCTCTGCTCCAGGCAGTGTCAGCCAGGTCAGGGATGTCACGGCTGGATTGATGAGAATTGCAAAAGGTTTGGGTATAGCTATATTTGTTGTCGGGCATGTAACCAAGGAAGGTGCTATTGCAGGCCCGAGAGTTCTGGAACATATGGTGGATACGGTACTTTATTTTGAGGGTGAAAGACATTTAAGCTATAGAATTTTAAGAGCAGTTAAGAATAGATTCGGTTCTACTAATGAAATAGGTATATTTGAAATGAGAGATGTCGGGCTGGTAGAGGTTGACAATCCTTCTATGACAATGCTTTCGGGAAGACCCGAAAATGTGCCGGGGACTGTTGTGGTGTCAAGTCTTGAGGGTACGCGTCCTATGCTTGTGGAAATTCAGGCGCTGGTATGCCCGACCAATTTCGGGATGCCAAGAAGAATGGCTACGGGGGTGGATTACAACCGTGTTTCGCTGCTAATGGCCGTACTGGAAAAAAGAATGGGTATGCAGATGAGCAGTAATGATGCCTTTGTAAATGTCATAGGAGGCTTAAAGATAGATGAGCCTGCCTGTGATTTGGGAATAATTACGGCGCTTGCATCCAGCTTCAGGGATAGACCGGTAGATTCCGGTACCGTACTGATTGGAGAGGTAGGGTTGACCGGAGAAGTAAGGTCTGTCAGCCAGATAGACAAAAGAGTTATAGAGGCCTCCAGAATAGGTTTTAAAACTTGTATAATTCCCGAAGGTAATTACAGAATGCTGGAGAAGATGAAAGGTTTTGAAGGAATAAAAATAAAACCAGTCAGAACCGTGCAGGATGTACTTGAAATTCTAATATAAGAATGACTGCTGCTTATTGGGTTGACACGTGGGTCAACCCCTACATAATTTTCTGTACGTAGGGGCGAACCCATGTGTTCGTCCTATTTTGCAACAGTCCTCTTAAATTACAAATTCTGAACTCTGAACGCCCAACTCCGAACTGCTATCTAAGATTATATTTCCCAAGCATTTTCAGCCTGTCATATTCCTTTATCAGAATATCGTAAAGATTGAGATCCAGCGTATTGCATATTGATGCCAGATAAAACAGATTTCTGCCTATATCCTTTTCTATTTGGTCTCTGCAGTTATTACAGAGTTTTCCCTCCAAATGAGTTTTCATTGCACTTTTGGCCTGGTCGAAATCTCCATTTTCGGGGAAAGACTGTTTCTTTGCATGAATTTTAATACAACCGCATTGAGTTACGGCCTTAACAATAGCCCTGTTGACCCGTGCATTGGAATCCTGGTATTTGGTAATGGAGTCAACTATGCTTTTATTTCTAACCAACAATTCCTGAACCATGTATTGAAATTCATCAACCATTATGTCCTTCAAGCGTCTCACTCCCCGGCATTATGACATATTTATCAAGACAATTTCATTATAAGTGTTATATCATTGCCTTGTCAATTAAAAAACTTTGGATAAAGCTTGTATATAAAATAAAAGAGTACCCTGAAAAAACAGGACAGATTTTCGAATTATATAAAGATATGGTCTAATGGGTTTTTAAGAGGTTAAACGGGTAATAAGACAAGAATCAAATAAATGGATTCGGAGGATAATACAGCCTTGATTTCCGGTATTTAAAAACTATAACTGCAGGTATATTTGATGATATAATCAAAATAATTCATATACCGGCCCAGGAGGATTATATGTGCCCCTTGAGTATAAATGAAAGGGTTAATACCATAAAGAATAATGAGACTGAAATTAATTGTCTTGTTGAGGAATACAGGCAGTTTATTGCTTCCTGCGTACAGAAAGTTACCGGAAGGTATGTAAGATATGGGGAAGATGATGAACTGAGTATAGGTTTGATGGCATTTGTCGAATCGGTAAATTCTTATGATCTGGAAAAGGGCAATTTTTTATCGTTTTCGCAAAATGTAATTAAACGGCGGCTTATTGACTACTATCGAAAGGAAAGGAAACACAGCAATGTGATTTCCATAAATGAATATTTAAATGAGGAGGATGAGGAACAGGATCTGACAGAAGGAAAATCACTGGAGAGGTATTCCGATGAAGAACTGGCCGAATACAGAAGGCTTGAACTTGCGGAATTGAAAGAGGAACTGGCAGGCTGGGATATAAGTTTCTTCGATCTGGCAGAGGCCTCGCCCAAACATAAAAAAACCAGAAAGGAATACAATGAGATAATCTCCTTCCTGCTTTCGAAACCAAATCTGGTAAATATTATAAAAAGTAAAAAATATCTTCCAGTTGCAGAAATAGAAAAAGAGTTGAAAATACCCCGCAAAACTATAGAAAGAGCACGAAAATATATTATAGCAGTAATACTGATATTAACCGGCGATTACCAGTACATAAGAAACTTTGTAGATGCATGGGGGGGATTGAAGTGAAAGCTGTAGTTGTAGAATTAAAAGGTGATAAAGCAGTTACCCTGTGTAAAAATGGTGAATTTTTAAGGGTAAAACGGCAAAAAAGCTATGATATAGGCAGTGAAGTCGAAATTTCAGGTCAGATCAAGCTAAACGCCGGAGGAATGACGAGAATAGTATCCATAGCTGCCTCAATACTCTTTGTAATAGGGCTTGGATATGCAGTTTACAGTTATAACGCTCCCTACAGTTATTTGAACATAGATATTAACCCAAGTGTTGAAATTACAACAAATATCTATGACAGGATCATTAAGTGCAGGCCGCTTAATGATGACGCAAAAGCATTGCTGGCACAGAGTAATTATCAAAATGAGAAGCTGGAGGATGGAGTAGACAGTATTCTTAAGACAGCCGCTCAGAAGGGATATTTTGATAACCAGGATAAAGATGCAGTCATGATAACCGTTTCGGGTAAAAATGATGAAAAGGTCCAGGAAATTGAGACCCAGATTAAGGATTCGGCTGTAAAGGAAGTAAAAAAGGCCAGTCAGGATGCAGAGGTCCTTGTAGAAAAGGTTCCTCTGGAAAAACATGAAGAAGCCAAGAAAACCGGAGAATCCCCGGGGAAATTGATGCTGATAGACCAGCTTAAAAAGGCTGACCCCAAAATCAATACCAAGGATTATATAAATAAACCGGTAAAGGAAATTATGAATGCAATAAGGGATGCTCAAAAAAGAACTGGTACTCTGAACAATGACCAAAAACCTTCTTTTTCGGCAGATTCCAAGTCTAATACTAAAAATACGGATAAGAATTCCGTAAAAAAAGCTGCAAAGGACAGCACAAGAGCCAATATAAAAGACAATACAGGCAAAAAAGCAAACAGTAAAATAAAACCGAACAATAAAGATAACAGCAAACCTGCAAAGCCCAAGGGTATGACGAAAAACAGCGGTGCAGGCAAAACAAGGGATCAGGATCAAACTACTAAAAGGTGGAACCTAAGGGATAAGAATACCCAAAACAATGATAGTAATTTGAATAGAAGCAGCAAGTACTTTTTCTGGAACAGGTACTGACAATAATTTATATTCCTCAAACTCATAGTGCGGCTTTCCCTCTTGAAGAATCATTGGGGGGGAAGCCGTATTTCTGTTTAATGGCCGCCTTTGGGCGGTCTTTTTATGCTAAAGGAGAGCTAACATATTACAGAATAATTTACTTTTTATTACATATGTATTACATATTGCAATAAATGTATAAATACCCCATAAAAATATAATTGGGTATCGAATTTATTTTAAAAAGTAACTTTACCAAGGAGGTAATTATAATGAAAAAAATTGCTGCAATCTTTTTATCATTTGTCTTAGTAATGTCTGTCTGTACGCCTTTTACCTATGCAAAGTCCAACCATTCGGGTCCTAAGAACACTTCGGTACAAAATTACGGTGATCTGAACTCCCTTATGCAAATGTTCAAACAATACTATAAAGATGCGTATACAAGAAAAGACATCCTGAAACAGATACAGAACCTAAAACGTAAATACCATATGTTAGGACTTGATATGAACAATCTTGAAAGCAAAATGGTATTTGTAAACGGAAATGAACTATCCCTTGATGTTCCTCCATTTAATAAAGATGGAAGGATGCTCATTCCTATAAGGGCTTTGGTTACGGCTCTTGGCGCGGATGTAAAATGGGACTCATCCAGCAAGGTTGTAACAATAACAAAGGGAAATACGGTAATTCAGCTTAAAATGAACAGCAACATTGTTTTGGTAAACGGGAGAGAAGTAAGAATCGATGTACCGGCCATTAACTGCAAAGGATATATTGTTGTTCCAATAAGGTTTATTGCTGAACAGTTCGGAGAAACGGTAGAATGGGATGAGGATACCGGTACAATAATAATAAATGATAATAGCGGTAACAGCGGAAATGATCAGACACCTGCACTTGTTACAGTGAATGACAATCAGACAGGTACCGCTCTTAACCAGTTCACTTATCATGGAAGCTGGAACTATGGGAGTCAATCGGGTGCATATAAAAATGACAATCATTGGTCAAGTAAGGTAAATGCATATTATCAGGTCACATTCCACGGAAACCAGGTAAAGCTCTATGGAGCTATTGATCCCAGGCATGGAATAGCGGCAGTATCAATAGACGGTTCTGCCGAATCCTATGTTGATTTTTACTCTTCGGTAAGAAAGGATAATGTGCTTGTTTATACAAGTCCTGTTCTTCCAAACGGACAGCATACGCTAAAGGTCAGGGTAACAGGAAGTAAAAGCCAGGCATCATCCGGAACTACAGTAACCAGCGACAGGCTTGAAATTTTAAATAATCCTTCAACACCTCCAAACAATCCTTCTCTTGCAACAGTAAATGATAATACAACCGGTACCTCTCTGAACCAGTTCAATTATCAGGGAACATGGTATTATGGATATCAGACTGGGGCATATAACAGTGACAACCACTGGTCCAACCAGACCAATGCATATTATCAGGTCATATTCCAGGGTAACCAGGTTAATATTTATGGAGCCATAGACCCGGGACATGGAATTGCTGCAGTATCTATAGACGGTTCGGCAGAGACCCTGGTAGATTTTTATTCTTCAGTAAGAAAGGATAATGTGCTTGTTTATACAAGTCCTGTCCTTTCAAATGGTCAGCATACATTAAAGGTAAGGGTAACAGGAAGTAAAAATTCCGCATCAACCGGTACTTTTGTAAATGCAGACAGGGTGGATGTTCTGAATAATGTTACCACTCCACCGGCAAATCCGTCTGTTGTTTCAATCAATGACAATACGGCCGGAACAGCACAGAGCCAGTTTAATTATCAGGGAGCCTGGTACTATGGGTATCAGACCGGTGCTTACAACAGTGACAATCACTGGTCAAACCAGTCTAATGCGTATTATCAGGTTGTTTTCCAGGGAACGCAGGCAAACATCTATAATGCGATAGATCCTGGGTACGGAATAGCGGCAGTTTCAATAGACGGCTCTTCCGAAACGCTTATTGATTTCTATTCCGCGGTTAGAAAAGACAATGTCCTGCTTTATTCAAGCCCGGTTCTTAATAATGGACTGCACACACTCAAGGTCAGGGTTACCGGTACTAAAAACTCAAATTCTTCAGGCACTTATATTAATGCTGACAGAGTTGAAATTATAAACCCGGGACAGGTGTCACAGAATGTACAGAACCTGGCACTAAATAAAACCTCCAACGCATCTTCGATATTTAATTCATCTATGAATTCAGATAAGGCCTTCGATGGAAACAGCAATACCCGCTGGTCAAGTCTGTTTTCCGATAATCAGTGGATAAGTGTTGATCTTGGCTCGGTTAAAACTATAAGCAAGGTCAAGTTAAATTGGGAGGCCGCTTACGGAAAATCGTATAAAATTCAGGTATCCTCCGACGGTACCAACTGGAGCGATGTATATTATACAACAAGCGGAGACGGCGGAATTGATGAGATAAATATCAGTCCAATAAACGCAAGGTATGTTAAATTAGTGGGAATCCAACGCGGAACGTGTTATGGATACTCGCTATGGGAGTTTGAAGTGTATTAAAAACTTTGGAACTTGAATTATATCCGGGCGGAGCAGAGCCCCGCCCCTACATTTGCTAATTGCTGTCCACTACAAAAAAATGCGGAGCAGGCGCTTTATTGACTGACGTAGAGCTTCCTGTATTTATTACACAAGGTTCGGGGAACCAGTCAAGGAAGACTGGTTCAGTTGGATACGGCATGGATGCCGTTAGAAACGACCGAATAGAAATAAGAATAAATACTTGGAAGCTCTGGGATGGAAATTTTGCGCCTAAGGCAAGGAAGGGTTTACAAAAGGGAAAACTCTGCCGTTTGAAGGGGTTTCCCTTTTGAGAACTGCTTTGAGCGACCCAAAATAAGTAAAAATGGCGACCTTTGGTCGCCATTAAATTTAAATATTAATTTGGAACTACTCTTAGAAATTTTTACTCCTCTTCCTCCACGCACTCCACTTCCTTTATCTCTTCATGCCCTGGCTTTAAAACCAGACAGCCGAAAGGAGGGATACGCAGCCTGACTGAGTAAGGACGCCCGTGGAATTCGTACTGCTCTGCATGAACTCCGCCCAGGTTTCCGATGTTGCTTCCTCCGTAAAGCTCAGAATCACTGTTTAGTATTTCATCATACTTTAAGTCATAGGGGACACCTATTCTGTAATCTTCGTAAACCATCGGTGTGAAATTGCAAACAAAAACCAGCATGTCACGGCAGTCTTTTGCTTTTCTTATAAAGGATATAACGCTGTGGTCGGAATCGTTGCAGTCTATCCACTCAAAACCGTCATAGCTGAAATCTACTTCAAACAAGGCTTTTTCATTTTTGTACAATGTGTTAAGATCTTTTACATATTGCTGTAGTTTTTTATGCATGTCGTAATCAAGCAGATGCCAATCGAGACTGCGTTTATAATCCCATTCAATGAACTGGCCGAATTCACCGCCCATAAACAGAAGCTTCTTTCCCGGATGCCCGTACATATACCCGTATGTAGCTCTGAGACCGGCAAACTTCTGCCAGTAGTCACCGGGCATTTTATTTATCATGGAGCATTTTCCATGCACCACCTCGTCATGTGAAAGAACCAGGATGAAGTTTTCCGAGAAGGCATACATTATTGAAAATGTTAAATTATTGTGGTGGTATTTTCTATATATGGGGTCCATGCTTACATATCTTAAATAATCGTTCATCCAGCCCATATTCCATTTAAAGGAGAAACCAAGACCTCCTACATATGGCGGCTTGGAAACAAGAGCCCACGATGTGGATTCTTCGGCAATCATCATAGCACCGGGACAGTAATTGAAAACAGTGGTGTTCAGCTGTTTGAGAAAATCTATAGCTTCTACGTTTTCTTTGCCGCCCCATTTGTTTGGCAGCCATTCCCCGTCCTTTTTACCGTAGTCAAGGTACAGCATGGATGCTACAGCATCCACCCTGAGTCCATCTATATGATAATTTTCAAACCAGAAAACAGCGTTGGATACAAGGAAATTCCTGACCTCGTTCCTTCCGAAATTGAATATATGAGTACCCCAATCGGGATGCTCGCCTTGACGAGGGTCCTCATGCTCATATAGTGCCGTACCATCAAATCTTGCAAGCCCGTGGCCGTCCTTGGGGAAATGTGCCGGTACCCAATCCATAATAATTCCTATTCCCTTTTGGTGGCACCTGTCAACAAGGTACATGAAATCTTCCGGCTTTCCGTATCTGCTTGTAATCGAATAATAACCGGTCAACTGGTAACCCCAGGATCCGTCAAAGGGGTGCTCTGCTATAGGAAGAAGCTCTATATGGGTGTAATTCATATCACTGACATAATCTACAAGCTTATCGGCAAATTCTCTGTATGTCAGAAATCTGTTATCCTCTTCAGTCACTCTCTGCCACGATCCAAGGTGAACCTCATATATTGAAACAGGTTTATCAAAGCTGCCGCTGTTATTACGCCCGTTCATCCAGGAATCATCGTTCCAATCGTAATTATTGAGATCATATACAATTGATGCTGTGCTGGGTCGTAATTCGGAATAAAAGGCGTAAGGATCGGATTTCTTGTACAACTCGTTTTTACAGGTCTTAATTTCATATTTGTATACATCGTTCTGCATTACTCCGGGTATAAATATTTCCCATATGCCTGAGCTCCCGAGACACCTCATCTGGTGCCGCCGGCCGTCCCATTGATTAAAATCCCCGATTACACTTACACGCTTTGCACACGGAGCCCAAACCGCAAAAAGGGTTCCGTCGATGCCATCATTGTTCATAATATGTGCGCCCAGTTTTTCATATATCTTATGATGATTTCCTTCATTAAAAAGATGCATATCAAAATCTGATATAACCGGCAGAAAACAATATGGGTCATAGAGATCGAAACAATTGTCCAGATAATCATGGACTTCATATTTATACTTGAAAAAGTTACATCTGTTATTTACCAAAGCTTCAAAGAAACCGCTTTCATGTACTTTCTCCATCTCGTACCTGCCATCGTCCTCCAGAGAAACTGCATACATTTCCTTTGCATTGGGGATGTATGCCCTGATAGCAAACAGTGTCTCCCCATCCTTGCATTCCTCAAGCCTGTGTATGCCTAATATGGAATACGGATCAGGATGTTCGCCGTTTATTAATTTATACAGCTCGCTGATATTGGCAGTGGTGTTCATAATATTGTCCTTTCCTTATCTGTTTTTTAAAAACCTCATTCATATAATTTGTTTAATTTGAAATAATGATATGCAAAATGCAAAAATTGCATGGTTCTTAATTGTTATTTTAAAATGACTGGTGATATTACTAAAATTATACATCACTAACAACTGTAGTACAATCTTTGCATGATAAAGAAGTGCAGGATACTTCCTGCGGAATGCAATGAAACATAATAATTAAAACTTCCCCTTGTTAATATCGACACATTATGATAAAATATGTTACCGTGATCCTTGCTCTGCACTTTTGATGCAGGGCCGTTCAGTCCAGAAGGAGGTGAAGTCGAATGACAAACAAATATGAGTCTATTTTCATTGTCAATCCTGAATTAGGTGAAGAGAGTGTTAAAGCTGTAGTTGATAAATTCAAAGGTATTCTCGAATCATCAGCTCAGTTGGAGAGCATTGATGAATGGGGTAAGAGAAAAATGGCTTATCCTATTGATGACATTAACGATGGTTATTATGTCATGGCTAATTTCAGTGCAGATTCTGAATTCCCACGTGAACTTGAGAGAATTTACAAGATTACCGATGGTGTACTCAAATACTTGATTATTAAAAAGGATAAGTAGGGGTGATGTTATGAACAAGGCAATTTTAATGGGAAGATTGACAAAAGACCCTGAACTTAGGTACACCAATACGAATAATACTGCTGTATGCAGCTTTACCCTTGCTATTGACAGAAGATTTGCAAGACAGGGTGAAGAAAGACAGGCTGATTTTATTCCGATAGTTGCATGGAATAAGTTGGGCGAGTTCTGTGGCAAGTATTTTCAAAAGGGAAGACAGGTTGTTGTAGTAGGTAGAATCCAGACAAGATCCTGGGATGACAATGAAGGCAAAAAACGCTTCATAACTGAAGTTGTTGCTGAAGAAGCATATTTTGCCGACGGCAAGAGAAGTGACGATACTTCAAAGCCCTCGGAAAATCATAACTCGGATCAGGCGGATGGATTTTATCCTCTGGATGACAGCGATGAACTGCCATTCTAATTTATTATTGAAAATTTACAAAACGAATTATATATTGAATTCGGATTTTGGAAGGAGGTTTGTAACAAATGCCTGGTGGAAAAAGAGATAGGAACAGCGGTAAGGACATGTATGACAAAGGCGAAGGCAAGGGCGGAATGAAAATGAAAAGAATGAAGAAGAAGGTCTGCTCTTTCTGCGTTGATAAAGTAACAGATATAGATTACAAGGAAGTTGCCAAGCTGAGAAAGTACGTATCCGAAAGAGGCAAGATACTGCCAAGAAGGATTTCCGGCAACTGCGCAAAGCATCAGCGTCAGCTCACAACTGCAATAAAGAGAGCAAGACACATTGCATTGCTTCCTTATACTACAGATTGATAACTATTCAAGAAAGCCCGCAGAAAAAGTTCTGCGGGCTTTTTATTGGAAAATGTGTCGAATAGTGGTATCATATATGGGATGGATTTTCCGTAAAGACTTTTAATTATGAGGTTATAAATGAAAAAGATCGGATATTTAGGACCCAAGGGAACATTCTCATATGAAGCAGTATTGAAATATATAAAAGATAAGCCCGAATATACCGGGTGCGATTATAATTCCATAGCCGAATTAATACTCGCGGTTGACAGGAATGAACTGGATGAAGCAATAGTTCCCATTGAAAATTCCCTTGAAGGCGCAATAAACGTTACGCTTGATGTACTTGCTTTTGAAGTGGATCTTAAGATAAAGGACGAAGTTGTAATCGATATTTGTGCAAACCTTATGGTTAAAAAAGGGACACTGCCCGAAAACATCAGGTGTATTCTCTCTCACCCGCAACCGCTTGGTCAATGTCGTAAGTTTATAAGCTCTAATTATCCGAATGTGGATGTAAAATCGGTTTATAGTACAGCCGGAGCTGCAGAGACTGTAGCTGAGGGCACCGGAGACCTGGCAGCCATAGGTTCAAGCTCAGTGGCAGGGGTATACGGCCTGGATATAATAGCAAGCAATATTCAGGACGGATATAATAATAGAACAAGATTTGTTGTTATCTCGAAAAATGACGGACCCAATGTAGGCTGCAACAAAACCTCCATCGTATTTTCAACAGAGGATAAACCGGGAAGCCTGTACAGAGTTCTTGATATTTTTAATCTTTGGGATGTAAACATGGTAAGGATCGAGTCCAGGCCCGCAAAAAACCAGCTGGGAAACTATATATTTTTTATAGATATTGAGGGGCATTATGATGATCCTGAACTAAAGGATGCTCTCACAATGATAAAACGCAAAACTTCTTTTTATAAACTTCTTGGCTCATATCCCCGCTACCAGGAATAACACCTGTATATACCCGACAAATTGTCAGGATGCCTGAAATTTCAGCATTGGGAAATTGAACAACCATCTGGAATTTAATGGTATAATAATATGCAGTTAATATGGCAGCACTATTGCCGTTCGAGAACCTGACAACGGGGTGATATTATGGGATTAATGGAGAAGGAAATCGATATAACCAGAAACATTAAGATGATTGAATGGCTGAAAAGTGAGCTTCTTACCGATGTTGCCAACCTTTTTAAAAGACTGGTGAATGGTGCAAAGGAAGAAATTCATGATTCTGTTGCAGAAACATTGTCAAATATTATATTGATATGCTACTTACTGGGCAGGCGTCTGGGGATAAGCTACAATGCAATTGAGATAAAGATGGACAATAAAATAAAGCTTGGTTTGGTAGAAAACCATGATGTTGAAAAGTATTACGGGGATTTGACCGAATTAACCAGGCATCTGAACAGTTCAAGAGTTAAAAGGAAGGAATTTTAATGAATAATAGTTCCGAAAGCAAAAAAAATTCCGGCATTTTTATACCCCGCGCAAGCTTTTATCTGTGGGTTATATTTTTATTGATAATTGCCGTAGGTGTTTATAACATCTGGGCAGCAATACCGGGGTTTGTCCTGCTTCTTGTTCTGGTATATTATAATTTCCATTCCAGCTACACCAGACAGAAAGAAATCACAAGTTACATAGAAAATCTTACCTTTAATATTGATACTGCAACAAAGGATACTCTTCTTAATTTTCCGATGCCTCTCTCTATAGTGGAATTGGATGGCACAATTATTTGGTACAACTCGTCCTTCAGAAAAATATTCGAAGGTGAGGACCTTCTTGAAAAGCCTATCCATGATTTTGTTGAAGATTTACACCCGTCAAAACTTATTAACGGAACCTCAAATATTTCAAAAGATGCAATAATAAAAGACAGATATTACAATGTTCTTGGAAATCTGGTAAAGGTTGAGGGAAAATCAGACGTTGAGAGTTATATGCTCATATTATATTTTATTGATAATACTGAATTGATTGATATTAAAAAGAAATTGGAAGACGAAAAAATTTCAGTAGGGATAATAGTAATAGACAATTACGACGATTTGATGCAAAGTATGGAAGATACAAGCAGACCACAGATGCTTGCTGAAATAGACAGGAAAATAGTTCAATGGATGGGTCATACAGGCGGAACCATAAGGAAATTCGAGAGAGACAGGTATTTTTTTGTATTTGAATACAGATACCTTAAGGAATTGGAAGAAAAGAAATTTGAAATTCTGGATATAATCAAGGAAATCAATATAGGGAATAAAATCCCTGTTACCTTGAGTATAGGTTTTGGAATTAACGGTAAATCAATTGCAGAGAACTTTTCATATGCAACGGCATGTATAGATATAGCTTTGGGCCGGGGGGGAGATCATGTCGTAATAAGGAACGGCGACAATTTCAGCTTCTTCGGAGGTAAGACCAGAGAACTTGAAAAGAGGACAAAGGTGAAGGCCAGAGTTATTGCCTATGCGTTGAGAGAATTGATAGACCAATGCCCGGAAGTATTGATTATGGGGCATGAAAACCCTGATATTGATTGTCTGGGAGCTTCGCTCGGACTAAGAAGGATCGTAAAAAACAGGAACAAGGACGCCTACATAGTTATGAACCGGTCAAATGCAACAATAGACGGAATACTTTCAAAGCTGGAAAAATCGGACGACTATAACGGGCTGTTTATAAACAGGCTTGAAGCACTTGACAGAATAAATAAAAAGACGCTTCTTATAGTTGTTGATACACATAGACCCAGTTTTACCGAATGTCCCGAACTGTTGAATTATACCGATCAGATAGTGGTTATAGATCATCACAGAAGGGGCGCCGATTTTATACAGGATGCAGTGCTGACCTATCAGGAGACCTATGCTTCATCCTCCAGTGAACTGGTATCTGAGTTGCTACAGTACGTTGAAGAAAAAATAAAACTGACGCCATTGGAGGCGGAAGCTCTTTATGCGGGAATTGTTGTGGACACAAAAAACTTTACCTTCAAAACCGGTGTAAGAACCTTCGAAGCTGCGGCTTTCCTCAGAAGGCAGGGCGTTGATACCGTATCGGTAAAACAACTGTTTCAGAACGATCTCGACACTTATATTGCAGTTTCAAATGTGCTGAAGGATGCTGAAATTATTAATGAAAATATAGCCATTTCCGTTTGCCCGGCTGGGCTTAAAAAACCTCAGCTGATTGCAGCTCAAGCTGCAGATGCATTTTTGGGTTTGTCGGGCTTGACTGCCGCATTTGTTCTCTGCACAGTAGGAAACGAGATTTATATAAGCGGCAGATCGTTAGGTGAAATAAACGTACAGATGATACTGGAGAAGCTTGGGGGCGGGGGTCATCTCACCGGAGCAGGTGCCCAGCTGCAGGATATTTCTATAGAAAACGCTAAAGAAAAATTAAAATATGCTATAATTGAATACATGGAAGAGACAAATAAAGTTGAGAGTTAAGAGTTAAGAGTTGAGAGTTAAGAGTTGAGAGTTCAGGGTTATAAGTTCAGGGTTCATGGTCAGAGTTCAGAGTTTAATGCTGAGGTTCAGGGTTTTCTGAACACCGAACGCCTAACTAAAAACCACTATAAGTCCAACTGCGAACTCCTAACCCCGAACCCCGAACTTTTAACACTAATACGGAGGATTATATGAAGGTCATACTAAAACAGGACGTTAAAGGATTGGGCAAAAAGGAAAGCATGGTGGATGTAAGCGACGGCTATGCACGTAATTTTTTGCTTCCCAAAGGGCTTGTAGTGGAGGCTACTTCAAGTAACTTGAATGTAATGAATACAAAAAAAGAGGCTGAAAAATCAAAGAAGGAAAAAGAGCTAGCCAAAGCCAGGGAACTTGCAGCGAAAATAAAAAGCATAACTCTTGAAATAAAGGCAAAGTCAGGTGAAAACGGTAAGCTGTTTGGTTCAATAACCAACAAGGATATAGCAGATAAACTGAAATCAGACTATGGGTTTGATATAGATAAGAAGAAAATCAATCTTGCGGAAACCATAAAAACTCTTGGCACTTATAATGTCGAGGTTAAGCTTTATCCCGAAGTAAGTGCCGGTATGACTGTCAAATTAGTTCAGGAATAGGGAGAATATATCCATGGAAATCGGAGCAATCGGCAGAATACCGCCCCAGAATGTGGAAGCCGAACAGTCTGTAATAGGTTCCATGCTTCTTGAAAAGGATGTTGTACCAAATATAGCCGAAATTTTAAAAACTGAGGATTTTTACAAGGAGAGCCATAGGGAAATATATGATGCCATAATGGATCTCTTTGAAAAAGGTGAGGCTATAGACCTTATAACCGTATCTGATCTGTTAAAGCAAAGGGGTTCTTTGGAGGCAATAGGAGGGCTGGAATATCTGACCAACATGGCATCTGCAGTTCCTACGACTGCCAATGCCCGCCACTATGCTAAAATTGTGGAAGAGAAGTCTTTGCTAAGGAAGCTTATAAAAGCTTCATCGAATATTTTAAGCATGGGGTATGATGCAGCCGAAGAAGTAGCGGTCGTATTGGACAAGGCTGAAAAAAGTATTTTTGATATTCTTGAAAAAAGGAACATCCAGGGATTTACGCAGATTAAGGACGCTCTTATAGATACATACAGCAGGCTTGAGGAGTTATATAATAATAAAAGCTTTATTACAGGAATACCATCCGGTTTCACCGATCTAGATTATAAAACGGCAGGATTCCAGAATTCCGATCTGATTTTGATAGCTGCCCGTCCTGCAATGGGAAAGACTGCTCTTGCATTGAATATAGCCCAGTATGCCGCAGTTAACAAAAAGGTTCCTGTTGCTGTATTCAGTCTGGAAATGTCAAAGGAACAGCTGGTAAGCAGAATGCTTTGCAGCGAAGCTATGGTAGACAGCCAGAAAATAAGGACAGGAAAGCTTGAGGATGAGGATTGGAAAAAGCTTGCCCGTGCGACAGGTCCTCTGTCGGAAGCTCCCATATATATTGATGATACTCCAGGTGTATCGGTTATGGATATTAGGGCCAAAAGCAGGAGATTGAAGCTTGAAAAGGGGCTGGGGCTAGTTGTTATAGATTATCTTCAGCTGATGCAGGGCAGAGGTAAAAATGACAGCAGGCAACAGGAAATATCTGAGATATCACGTTCTCTTAAAATACTTGCAAAAGAAATCAACGTTCCGGTTATTGCATTATCACAGCTAAGCCGTGCACCTGAGCAGAGAACCGATCACCGCCCAGTTATGAGTGACTTGAGGGAATCAGGTGCAATTGAGCAGGATGCGGATCTTGTTATGTTCATTTACAGAGATGACTATTATAATCAGGACTCTGAAAAAAAGAATGTTTCGGAGATAATCATTGCAAAGCACAGAAATGGTTCAACAGGTTCAGTAGAGCTCAGATGGTTCGGTGAATATACAAAGTTCGTAAATCTGAAAAAAGAATAGAATCAATTGACAATTGACAATGGATAATTGACAATTATTTTTATATTATAGGGGCAGATTCCATATCTGTCCGATTAAAGGTTGAATATGCTTGAAAAAAAGGTTTTAGAAACAATTAAGGAACACAGACTAATTGAAGAAAATAGTAAAATTGTTATAGGTGTTTCAGGAGGCCCTGATTCAATATGTCTTCTCAGCATATTGAATTCACTTTCGTCTGAATTGGGAATCAGCCTTGCAGCTGTTCATATAAATCACATGCTGCGCGGGGAGGATGCTTTAAAGGATGAGGAATATGTAAGGGAATTCTGCTCAAAAGCAGGAATACCGGTTTTTGTTGAGCATTGTGATATAAAAGCTCTGGCTAGAAATCAGAGTTTATCTATAGAGGAAGCAGGCCGTGAAGCAAGATATAATGAATTTTATAAAATCGCGGAAAAAATATCTGCTAAAGCTATAGCGGTAGCCCATAACAGCAATGATCAGGCAGAGACTGTACTGATGAATATAATACGGGGTACCGGTCTTACAGGCTTGAAAGGAATGGATTATAAAAGGGGGATAATTATTAGACCCCTTCTTAATGTTACAAGAGAAGAAATTGAAGAATACTGCAAAAGCCACAATTTAAATCCGAGAACCGACAGCTCAAATTTTGAAAATTATTATACCAGAAATAAAATCAGATTGGAACTTCTTCCGGCTGTAAGAGATATATTTAAAACCGATATTTCGCGAAGAATATTAAGAATGTCGGAGCTTATAAGGGAAGATGCCGATTTTATTGAAGATACGGTAATTAAAGTATATAATAATTGTATTCTTAAGCAGGACAGCAATAGTGTGGAGCTCAGAATTGATGCCTTAAAGGCCAACCATCCTGCTATTGTAAAAAGTGTGCTGAGAAAGGCTATCGAAGGTTTAAAAGGAGATCTTAAGGGCATAGAATATATTCATATAAGGAATATTATTGAAATGCTAAACTGCGGAAAGACCGGAATGGAGGTTCATATTCCCGGTGGTTTGCGTGCCGGGACCTCTTATGATATCCTACATATATATTTTGAAAGCAGTTTGTATATCTGTGAAGACTTTGAAGCTGTTTTGAAAGTTCCGGGAACTACAGAAGTATTAAACGGGAAATATATATTTGAAACATTTTTATTTGGAAATGGCAAAGATAATTATAGATTTTCAGAAGACCAGCAAAATTCATCCGAACAGTATTTTGATTACGATAAATTCAGAAAGGAAGCTTTTATAAGAACCAGGAAGCAAGGTGATATTTTCAAACCCTATAAGTCAAATGGTACAAAAAAATTAAAAGAATATTTTATAGATAACAAAGTTCCAAGGGAATTAAGAAACAAAACCCCATTAATTGGTGTAGAAAATGAAATAGTGTGGATAACAGGTTATAGAACCAGTGATAAATTTAAAGTAACTGAAAATACTAAAAGAGTGCTTAAAATAAATTTCAAGCAGCTATGATTGTATTTGAGGAGCAGTTATAATATTATGACAAACATAAAATAAAAAAATAGATAAAATCAAGCTCAATCATAATTATCTGGAGGTATTATTTATGCAAGGGGATATTGAAGAAATACTGGTATCAAGAGAAGTATTAAATGAGAGAATAAGAGAGTTAGGAAAAAGGATTTCACAGGACTACGCAGGAAAGGACCTTGTTTTGGTAGGAGTATTAAAAGGCGGTTTTGTATTTCTGGCTGATTTGATGAGGGAGATTACCATCCCGGTAGATATGGATTTCATATCGGTATCAAGCTATGGTAATTCTACCAAGACATCAGGTATAGTGAGGCTGATCAAGGATATCGATATAAATATTGCAGGCAAGCATGTACTTATAGTGGAAGACCTTGTTGATACAGGTCTGACATTAAAGCATTTAAAAGAGCTATTTAATACCAGAGGTCCGTTAAGCGTAAAAATATGCACAGCACTGGACAAACCCTCCAGAAGAAAAGTAGAAATTGATATCGATTATGAGGGTATAGAGATACCTGATAAATTTGTAATAGGCTATGGATTGGATTATGCGGGGAAATACAGGAATTTGCCTGATGTATGTACGCTTAGTCCAAAAGTATATATGGATTGAGCTTTTATGAATAGTTATTAAGAAAAACCGATGTTATTGTGTTTTGAAAACTGTTATGTTAATATAATGTATTGTACTAGGTTATGGTGTATTAGCCATAATTGATTTGTTTTGGTATAAAGTTGATGATTTATTAATAAAGTTTTTATGTAATGCTTTAAAGGTGCTGTTTATTCGGCATAAGGAGGGAACTGATTGAAATATTTAAAAGGTATAAGCTTTTACATTGTGCTCTTTGTGATAATTCTGGCGGTATTAACCCTTTTAAACAACTCTAGCAGTCCTGCGGAGATGAATTACTCCGATTTGATAAAGGAAATACAAGCCAACAATGTTGATAAGATAACATTAGAAGGCAATAAGGCAACCGTTGATTTGATAAAACAGGATGTGGCAGGCAAAAGCAACGAATACGTAGTCTATATATCTGATGTAACTTCATTCATGCAGGAAATTAATCCCGCCATAAAGAGCAATCAGATAAGGACCTTCGCATTCCAGCCACCACCAACCGCACCATGGTGGGTTGCAATACTTCCTACGGTAGGTCTTATAGTAATATTTATTCTGTTCTGGGTATTCTTCCTGCAGCAATCTCAGGGGGGCGGCGGCAACAGGGTAATGTCTTTCGGCAAGAGCCGAGCTAAGATGACTATAGACGACAAACGTAAAGTAACCTTTGATGATGTTGCCGGAGCGGACGAAGAGAAGGAAGAACTAAAAGAAATTGTTGAGTTCTTAAAATCTCCAAAGAAATTTGTTGAATTGGGTGCAAGAATTCCGAAAGGTGTTTTATTGGTCGGACCTCCCGGTACAGGTAAAACATTACTTGCAAAGGCAGTTTCCGGTGAAGCTGGGGTTCCTTTCTTCAGTATAAGCGGTTCTGATTTTGTAGAAATGTTTGTCGGTGTCGGTGCTTCCAGGGTCAGGGATTTGTTTGATCAGGCCAAGAAAAATGCACCTTGTATAGTTTTTATAGATGAAATCGATGCGGTAGGAAGACATAGAGGAGCCGGACTGGGCGGCGGGCATGATGAACGTGAGCAAACGCTTAATCAGTTGCTTGTCGAAATGGATGGCTTTGGTGTAAATGAAGGAGTTATTATTCTGGCAGCTACCAACAGACCTGATATCCTGGATCCTGCATTGCTGAGGCCAGGCAGGTTTGACAGGCGCGTAGTTGTAGGATTACCTGATATTAAAGGGAGAGAAGAAATTCTTAAGGTACATTCCAAAGGGAAACCACTTGGATCCGATGTCAAGCTGGATGAACTTGCGAAGAATACTTCAGGCTTTACCGGAGCAGATTTGGAGAACCTGTTGAACGAAGCCGCTCTTCTGGCAGCAAGGAAAGATAAGAAGCGCGTAGGAATGGAAGAAGTAAAGGAAGCTACTTTCAAAGTTGTAATGGGTCCTGAAAAGAAGAGCAGAGTAATGAACGAAAAAGAGAAAAAGCTTACTGCCTATCATGAAGCTGGTCATGCAATAGCTGTTAAGATTGCATCATCAACAGACAGGGTTGACAGGATATCAATAATTCCATCAGGTATGGCAGGCGGATATACCTCCTTCAGACCTGAGGAAGACAAGAGCTATCAGACCAAATCACAGTTGATTGAAATGATTGTCATAGCACTGGGAGGAAGAGCAGCAGAGGAACTGGTGCTTGGTGAGATAAGCACAGGCGCATATAATGATTTGAAGCAGGCCAATAACGTCGCCAGGAATATGGTGACTAAATACGGTATGAGCGAGAAGCTTGAGAACCTTATTTTCGGCAACGAAAGTGACGAAGTTTTCATTGGACGTGATTACGGCCATACCAGAAACTACAGTGAAGAAGTAGCATCTGAAATAGACAAGGAAGTTAAGGGCATTATTTCAAATGCTTACGAAAAAACTGTAACTATACTGAAAGAAAACATGGAAAAACTGCATAGAATAGCAAAAGCCTTATTGGAAAAGGAAAAGTTGGAAGGCTCCGAGTTTGAGGAACTTTTTAACGGCGAAGCAATAGTGCAGGGAGAATAAAAAAATAGGAAACGGCATCCTCGCCGTTCCGTTAAAGATTTTAGATAAGGGAAATGGGTAGATTATAGCTACCCATTTTTTTTGCCTTCCAAGATCCGAACCCCGAACCCCGAACTTCGAATTTTTAATTTTGCCCTTGACGGAAGAAAATGCATATGTTACATTTATTGTAACAAAATAATATATGAACCTTATCCAGAGAGGTGGAGGGACTGAGCCCTATGAAACCCGGCAACCGGCAGCAAGCATCGGTGCCAATTCCTGCAGGAGTAATCCTGAAAGATGAGGAGGAAATAGAAATTAAGCCTCTTCGGTATGAAGAGGTTTTTTATTTGATTATAACCCCTTGCCAAATGCCGTGGGAGATGGGTTGGGGTGAGGGTTAACTAGATTAAATAACATAAAGGAGAGATTTAAATGCCAAGAAAATTATTTACTTCAGAGTCGGTTACAGAAGGACATCCCGATAAGATCTGCGATCAGATATCGGATGCTGTTCTGGATGCCATTTATGAGAATGATCCCTATGCGAGGGTTGCATGTGAAACCTCCGTAACTACTGGTCTTGTTCTGGTTATGGGTGAGATAACCACAAAAACTTATGTCGATATTACAAAAACAGTAAGAAATACAATCAGAGAAATCGGATATGATAGGGCAAAATATGGATTTGACTGTGATACCTGTGCGGTAATCACTTCTATAGATGAACAGTCAGGGGATATAGCTATGGGTGTTGACAAAGCTCTTGAAGCGAAAACCGGTGAAATGACTGATGCCCAGATAGAAGCAATTGGCGCCGGAGATCAGGGTATGATGTTCGGATATGCATGTGATGAAACTCCTGAATTAATGCCTATGCCTATATCCTTGGCACATGCACTTACAAGGAAGCTAAGCGAGGTAAGGAAAAACGGTACACTGCCGTATTTAAGACCTGATGGTAAATCCCAGGTTACAGTTGAATATGAAGACGATAAACCGGTAAGAGTTGATACGGTAGTTATATCAAGTCAGCACGGTCCCGAGGCTGAACATGATACAATCGAGAAGGATATAATCGAGCATGTTATAAAACCAACAATACCTGCAAACCTTATTGATTCAAAAACAAGGTTTTTGGTAAATCCTACAGGCCGTTTCGTCATAGGAGGACCTCAGGGTGACTCGGGATTGACAGGCAGAAAGATTATTGTTGATACGTATGGCGGATACGCAAGACATGGCGGCGGAGCCTTCTCAGGTAAAGATCCTACGAAGGTTGACCGTTCAGCTTCATATGCGGCACGCTATGTTGCCAAAAATATAGTTGCTGCAGGACTTGCCAGAAAATGTGAAGTTCAGGTTGCATACGCTATCGGTGTTGCAAAACCGGTATCTGTTATGGTTGATACTTTTGGTACAGGTAAGGTTCCCGAAGCAAAAATTATTGAATTGATTCAGAAGCATTTTGACTTGAGACCGGCAGGCATTATAAAAACACTTGATTTAAGAAGGCCTATATACAGGCAAACTGCTGCTTATGGACATTTTGGAAGGCTGGACATAGATCTGAGCTGGGAAAAGACCGATAAGGCCGAAGCGTTGAAAAAGGACGCTGGATTGTAATATAAAAGTTCAGAGTTCAGGGTTGGGGGTTCAGGGTATAGAGTTTGGAGTTAAACTCTCTCTCTATCTCTCCCTCACATCAAGGGAGAGAAAAAGAAGTACTCCGAAGCCTTACTGCTTCTTCGAAGCGGAGTAAAGACATAATTGAAAAATTATAAAATAAAAATGGATAGTTTCTTGAACTATCCATTTTTGTGTCTTAAAACCTGTAACGGAACGGTGAGGGCACCGTTCCCTACAACATAACCTGGAACTCCAAACTCCGAACTCCAAACTCCCAACTCCAAACTCCCAACTCCAAATTCCTCACTCCGAACTCTGAACGGGTGGAGCAGAGCCCCGCCCCTACTAACTCAGTATATCAATAATAAACACGTCAAGATCATGCATGAGGTCTACCGTATAAGGTTCAAGAACCGGTGGGCCTTCCTTTCTCGCTATTATCCTGACTTTCGGGCGGAGAGACATATTCTTGTTGGCTTCTATCACACTTCCTATTTCACCCGTATTAAGCAACACTATTGCCCCTTCAGGATAAACTGTAATATTTTTTATAAAAATAGAGGCAATTTCAGGATCAATAAGAATAGACGAGTTAGCAACGATATATTCTGCCGCCATATGCGGCATATCCCTTTTCCGGTAAATTCTGTCTGCAGTCAATGCATCATATATATCCGCGGCTGTTACAATACGGGCAAATTTATCAATCTGGTATTTGCTTATCCCCAACGGATAACCCGAACCGTCCCATTTCTCATGATGTTGGCATGCTATATTAGCAATTTTTTTATTTAACCCTGGTGTATTACTTACTATTTCATGCCCGTAAACCGTATGCAGTTTCATAATATTAAATTCTTCATCGGTAAGTTTACCAGGCTTGAGAAGTATCTCATTAGGCACCTTGCACTTGCCTATATCGTGAAGAACAGCGCCAATCCCAAGGTCATTAAGTTCTTCCTTGTTAAGGCCCAATTTTTTTCCGGTTATGACAGAGTATATACAAACATCCACGGAATGCAGGAATGTATAGTTATCGATATCTCTTATTCCGGTAAGCTGCATGAAAACAGTTTCATTATTTATTACCTTATGTACAATATCATCGACGGTATCTTTTACTGCTGCGATATCCAGCTCTTTGCCTTCACGGACCGAGGTCATAACCGATTTTATGGTATTAAAGGCCTCTGCATAAACCCGTTCTTCACTGAACTCTG
Source organism: Bacillota bacterium (assembly GCA_030705825.1). Lineage (GTDB taxonomy): Bacteria > Bacillota > Clostridia > Acetivibrionales > JANLFN01 > JAUZPR01. Next base: position 2,897 of record JAUZPR010000011.1, on the reverse strand, counting down.
TTAATGCTACAGGTTCTTCTTCGGTTATATATACAAAAGGAATATTAAATAATTCAAGTTTTCTGATATACCGGCTCTTTATTATAAAACCTGCTAGCAGCAAAACTCTGCCATCTGACAAATAAACGTCCTTCGCAAGCTTCATACCAGGTACAATTTCGTTGATAGATACCTTTTTCAGCGCAATTCACCCCATATGTAAAATTTTCTAAGTTGCAAAAACCAGCAGCAAAAAAATGTAAATACCTGGAATTAAAATAACTTTTAAGCTTTAGTAAGAAGTATAAAGGTAGGGATTTTGTTTTGTAATATTATAATTCGACTTGATTCTACAAATTCCTTCTTATTGGCATATAAAATTTGTACATTTTAGTATGATTTCTTCAAGTAACATTAAGTATCAATATTCATAGAATAATTAATAGGCGGTGATATATATGTCACAGGTTATCTATGATACTTTTATTTATTTATTGGCGGTATATGGAGCAATAGTATTGGTAATAAGCATAGCAGGTTCAATACACAGAAGTTTTAATGAATATAATCCGGGCATGAAGCTTATTCTTGAGGTAAAGAACCAGGAGGAAAAGATAGAAGGTATTTTAAGAAACCTATTAGCTGGAAATGCAATAGGCAGGATAATTCCCGTAAGCTCAATTACGGTAATAGATATGGGTTCTACAGATGACACACTTAAAATATTAAAATTATTAAGCAAAGACTATGAATGTATTAAAATCCTTGAAAAACAGGATGCTGAAAAAGCAGTTTCGGAGTTTGAAGAACACTTTCATAATAAGGTTATTTAATATATACTAAAATGGTACATAGAAAATACAAAGGGTGAATGTTTTGAGTTCTATTGAAGGTACTGTAGAGGAAATAATTTATTTTAATGAATTGAACGGATATACGGTTTGTTCCATCAGAGATGACAGTTCGGAAATCATAGCTGTTGGATATATGCCTTTTATAAATGCAGGGGAAATCTTAAAAATTGAGGGGAAATGGGTGTTACACCCCGACTATGGACAGCAATTCAAGGTTGAGATGTATGAAAAAAAGCTTCCGCAGTCTATTGATGCAATTGAAAAGTATCTTGCATCAGGCGTTGTTAAAGGAATCGGGCCTGTAACGGCATCAAGGATAGTAGAAAGATTCGGCGCTGACGCCCTTAATGTTTTGCAGTATCAGCCTGAACAGCTGACAGAAATAAAAGGTATCAGCAGGGATAAGGCAATAAAAATAGGACAGGCATTTGAAGAACAGAGAGAACTTCTTGCAGTTTCAATGTTTCTGCAGAAGTATGGTGTAAGCCCTGCATATTCTGCCAAAATATATAAGGCTTTTGGTGACAGGACTATAGATGAAATCAAGGCAAATCCGTACAGACTTTCAGATGAAGCCTTCGGACTCGGCTTTAAAACAGCCGATAAAATTGCCGAAAGTCTTGGTATAGACCCTTCATCCAAGTACAGGGTTATAAGCGGTATCAAATATGTACTGACTCAGGCTACGCAAAACGGCCATACTTATCTTCCTGAAGATAAATTGAAAGAGCTTGCATCCCAATTGCTTAATATTGAATTAACTGACATTGAGGATTCGCTTTTTTCACTTGCCATGGATAAGTCGGTTTTTATTGAAAGAGACTATGAAGTAAACAGGGTTTATCTTGCATCTCTCCATACTGCGGAATTAAGCGTATGCAAAAAGCTTTATGAACTGTCGCAAGTAAGGTATTCATACAAACTGGATGAATTGGACGAGGCTTTAAGGAAAGTTCAGCAGCAGGAAGGTATAGAGCTGGCAGAAAGGCAGAAAAATGCCATAAAGGAATCAATTATAAATGGTGTGACTGTAATTACGGGCGGTCCGGGCACAGGTAAGACAACAATAATAAAAAGTATTATAATGCTGCTCAATATGGAGGGGTACAGGGTTACACTGGCCGCACCTACGGGAAGAGCCGCAAAAAGGATGACTGAAGCCACCGGATATGAAGCCAGGACAATACATAGAGTTCTTGAAATCGGATATTCAGGGGAAAATGTTGAGCCTGTTTTTATAAAAAATGAAGCTAACCCAATAGATACCGACGTAGTTATAATAGATGAGATGTCAATGGTAGATATACTTATTATGAATAATCTGTTGAAAGCCGTTTCCCCCGGCACGCGCCTGGTTCTGGTGGGGGATGTGGATCAACTTCCATCTGTCGGCCCGGGAAAAGTTCTTAAGGATATAATTGAAAGCGGAACCATAGCCGTTGTAAAGCTGACCGAGATATTCAGGCAGGCTGAAGAAAGCCTCATAGTTGTGAATGCTCACAGAATAAATAACGGGGAGCCGCCTTATATCGGGAAAAAGGATAAGGATTTCTTCTTTCTCAGGCAAAACAGCCAGGACAGTATGGTAGAGACAATCGTAGACTTATGCGGCAGGAGGATACCTGACAGCTATGGTTATGATCCCATCAAGCATATCCAGGTATTATCTCCGATGAAAAAGGGAATTACCGGAGTTCATAATCTTAATGTGGAATTGCAAAAAATACTTAACCCGCCCGCAAGAAACAAAAACGAAAAAGTGTTGCCCAGGTTTACCTTCAGAGAAGGAGACAGGGTAATGCAGATAAGGAATAATTATGAACTGAGATGGGAAAGGGCTGCAGAACCCTATTCTGACGGAAATGGAGTATTTAACGGAGATACGGGCCTTATTCAGAAAATAGATGACAAGGAGCAAAAGATAATAGTTTTATTTGAAGACGACAGAATTGTTGAATATGATTACAGTATTCTTGATGAAATAGAACCTGCTTTTGCCATAACAATACATAAAAGCCAGGGTAGTGAGTTTCCGGTTGTAATAATGCCTGTTTTCCAGGGACC
>JAUZPR010000109.1 GCA_030705825.1 Bacillota bacterium | reverse complement strand
TATACTTGGTGTGATTTATTTTACTTTGGCAGCCAGGAAGGATAGTGTATATCTGAATGAACAACGTTCTTTTGACACAAAGAAAATAGTCAGGTTTAGGATACTTGTATGGATTGTCTGGGTGCTTTTTATACTGGGAGCAACTTTGTATACCACAGCCATCCGTTTCGGAAGCAACATATGGTTCGGGTATCGTATAAGGATAGACGGACCTTATAGGCTTGCTGAAATTTTGTTGGATTATATACTTCCTTTCATTACCTTGATCATACCTTTAATGTTTAACAGAGCCAAAGCCTTGATTGAGAAATGCGGGGTGAAGGAGCTGCCATGAAAAACAGGAATTTTATAGTTATTCTACTGATTGTAATAGGTGTTATTGGTATGATTCTTGTAGAAGGATATGTAATACCGGGGATTGACAGGCATGACAGACAATATGCGGCTGAGCAGAAGGATCCGAAAACACATGACTTTAAAAATGTATTAAAGTATAAATTTAAGTATATGGGCAATGCATCCAACCTTGCAAACCTTAATTATAACTTACCTTTTAAGGAAATTGGGAAAACATTTCAGCTTTTCCCAGAAAAGCTTACGGCCGAAATAAACTACAAAACCATGTCCAAAGCCGTTGACCAGGAGAAGCTGAAGGAGGTATTGATTTATAATTCTACTGCAAATTTTGTTCTGATTGATAATCTTATGGCTATTGAATTCAATTTTGAAGATATTAAATATACTGTTTCCAGAAATGACGTTGAAAAGTGGTATGGGGTCAAGCTTAAGGAACTTCAGGCTGTTGATGCCTGGAAGCGGCAGGTACAGAGTAAATTATCGGATAAAAGCTATGTGGAAAGGTTTTTTAAACAGATAGTACATTAACAATTTCAAGAAGTGTATTGTAAGAAAGGTACGAGCAGCAGGAAAATATATCAACTCCATTTGCAACAGGCTCTAAATAGCTTAATTTTGCTCAAATATGGGCGCTGGATATTCAGCATCCTTGCTTCAAATCCAGCGCTGTCCGCATCTATGCGGACAGCCTAAAAACTGTACCATATTTGATCAGAATTAAGTATATAAGAGCCTGTAGCTCATTCTAAAATATATTTTCCTGCTGCTCGTACCTGTCTTATATACTTAATAAATTCTTAATAACTTGATAAGAACTGCTTAATCTTTACTTTATAGAATTTTTAATATAAAGTCAGTAAGAAGCGGATTATCGGAGGTTAAGATGAAAAAAACAGTTATAAAAACAAAGGATCTATGCAAGACCTATGTGAGTGATGGGGAACAGTTCCATGCCATAAGAAATCTCAGCCTTGAGATATATGAGGGCGATTTTACGGTAATAATGGGCAGCTCCGGGTCAGGAAAATCTACGCTGCTTTATCTCTTGAGCGGACTGGATAACGTTACGACAGGGGATGTATGGTTTTCAGACATAAAGATAGACAGCCTAAAGGAAAAAGAAATTGCAAATTTTAGAAGAATGAATATCGGTTTTATTTTTCAGGCAATTAACCTGGTTCCCAATTTAACAATCTTTGAGAATATAACAATTCCTGGATATCTGGCCAATAAAAATAAAAAATTGGTTGATCAGAAAGCTTATGAACTGCTTAAGATGTTTGAACTGCATGAACTGTCCGGAAGACTGCCGTCACAGGTATCGGGGGGACAGCAGCAGCGGGTGGCTATAGCAAGAGGACTTATTAATTCTCCGCAGGTATTGTTTGCCGATGAGCCCACAGGAAGTCTGAATTCAGCCCAGGGTCGAAATGTTCTGGATATTCTTACAAATATCAATGAAGGCGGGCAGACTGTAGTAATGGTAACACATGATTTTAAGGCGGCTTGCAGGGCTGACAGAATATTATTCATCAGAGACGGTAAAATTGATGGAGACCTTGAATTGGAGAAATTTACAACTGACAATCTGGAACAGCGTGAAGAAAAGGTATTTGCCTATCTTACCGAAAAGGGGTGGTAATATGAGAAGCATTGCAGCTATAATACTTGCAAATATCCGAAAAAGAAAGACTCAGAGCATTCTGATAGCATTAACCATTGCAGTAGCAGCTTTAATGTTTTCCTCGGCATTAAGTCTAATGTCGAGTGTTCATAAGCCCCTCGAAAGTATGTATGATAAACTGAACGCATCACATACTCTAATTTGGTTCGATACTAAAAATTATAACCCTGCGGATATCAAAAAATGGTGGGAATCAAGAAGTGAGATAAAAGGAGTACAGTCTTTTAAACTGCATGAATCAAATGATGGAATCATATACAAGGGTGAAAAACTGGCAAACAGTACTATATTCTTTACCGAAAGGCCCGGGGTTCAGGTAACTCAGGATAAGCTGTCGTTTATTGAAGGGAAAGAAGCTGTTTCACCTGAACCAGGCGAAATATGGATTACTTCAAATTTTGCATTCAAGCATAATATAAAAATTGGGGATAAATTAGGATTTACGGCAAAGGATGGAAAAGTTCAGATGAAAGTCTCTGCTATAGTTGTGGATCCCCAGTTTAGCGGTACATTTATGGATCTGGTGCGGATTTGGACAGCTCCGGGTGAACTGGACAGATTATTCGGTTCAAATGCAGGAAATGAAGTAATTATGGGCATAAGGTATTCTGATTATTCTAAGGAACCATATTCGTGGAAGGCTTTTGAGAATCATTTGGATGGTTCCTTTTATGGAAGAAAGGTAGATTATGAGACTATATCACTTACTTATTTAACCATGTATACAATTTTGGGTACCATATTGATAGTGTTTTCAATTGTATTAATTATAATTGCACTATTTGTAATAGCTCTAACAATTTCTTCTGCTGTTGCATCAGATTATAAGATTATAGGTGTATTCATATCCCAAGGGTTTACCCCGAAAAACATAATAAGTATATTTACCGGACAGTATGCCTTAACAGCCTTAATAGCTGTACCGGTTGGTATATTGGGCAGCTGGTTTACGGTCAGACTGGTACTTGATATGCTTTTAAGGTCAATAGGCTTTGCAAACTTTGATTTTTCCATGACACTTCCGGCTATAGTTACATTCTTAATCATAATGGCAGCTGTAGGTAGCTCCGCATTGATTATAGCAAGGAAAGCAGGAAAAATTAAGCCTGTCGAGGCTATACGGGAAGGATCTGTATCCAGGAAGTACTCCAACGGCGGAAAATTTAATGCTTTAAGGTTTAAGACGCTTAATGTACCGGCAATTCTGGGAATCAAACAAATTTTCTCAAACAGACGCCAATCTGCATTTATACTTATATGTGCCATCACTGTCTCTTCAATTTTTACATTCGCCGTCAATGTTCAGAACTCTCTTGTGCATCTTTCAGAAAGTCCTGGTTACTGGGGGTTTGATAACAGACAGGTTGTAATGACACCTACTGAAAATGCAGGCAATTTGACAGATCAAATTATAATGAATAAATTAGATAGGGATAATCGTGTCAAACAGGCAACACGTGTCGAAATTTATGATATGACAAGTGTTTCAGAACAGGTGGGTAAACCGTCAAGAAATGTAATAGCAATGGTTTACGACGGAAATATGGATGCTTTGGGTTTGGAAAATATACAAGGCAGAAATCCTAAAACCGAAAATGAGATTTCAATATCTTTGAATTTAAGCAAGGAATATAAAAAAACTATCGGTGACACAATTGAAGTATATATTGCAAAAAAGAAAGTATCCTTTGTAATAACTGGTATTATGCAGTCAATAATGGGAGCCGGATATAGTATTAGGATTGAAGCATCTGCAATTAAAAAAATTCTGCCAGAATACCTGCCCAACCAATATGCGGTTGTACTGAAAAAAGGTGAGGACGTAAACTCATTTATTAAAAGCTATCAGAATGAATATGGTCTAAAGCTGGATGTCAAATCCTATGAGGATAATGTCAAGGATATGACCAACCCGATTGCAATTGGCGGAAACAGTATAGTAGTTATCCTATGTATTATATTCACTCTTGTTATGTTCCTGGTTATCTTTAATATGACATTAATGAATGTCCACTGGGAAAAAAGGAATTTCGGTACCTATAAGGCTTTTGGAATGACCTCGTCACAAATAAGACTATCGCTGATGCTCAGAACGGTAATAATTACTGTTGCGGGTGTTATAATCGGTATACCACTTGGACTTTATATGGCGCCTGGTATAATGCGGATGATACTGGACAGTTTTAGTATTGCCAAATTTCCAATGGAAATAACGCTTCTGGGTACGGCAGCCGTTATACCTGTTTGCCTGCTGATAACATTGATAAGTACCTGGATTCCATCGGGAAGGGTTTTGGATATAAGCCCCAGAAATTTGATTGTAGAGTAAAAATAGCAGCTGTAAGCATCCATGGGTTATGATATACTTGATACACAGTCCCACTTTTCTTGACTATTTCGGCTTTAGTTTCTCTATATTTTTCACGCTGCATGTAAAATGTTTAAAGTGGGGAGAAAAAAGAGAAACTAGAATTGATGTGGATGAAAAAGGAAAATGGATATAGGAAATAACCTCTACAAATCAAGTTTCTCTATAAATTTTATTCCCCTGCACGCTTGCGAGCAGCCATAAAAAAGAACAACTAGATTTGAAGAGGTTAATAGGAGGTTACGAATGCGATACGATGTGGTTATAGTTGGAGCAGGTGCCAGTGGAATATTTACAGCATACGAATTACTAAAAGTCAATCCGGCAATTAAGGTACTAATAATTGAAAAGGGGCATTCACTGAAAAAAAGAAAGTGTCCGATAGATGGTAAGAATGTAATGACGTGCCAGGACTGTAATACCTGCAATATAGTGAACGGTTTCGGCGGCAGCGGCAGTATGTCGGACGGAAAATACAACATAACCAATAATTTCGGTGGAGAGCTTTTTAAATATGTGGGCTATGATGAAGCTATAGATCTGATGCGTTATGTAGATGAAGTCAATTTAAGCATGGGCGGTGAAGGCGCAAAACTGTACTCAACGGCAAATTCCAAACTTAAAACGCAGGCCCTGAGAAATGACCTGCATCTGCTTGATGCTGAAGTAAGACATTTCGGGACAGACAGAAATCTTGTTATCCTTTCCAATCTGTACGATTACCTTAAAGAAAAGGTTGAGATTTTATTTGATACAGAGGTTACAGATGTCGAGGGTGAAAAAAACTCCTTTACTGTAAAGACGGCCAGGGAAGAATATACATGCAGGGAACTGGTGCTGGCTACAGGGCGCTCTGGGTCAAAATGGATTTCGGTTATTTGTAAAAAGCTTGGTATAAAGACCAGAAGCAACCGTGTTGACATAGGTGTCAGGGTAGAGCTTCCTGCTGAAATTTTTGCACACATAACAGACGATGTTTACGAAAGTAAAATTGTATACAGGACGAAGAAATATTCTGATATTGTCAGAACCTTCTGCATGAATCCTTATGGAGAAGTGGTTATGGAAAATACCAATGGAATAATGACAGTAAACGGGCATAGTTATGCCGATCCCAGATACCTGACATCCAATACCAATTTTGCACTGCTTGTATCCAATAACTTCACTGAACCTTTCAAGGACAGCAATGAATACGGTGAATCTATTGCAAGATTAAGCAATATGTTGGGCGGGGGAGTGCTGCTGCAGAGATTCGGTGATCTGGTCAGCGGCAGAAGGACTACCGAACACAGGCTTACACAGAGCTTTACCAGACCAACGCTTAATGCAACTCCAGGTGACTTAAGCCTTGTAATTCCGAAAAGACAGCTTGATGATATAATAGAAATGATATATGCACTGGACAAGATCGCTCCCGGAACGGCAAATGAAAGTACTTTGCTATATGGAGTCGAAGTCAAATTCTATAATTCCAAGGTGGAAGTAAACGATAGGCTGGAAACGAAATTAGAAGGACTATATATACTGGGAGACGGTTCAGGAGTTACACACTCGTTATCACAGGCATCCGCCAGCGGCGTTTATGTGGGAAGGCATATAGGTAACAAATATGTTTAAAAAGGCAATAGCCATGCTGCTTGTAATTGCCATTCTGGCTTTTGTAGCAGGATTTCTTGCATCAAAATATCTTCTTCCTCCAAAAATCGGCGGAAGCACAGAACAGACACAGGTTAGCTCTGCTAAAACGCAGCCGCCCGCCTATACGGCTTCAACCCAAACAAATAATGATCCTATTCAGGAACAGATAGACAACATGTCTCTTGAAGAAAAAATAGGGCAAATGGTAATGGTGGGTTTTGACGGAAGTACTGCCGATCAGAATGTTAAACGGCTGATTGCAGATGATCATGTGGGCGGTATTATTTTTTTCAAGGATAACTTCACAGACCCAAATCAAATGCTTTCGCTTGTAAACCAGTTAAAGGAGCTCAATTCTACAAATAAAGAGCCCTTATTTCTTTCTGTTGATCAGGAAGGCGGAAGGGTAAACAGGATGCCCGATTCTATTTCAAGTATTCCAGCCAGTGGAACTATCGGTAAATACAATAATAAGAATTTTTCTTTCAATATAGGAAGCCTTCTTGCCCAGGAAGTTAAAATGTTCGGCCTTAATATGAATTTCGCGCCTGTATTGGATATAAACAGCAATCCTAAAAATCCTGTGATAGGGGACAGGGCCTTCGGCTCTACTCCGTCTGTTGTAAGAAATTTAGGCATACAAACCATGAAAGGCATTCAATCACAGAATATAATTTCAGTGGTAAAACATTTCCCGGGACACGGCGATACTTCTACAGATTCACATATTGGTCTTCCGATAGTCAACAATGATTTAAACAGGCTGGAAAGCTTTGAGCTGCTTCCTTTTGAGGATGCGGTTAAAAACGGGGTAGATGCAGTTATGGTAGCGCATATACTGCTTCCTAAAATTGATTCCGATAATCCTGCTTCGCTATCCAAAAATATTATAACCGGTATTTTACGTGACAAAATGAAATTCAACGGGGTTGTTTTTACCGACGATATGACTATGGGCGCGATTGCAGATAATTACGGTATGGGAGAGGCAGCAGTCAAGTCAATCAATGCCGGCAGTGATATAGTTCTCGTATGTCATGAGTATGACAAGGAGAACCAGGTTATTCAGTCTATAAAAGCCGCAACGGCATCGGGCGAAATTTCCGAACAGAGAATAAACCAAAGTGTATACAGGATATTGAAATTAAAAGCCAAGTACAAATTGAACGACAAACCGGTGGATAAGGTTGACATAACCGGAATTAACAAGAAGATTAAGAGTGTATTGGATAAGTATATGGTGAAATGATCCGTGGTTCAGACATCTTTATACCCATCAGGATTCTCCCTGTGCCATTTCCATGCCGTTTCTATTATGGTTTTCAGATCATCAAACTCAGGCTTCCAGCACAGTTCCTTTTTGGCCTTCTCGGAGGAGGCTACTAATACCGCTGGATCACCGGCTCTTCTGCCTGAAATTTCAGATTTGATATCAATTCCGGTAACTTCACGGGCAGCTTCTATCACTTCTTTTACAGAAAAGCCCTTTCCGTTCCCAAGATTGAATATTTCACTTTCCCCGCCGATTCTTAACCTTTTCAGTGCCAGCACATGTGCTCTGGCAAGGTCAACAACATGTATATAATCCCTCATGCATGTTCCGTCGGGTGTATTATAATCGTCACCGAAAATACTTACCTTATCTCTTTTGCCTAAAGCAGCCTGAAGTATTATTGGAATCAGATGTGATTCGGGATTGTGGTCTTCACCGATTCTGCCGGATAAATGTGCTCCGGCGGCATTAAAATATCTCAGAGCTGTATATTTTATACCATAGGCTTTATCAGCCCATTTTAAAGCCTTTTCAACAGCCAGCTTGGTTTCGCCGTAGGGATTTGTCGGAAGTGTCCTGTTATCCTCCAATATTGGAACTTTTTCAGGCTCTCCGTATGTAGCGGCAGTAGAAGAAAAGACAATTTTTCCAACCCTGTGCTCTTTCATTGCAGTCAGAAGCTTCAGGGTTGATGCAACATTGTTGTTGTAGTATTTCAAAGGGTCGCCGACACTTTCTCCTACCAGGGAATAAGCTGCAAAATGAATAACAGCTTCAATATCCTCTTCTTTGAAAACTTTGGTCAGAAATTCGTCATCCCTGAGGTCCCCTTTATAAAACCTTCCTCCCGTAACCGCTTTTTCATGTCCTTTTTCCAGATTATCTATTATAACTACGTCTTCATTCATTTCCAACAGTTCCGCAACCGTATGACTGCCTATATAGCCGGCTCCGCCGGTAACCAGAATAGCCAATTTCAATCCCCCTTAAAATTTTCTAGAAATCAGAAATTGCTTATCTTATTTATTCTATACTAATTGGTTTAGGATAACAATGTCTGCTCGTGTATGTATGCTGCATATTGTTAAATTTAATATAGTGTGCTAAAATTTGTTTAGTTTTTATAATTTGAAGGTGAATTGATTGAAACAATTTAAGATTATAGATGCTCATGCTCATATTTTTCCTGAAAAAATAGCTGAAAGAGCGGTTGAGTCTATTGGGCAGTATTACGGAATCAATATGTACGGTGGAGGAACTGTTGAAGCACTGATTGAAAGCGGGAGCAGGGTTAATGTAAATAAGTATCTGGTGCATTCTACCGCAACCAGGGTTGAACAGGTCACTACAATTAACGATTTTATAGCCGATGCAATTTCCAGGCATGATTGTCTGATAGGCTTTGGAACTCTCCACAAGGAACTTGATGATATTGATGGCGAACTTGACAGGATTATTTCACTTGGACTTAAAGGAATAAAGCTGCACCCCGAATTCCAGAATTTCAGTATAGATGATCCTGACATGATGCCGGTGTATAAGGCAGTTGAGGGAAAGCTTCCCATTTTGATACATATGGGCGATGAAAATAAAACGTCCTCCAGTCCTGAAAAACTTGTGAAGGTAATGGACAGATTCCCAAGGCTTACTTTCATAGCAGCCCATTTCGGCGGTTACAGCATGTGGGATGAATCTATCCGGTATCTGGTCGGAAGGAATGTTTATTTTGATACATCCAGTTCCCTGTTTAAGCTTGATTATAAAAAGGCAATACATATAATTAGAGAGCATGGTATTGGGAAAATCCTGTTTGGAACCGATTATCCCATGTGGCCCCATGACGAAGAATTGGAAAGATTCTTAAAGCTCGAACTCACTGACGAGGAACGGGAACTGATACTCTGGAAAAATGCAAGCAGGCTTTTGAATATAGAAATTTAAAACAAAGGAGAGGTTATAAACCCCTCCTTATTTTTTCTCTTCATCATTTTTTCTGATTTCCACTCTTTTGATTTTACCGCTTACCGTTTTGGGGAGTTCATCCACAAATTCAATTATTCTTGGATATTTGTAAGGGGCCGTGGCCTTTTTAACGTGGTTCTGAAGATCCTTTACCAATTGATCTCCTGGAGTCCAGCCTCTTGCAAGAACTATCGTCGCTTTTACAACCTGTCCTCTGATAGGATCAGGTGCGGAAGTTACCGCACATTCCAATACTGAAGGATGCTCCATCAATGCGCTTTCAACTTCGAAAGGCCCAATTCTGTATCCCGAGCATTTTATAACATCATCGGATCTTCCTACAAACCAGAAGTATCCATCCTCATCCCGCCAGGCGACATCACCTGTATCATAGCATCCGTCATGCCATACTTTGGAGGTTGCGGCTTCATCCCTGTAATAGCGCTTGAATAAACCTGGCGGTAAACCGTGGTCCAGATTTTTTATAACAATTCTTCCTTCCACGCCGGAAGGACATGAACGGTCATTGTCATCCAATATATCGATATCATAAAGGGGCGAAGGTTTTCCCATGGAACCGGGTTTTGGAGTAATCCATTCAAAATTTGCACACAAAACCGATGTTTCGGTCTGACCGAAGCCTTCTATAATATCAAGACCCGTAGCTTTCTTAAACTGGTAATAGACCTCCGGGTTGAGGGGTTCGCCTGCAGTACAGGCTTTCTTAATACTGGAAAAATCATGTTTTGAAAGGTCTTCCTTGATTAAAAACCTGTAAATTGTAGGCGGGGCGCAAAATGTTGTAATTTTATATTTTTCCATCATTTCCATTAGATTTTCAGGTACGAACTTGTCCATATCATAGACAAAAATACTGACCCCGCAAATCCACTGACCATATATTTTACCCCAACCGCATTTAGCCCAGCCCGACTCTGAAACGGTAAGGTGCAAACCTTCCTCCCCAAGCCTCTGCCAGTAATGCGCCGTTACAATATGACCGATGGGGTGAATAAAATCGTGAAGAACTATCTTGGGCATTCCTGTTGTTCCTGAGGTAAAATACATAAGCATGGGATCTGTACCGCCGGCACAGTCGGCAGGCCGCGACCATTCGGAGGGCGCTTCTTCAAGTTCCCTGTCAAAATCTATCCAGCCCGCTCTCGGACCATCTACAACTGCTTTGAAGGTTACTGTCGGCGATTCGGATATTGCAGCTTCGGCATTTTTTATGATATCTTCTTCTTTAACCGAAACTATCATTTTTACAGAAGCGGCATTATTTCTATAGATAATGTCCTTTTTAGTCAATTGTACTGTCGCTGGTATGGAAATTGCCCCCAGCTTTTCAAGTGCAAGAGTAAAGACCCAAAACTGCCAGCGCCTTTTAAGCATGAACATTACTACATCGCCCTTGCCTATACCATAGGATTTGAACAAATTTGCAGCTTTGTCACTAAGCCTTTTAAGATCTGAAAATGTGAAAATCTTTTCCGCACTGTGGTCGTTGCACCATACAAGTGCCTGCTTGTCTGGCTTTTCAGCAGCCCATGCATCTATAACGTCATAAGCAAAATTAAAATTCTCAGGGATGTTTACCCTGTAATTTTCTTTAAAATCCTCATACGAATCAAACTTTTCTCTTGGAAGAAATTTCTCTAGCATCTCTTAAACCTCACAAATATATTATTCTACCCGGTTGAATTTTCATATAGGCTGTAAAACCAACCGGTATAATTTTTATCTTATCATTCAATCATGTAAAATTACCGTCAGGAATTTCGCTTGTTTTCCGTCGACGGCTATCTGGCCATGTGGAATTGTCGGATCAAAATAAATTGAATCACCTTCCGATATTTCAACTTCGTGCCCTGCAAGAATGACTTTTATCTTTCCTTCCAGAACATAATTGAATTCCTGGCCCGGATGTGCTACCAGACTCATTTTTTTGTTTTCCTCAGGCTCAACTGTTACCAGAAGCGGTTCTACTTTTTTGTTTACAAAATTGTATGCCAGGCTTTGGAATTTATAGCCTTTGTATCTTTCAACTTCTACACCTTCGCCTTTTTTTACAAGGCAATAGTTATGCAGTCTGGGAGATAAGCCGGTTAGGAGTTCGGTAAAATCCACTTCAAATACTTTTGCCAATTCATAAAGCATACTGACAGGTATATCGGTTACTCCATTTTCATAATCATTGTATGTCTCCAAAGGAATCCCCAGTTTTGCTGCAACTTCTTTTCCTGATAATGCGCTGATATCCCGCATTTCGCGGATTCTCTCAGCTATCTGCCTAATTGTTTCGGACATTATAATTCCCCCTGTAGTTACTGTCTCAGTATATTTTACCATATAGTATTGCCAACGTGAACTAAATATTAGAACCTGTGAAAAATAGATATTCCTATTCACGGGCCGCTCATCAATGCGCGGTGTAGTGAATCTATGGAATATCTTTATTCACAGGTTCTAATTCCGATTTGATGAAGTGAAAAATAGATATTCCTATTCACGGGCCGCTCATCAATGCGCGGTGTAGTGAATCTATGGAATATCTTTTTTGTTTATAAAGGGCGGCTGAGGGCAGCCGCCCCTACAGAATTGACGTTTCATGTAGAAAACTGTTCCAAACAAAAGAAGGCGTTTTATTTAATTA
>JAUZPR010000108.1 GCA_030705825.1 Bacillota bacterium | reverse complement strand
TTTCTTTCATTGAAAAGTATACAAAGGATTATACATAACCAAAAGAATAATAATTAATTCAACTTTCCCACATCATTATTATAGTACAGCCATTCATTTGAAATATCGAACGCTTCAACGATTTTTCAAATTTATTTGATTTTTATACTCCTGAGAATGGCTGTTTATTTCAAAGTGGGAAAGTTGAGTAATTAAGTTTAAATGAGCCTATGCGGTTTACAGCCGTATCGGCTCATTTTCTTTTACTAAAAGGCTTTAAGGTTTGGCTTTCCCCAACTGGATGATAAAATTCAAGTATACAAATTAATAGATATGGAGGAACACCTATGAAAAGGATTTGTTTAAATCCACCTTTTAGCTTTCCTATTTGATTCTAAATAGGAAGGAAAGTTTTAATGCAGATAGTAAACTGGGATATAGTATATACATCCCCACCGCCTGTAATAAGGTATTGCAGTAAATGCGGCAAGAAATCGGAGTACATCAGTACCAGTTTGTTTCGTGTAAATGCTCAACGCAGATATTTGGATATTTGGTTGATATATAAATGTTCAGACTGTGATTCTACATGGAATATGTCCATATACACCCGTATCAATCCTAAAAGCATAGCTCCTGACATTTTGGAGGGTTTCCTTGTAAATAATACTGAACTTGCAGAAAAATATGCCATGGATATAGGGTTAATACAAAGAAATGGGGCTCAGGCCGGCCTTCCCAAATATAAAATCCTTAAGTCCAGTATAGATTTTACTGTTCCTTTTGAATTACACATAAAAAGCCCATTTCCATCTCGGCTTAAAGTTTCTTCTATATTACGGGAGATATTGAATCTTTCTCAAAAGTCTTTTGAACAGATTTTAGAAAACCAACTAATTAAAAGCGTTAACAGGCTGGACTTAAGAAAATGCAGAGTACAGGACGAAATTGTTCTGATTATAACTGAATGTACCGATATAAAAAATGCACTGTGAAATATTACAGTGCATTACTCTGCTATTCCCATTAAAGCTTATCCTTAAGCCATTCCATGTAATCATATGGGGTTTTAAATGCGGCGTCCGGTTTGTGCTCCATAAGACCTTCATCTGCCGTTGAAGACCACAGCGCAAGTACTGCCTTTGTTCCGGCATTTCTGCTTGCTTTTATATCAACATCAAAGTCACCCGCATAAACGCTGTCAACTGCTTTCACATCAAGCTTTTTAAGCATTTTAAGAATTCCGTCGGGATCAGGCTTGAAGGCTTTTGTATCATCGCCTGATATAATTTCATCAAAATATTTTTTCAACCCCAGCTTTGAAAGAATAATATCTGTAGCAATTCGTCCCCTACCTGTAAACAGTCCAGTTTTTACTCCGCTTTGCTTTATAAACGTCAATAGTTCTGGGATGCCTTCAATAGGCTTCACATAATCCTCAAAGGAGTCTGAAAAAGTATTCAGATAATCTTCTATCGCAGCCTGCTGTTCATGTGTTTTAACAAGTGTTTTTATGATTTCTGTGTCAACAGGACCAAACATTGACAAAGCGTCTTCATCGCTCATTTCCCTGCCTGTAAATTTACGTGCTGTTTCCCTGATGGCATGGAGCGTAAGCTTTATTGTATCGGCAATAGTGCCATCAAGATCAAATATTACGGCCTCAAGTTTCATTATGTATCTCCTCGTATAGTTACAATAAAATGAAGTAAATACTATAAAATATTTACTTCATTTTATATTGTAGCTTAGTTATTTTGCAAAGGCTTTGTATGCCTTGTACATGTGGTATATATCAATCTTGCTTGTAACCTCGAAAGGTGCGTGCATGGACAACACCGATACTCCGCAATCAAGTACGTCCATACCCAGATTTGCCACATACTGTGCAATAGTACCGCCTCCGCCCAAATCAACCTTTCCAAGCTCTCCTACCTGCCAGATAACCTTGTTTTCATTGAAAATTTTTCTGACTTCAGCAATAAATTCAGGATTTGCATCGCTTCCTCCTGATTTCCCTCTTGAACCGGTATATTTCTGCAGCACTATACCATTTCCCATAAAAGAAGCGTTCTTTTTATCCTGTACTCCTTCGTAATTGGGATCTACTCCTGCATTAACGTCTGCTGAAAGCATTTTGGAATTGGCAAGACAGCTTCTGAACTTCAATTCGGTGTAATTGTCATCGGTATACGCACAAAGTGTTGCAATAAAATTCTCCATGAATCTTGATTGTGCTCCGGTATTACCCATACTCCCGATTTCTTCCTTGTCGGTCAATACACATATATAAGTATAATCAGTCTTTTCGGTATCCATAATAGCTTTAAGTCCTGCATAGGCGCAGCTCCTGTCATCCTGGCCGTAGGCACCCACCATGCTTTTATCTAATCCGACGTCTCTGGCCTTAAAAGCAGGAACTATCTCCAACTCGGCTGTTGTGAAATCCTCTTCGTTTATTCCATACTTATCGTTAAGAAGCTTCAGTATATTGAGCTTTACTTTATCCTTAACCTTTTCATCCTTGTACGGAATAGATCCGAACAACAGGTTCAAAGCTTCTCCTGCAACGACTTCAGTGGCTTTTTTCTGCATCTGCTCGGTTGCAAGGTGCGGCAGAAGATCTGTTATAGTAAATATCGGATCATTGTCATCCTCCCCTATATTTACCTCAACAAGAGTTCTGTCTTCCTTAATTACAACTCCGTGCAGTGCAAGAGGAATCGTAACCCATTGATATTTCTTGATTCCTCCGTAATAGTGTGTTTTCATTAATACCATATCAGTATCTTCATATACAGGTTTCTGCTTGAAATCTATTCTTGGTGAATCAATATGAGCACCGGTAACTCTTGTACCTTCCTTCATAGCTTTGTTTCCTATCACTGCAAAAATAACCGCCTTATTTCTGTCAACCTGAAAAACCTTCATACCTGGTTTAAGCTTCTGACCGGTCTTTGTGAATTTGTCCAGATCGGTAAAGCCATGACTTGCAGCCAGTTTTACAGCATGGTTTACAAATTCGCGTTCTGTTTTAGCCATATCAAGGAATTTTTTATAACCCTCGCAAAAACTAAATGCAAGCTCTATTTCCTTATCAGAGGTCTTTTCCCAGGCATTTGTGTTTTTATAACCGAGTTTTTCATATAGAAGTTGACCTTCAGTTTTGTTGTTTTCCATATTTTATGCCTCCTTTTATCGCTATGGATAATTATATCAGAATCTTTCAGTAATTTTAAATTTTTTAATATAAAAATATCCAAAAAATCAATGTAATCCCTGAAAGAATCATAATAAATAAACTATTACCAAATAATTATATTATGTATTAAAACAGTATCTAATATTATTTTTTATTGTTTTTGGCGTGACCAGGTGCTAGAATATACCCAAAGTATTTTTTGGAGGATGGATATGTTTGACTGCCATGTACACAGTAGTTTTTCAGGTGACAGTGAAATGCCTGCCCAAACAGCCTGTGAAAGAGCCATTGAACTGAAGCTGGAAGGACTGGCTTTTACAGATCATCTAGACTATGATTATCCCAACTACAGCTCCCTTTTTGATATAGATTTTGATGTTTATTCCGAATATATGGATAGGCTTAAAAATGCATATTCCAATAAGCTGAAGGTTTTAAAAGGTATCGAAGTGGGTGTACAGCCACATGTCATTGATAAAAGTCTTAAAATAATAGAAGATTATAATTTTGATTTTGTAATTCTTTCTGTGCATATAATCGATCGGCAGGACCCTTATTACAAGGAGTATTTTATAGGTAAAACAAAACAGCAGGCTTTCGGAAGATACTTGGAACTGATTAATTCAACCATGAAGGAATTTAAAAATTTCGATGTACTTGGACACATTGGTTATGTAAGGAGATACTGCGGTTATGACGACAGTACCTTAAGATACTGTGAATATTCGGATATACTCGATGAAATATTAAAAAATGTAATCAATCTGGGCAGAGGTATCGAGGTTAATACTTCGGGCTACAGGGGCGGTCTTGGCTCTCCTATTCCGGATATTGATATAATCAAGCGTTACAGGGAGCTTGGAGGAGAAATTATCTGCCTTGGTTCGGATTCTCACTTTGCAGAACATATTGCCGATGGTTTTGGTCAGGCAAAACAGCTGCTTTTGGATACAGGCTTTAAGTATACTGCACATTTTGAAAACAGAAATCCTATATTTGACTTGATATGAAAATAAATTAAAAGAATAGTTTGGGAATATAATATACAGCTTTAAATCGGAGAAATCTATGAAAGAAAAAATTAGAGAAATTTCCTTGATGCGCTCTATTGCGTGCTTTTTGGTACTTTTTATACATACAACTGCAAATGCAACGGTAGCACTTGAAAAAGGAAGCGCCATGTCAATCATATTCGTAATAATAAACCGTGTAACCTACTTTGCGGTACCGCTTTTTATATTTATAAGCGGATGGACTCTACTTTATAGCTATAAGGACAGAGAATTCAGTTATATTAAATTTATTAAAAAAAGGTTCAAAACCGTAGGAATACCTTACATAATATTTACTTTGATTTATTACTGCTTTTTTATAGTTCGGGGAGTATATGCATTTTCTCCTTTATACCTGCTAAAAATGCTTGCTCTGGGTAAAATGGTCTATCATTTGTATTTTGTCTGCATCATATTCCAGTTTTACCTTCTGTTTTTTGCATTCAGGTACCTTTTTAAATATTTTAATCCATATTTGCTGTTGGGATTATCTCTGGCGGTAAACCTTATTTCATTGAAATACCTGACTATACCCTATTCCGATAGGATATTCACCAATTATATCTTCTTTTTCTGTCTTGGCTGTTTTGCAGCTTTGAATATAAAAAAGCTCGAATCCTTATCAGTTGGAATCCGAGCCCTTATACTGGCTATTTCATTGTGTCTGACATCCTTCTTCGTCTACTATTACTATAACGCCGCAGTCATGGGACATCGCATTCACTTTGTAAACTATAACTTCCTGTGGCTTGCATTTTCGGTTTTCTCGATTGCAGCCCTGTATATACTGACAAGAACCTTTTTATTAAAAACTACTGCCCTTCAAAATTTCCTCAATAAAATGGACCCAAGGACTTATATAATTTATCTTGCGCATCCTTTGGTCCTGATGATTACAGCCGTGCTGTTCAACAAGGCAGGTTATTTCAATGCGGCAGGTATAGCTGTTATAAACATAGTAATCCTTTTAAGCCTTACATTTGCATACACATTGCTTTATGACCGTTTAAAAAACATCATATTCAAAAAGGCTTCAATACAATAAAGCTGACTTTTCTATTATTCCACCGCCTACAACCTTGTCCCCATCATAGAAAACGACTGACTGGCCGGGTGTTATGGCTCTCTGTGGATTTTCAAAAACAACTTTTACCTTATCGTTTTCTACAGGTGTAATAACAGCGGGAGCTTCCTTGGCCGAATACCTTATCTTAGCCGTTACTTTCATATCAGAATCAAGCCTGTCAATTGAAATAAAATTAAGATCATATGCTATAAGCGAATCCGAAAAGACCTCTGTCTCATCCCCAAGAACCACAGTATTATTTTCTGCATTTATATCAACAACAAACATCGGCTTTCCAAAGGTAATACCAAGGCCTTTTCTCTGTCCTACGGTATAATAAATTATACCCTTGTGCCTTCCTAGGATATTGCCTTTTGTATCAGTAAAATTACCGGGTTTTATTTCTGCATCAGTATTTTCGGTAATAAAACGACCGTAGTCATTGTCTTCAACAAAACAGATTTCCTGACTGTCGGGCTTTGTAGCTACTATCAGACCAATTTCTTTTGCAATTTCCCTTACCATGTCCTTGGTATAATCCCCTATGGGCATCAAGGTTCTGGAAAGCTGCTCCTGAGTCAGGTTATACAATGCATAGGTCTGATCCTTTGCCTGTGTTACAGACTTCTTAAGCAGATACCTGTTAAGGTCCCTATCATACTCAACCTTTGCATAGTGTCCTGTTGCAACGTAGTCTATACCCATTGAGACAGCCTTGTTAAGCATTGCTTCAAATTTGACATGCCTGTTGCAGGCAATACACGGATTGGGAGTTCTTCCCTGCAGGTATTCCTTTTTAAAGTATTCGATGACATTGTGCTCAAATATATCCTTAAAATTCAATACATAATAAGGTATACCCAGCTTGTCCGCAACCCATCTTGCGTCATCAACTGCGGAAAGTGAGCAGCAGCCGCCCTCATTTTTTTGGCGTTCCTCCTGCATGTCAGGCCATATCTGCATAGTAACGCCTATAACATCATATCCCTTATCCAATAATACAGCGGCGGCTACAGAACTGTCCACGCCGCCGCTCATACCAAGCATAACTTTCTTCTTCATAATTTGAAAATAACTCCATCTATGTTTGATTCAATGATTTAAATTATCAATCCTCATCGTCAATGCGGTGAATATCATCACAGCGTCTGCTGCAGGCTTCAGAATTTTCCTCAGTTAAGAGTCCATTCTTGCGCATGTAATCTTCGATAGCAGCTTTTATAGCTTCTTCAGCAAGGTTTGAACAGTGCATTTTTACAGGCGGCAGTCCGTCCAGTGCTTCGGCAACTGCAGCATTTGTTACCTTCAAGGCTTCGTCGAGGGTTTTCCCTACAACAAGCTCTGTTGCCATACTGCTGGTTGCAACGGCTGCACCGCATCCGAAGGTTTTAAACTTTGCGTCCTTTATTATACCGTCTTCTATTTTAAGGTACATCCTCATTATGTCTCCGCATTTTGGATTACCTACCTGGCCTACTCCGTCTGCATTCTCTATTTCACCGACATTTCTTGGGTTCATAAAATGGTCCATTACTTTTTCACTATACATATATGTTCCCTCTTTTCTTTATACTTTTATTTTATTTACAGGAGCATTTATCTTTTTCATATAGGGGTGACATCTCCCTAAGCCTTTCGACTATAGGCACCAATGCCTCCAGCAGGTAGTCAACATCCTCCTGGGTGTTCTCTTCTCCGAATGTTATTCTAAGTGAACCGTGTGCTATTTCATGCGGTAAGCCTATTGCCAGAAGAACATGTGACGGATCCAGCGAACCGGACGTACATGCTGAACCGCTGGAAGCTGCTATTCCCTTCATATCCAGCATAAGCAGCAGGGATTCACCTTCTATGAAATTGAAGGAGAAATTAACATTCCCGGGAAGCCTTTTATATCTGTCACCGTTGAGCTTGATAAACGGTATTTTTTTTTGAATTTCTTCTATGGTCCTGTCTCTTAATGCTAAAAGCTTCTTATTGTACTCATCCATCTTCTCTGTTGCGATTTCAATTGCCTTTCCCAAACCTACAATTGCTGCAACGTTTTCGGTGCTGGCTCTTCTTCCCCTCTCCTGTGCACCGCCGTGCATAAAGGAGATCATTTTGGTTCCTTTTCTTACATAAAGGGCTCCTATTCCTTTAGGACCGTAAAACTTATGGCCTGATAGCGAAAGAAGATCGATATTCATTTCTTCAACATTAATCGGGACATTTCCTACAGCCTGTACAGCATCGGTATGAAAATATATTTTGTGCGTCTTTGCTATTTTACCAATTTCCGCAATAGGCTGAATGGTTCCTATTTCATTGTTTGCAAACATTATTGAAATAAGAATCGTATCTGGCCTGATTGCCTTTTCTACCTGTTCCGGGGTGACAAGTCCGTTTTCATCAACAGGAAGGTACGTAACCTCGAAACCGTCGCTTTCAAGATACTGGCAGGTATGAAGTATGGCATGGTGTTCTATTGAGGTTGTTATTATATGCTTGCCTTTCTGCCTGTTGGCATAGGCAACTCCCTTAACTGCCCAGTTATCGGCCTCGGTTCCCGAACCGGTAAAAAATATTTCCTTTGAAGTTGCACCCAATGCTTTTGCAACCTTGTCCCTGGATTCTTCTATAGCCTTTTTGCTTTCTCTTCCAAGGGTATATATTGAAGACGGGTTGCCGAATTTTTCTGTAAAGTACGGAAGCATTGCTTCAACGACTTCTTTTCTGGTAGCAGTTGTTGCTGCATGGTCAAAATAAATAAATTTATCTCCCATAGTAAAAACTCCTTTTTATATATAGTAAATAAAATCTGATTTGCTTGACATCTTGTCGTAATCTTCAATCAACTGATCCAGGGTTATGGAATCTACAACATCGTTAATGCCATCTCTTATTTTTTCCCAAATAAGTCTTGTTACACAATTTTCCTGTCGGGAACATTTTGAAGCGTCATTCTCCATAACACAATCAACTGGTGCCAAAGAACCTTCCAATGCTCTAAGTATTGCTCCTACCGAAATTTCCTTTGGTTTTGCCCCGAGTTCGTAACCACCCTGGGCACCTCTTGTACTCTTTACTATTCCAGACTTTTTCAGTGCCGCAAAAAGCTGTTCCAGATAATTTTCTGAAATTCCCTGCCTGTCGGCTATACTTTTTAAGGATACTATCCCTTCATTACTGTGTATGGCCAGATCAAGCATGGCTTTCATACCGTATCTGCCTTTTGTGGAAAGTTTCATAATATCTTCCTCTCCATCATGTTATCAATTCCAAGTAATTTACTTGGTATTTATTATAAGATAGCATTAAAGTATAACATTGTCAACAGAATAAGAAAAAAAATCCACCCTTTATTTAATTATTTGCAAGGGGTGGATTTTTTATACCTTAATGAATTAATCAGAATTGTTGATTATTCCCGCTGTTCAAGTATTTTATATGGATATTTATACTAAATTAAATTAACTCTTTAAAACCGGTAAGGTTGAACCTCCATAGGGCATTAAAATTACTTTTGCATTATTGCCCAGTTTGCTGAAAGCTTCTTTTAAAGCAGCATCTACCGAACTGAACGGCTCCATGAACATCTTTTTGACGTCTTCCGGTTCGAAATCCGAAACAAGAAATACAGAAGCCTGTTTTTGAACAAGTGCAATAGCCGCAGCCTTATGGCCGCCAAGTTCAAAATTCTTCTGTATATCTTCGATAAGGCTGTCTGGAGATGACGCAGCGCGGATCCATCTTTCAAATACCTTCTCACCAAAGCCCTCTTTACAGGAGGCAAGAAGTATTACTATTCCGCCTTCCTTTACTGCGTGCTTGGAATTATCAAGGGCTTTCTGTGCCTGGTAAAGGTTTATATCCTTGGGATATCCGCCCGGAGTAGTAATAACTATATCTGCTTTCTCTGGAATTTCAACCTTGTAAAGACTGTCAAGGAAATGGCAGCCTTCCCTGTGCGCAGCTGTATGATGTCCTGCAACGGCTTTAATTATGTTTTTGTGTTCATCCAAAACTACGTTAAGTATAAAATCAATATTTACATAGTCTGTTACTTCCTCTATGTCCTGCCTTACAGGATTATCATCGATTGCCCCTGCTTTGGCTGCAGCCTTAACCATTGCACTGTGATTTGCCTGTATGGTATCCCTGGTGGAAACACCGGGAAGTATTGCTTTAGCTCCTCCGCTGTATCCGGCAAAATAATGGAATTCAATATTTCCTAGACATATTCTCCTGTCGGCATTAGCCACTTCACTGAATATATCAATGGGAGTCCCCATTTTTGAAATGCCCATTCTCACATAGTCGGAAGTGTCGCTGTCTATGCATCTAATTCTGTTATACACATCTTCTCCAACCAGGTATTTTTTTTCATCCTCGGTATGCTTTCTGTGGCTTCCAAGAGCAAATACCACAGTTATATCCTTCTCGCTGACTCCTGATTTAAGTATTTCTTTAACAACTTCAGGAACGGCGATTTTGCTTGGCATTGGCCTTGTAATATCACTTGTAACTATAACTACCTTTTCGCCGGGCTTGGTTATATCCCTAAGCCTTGGTGATCCGATTGGATTTTCAATTGCTCGCCTGACTTCCTGCGCTCCGGTCAATTCAACCTTTACTTCGTTCTGCCGCAATTCCATCAATATATTCTTTTCATCCAGATCAAATTCGCTGAAGCCTTTGCCAAAACCATATTTAAAGTGCATTATTTCACTCCTCTTTATCATTATTTTTTCTTTTACCCATGTTGAATACAAATACGTAAATCAAAGCTATAAATACGTACACTAAAACGCTTGGTGTAAGATAGAATTGCAAAAAAGCAATGTTTACAACTAGCAGGACAAAACCTGCCAGCAGTATCCATGCAAATATTCTCTTGTTCAAAATATCACCTTTCCCTGTTGTTTCTTATTCTTTCAAGCCATTCCTTCAATTTAGCCTCATATCCGTTGGAAGTCGGATTATAATAAATTGTTCCCTTCATTTCTATTGGAAGGAACTCCTGCTTAACATAGTTACCTGCATAGTCATGAGCATATTTGTACCCTTCGCCATAGCCAAGATTCTTCATTCCTTTAGTCACCGCATTTCTTAGATGCATTGGAACCTCGCCGGTGCGTTTTGTTTCAACATCATTAAGTGCGGTATTTATAGCCATATAGCTTGCATTTGATTTCGGACTTGTAGCAACCATTACAGCCGCCTGGGAAAGAATGATCCGGGCTTCGGGTATTCCAATCATTTTAACTGCTTCGGCTGCCGCAACAGCAACCTGAAGCGCAACAGGGTTTGCCATTCCTACATCCTCGGATGCACAAATTATGATCCTTCTTGCCAGGAATTCTATATCCTCACCCGCATAAAGGGCTCTGGCAAGATAAAATACCGCCGCATCAGGGTCACTGCCCCTCATTGACTTGATAAAGGCGCTTATATTATCATAATGGTTTTCTCCCGATTTATCAAATGCAAGTGCCTTCTTCTGGACACATTCCTCAACAGTGGCAAGATCTATATGAACTTTACCTTCCGAATCAAGTTCCGAGGTGAGTACGGCAATTTCAAGGGCATTAAGGGCTATCCTTGCATCTCCTCCGCAAACGTTTGCCAGATACTCTATTGCATCAGGATCGACCTCAAGCTTGTGATTTCCCAGACCCCTTTCCTTATTGACCACGGCATTTTCAAGAATTCTTTGTATGTCCGGAACCTTTAAAGGCTTTAACATAAAAACAGTAGACCTTGAAATCAAAGCCTTGTTTACTTCGAAAAAGGGATTTTCAGTAGTTGCACCTATAAGTACTATGGTTCCGTTTTCTACAAACGGAAGCAAAGCATCCTGCTGAGCCTTGTTAAACCTGTGTATTTCATCTATGAACAGCACTGTCCTGCCCTGAGTATTTAAAAGGCTGTTCTGGGTCTCTGACACAATACGCTTTATGTCCGAAACACCTGCAGTTACAGCATTGAGCTTTTCAAAGTTTGATTTTGTGGCCGCGGCAATTATCCTGGCCAAAGATGTCTTTCCAGTTCCGGGAGGACCGTATAATATTATGGAACTGATCCTGTCGGCTTTTATCATCCTGTACAGAAGCTTTCCCCTGCCTGTTATTTCCTCCTGCCCGAAAAATTCCTCAAGAGTTCTTGGGCACATTCTATAGGCCAGCGGTTCTTTTTTTTCAAGCATTAAATGCTAATCCTCCAATGTGAATGAATTCCATATGTCAGATATAAGGGAAACATTTGCGCTGCATTTCAATTCGTCAGGCATTATGCTGAAATAGCAGTACGAATAATCCTTGCCGTCAATAACCTTAAACTGAACATCCGCAAAGATCTCCTCAGCTGAATCTTCCCACCTGTAATCATAAATGTTTATCGTTTTGCCTTTATCGGTTACAGTTGTCTGATTTTTCAATTCCACACCATCGTTGTTTTCTATTGCGCCCATAAAAGAAAACTTTTCATCGTCAGCAGCTGTTTTATTATCGGAATTATTTTCTACGGCTTCGACTCCTATACTTAATCCCAACTCGTTTTCAAAAAAGCTTACATAGCTTCCGTCGCTTGATAGGCTTTTGATCCAGTTTCCGGGAACTTTGACAGACCATTTGTACTGTTTGCTGTCAAATACGGTCATGCCATCATATTTCCCCACCCTGTTCCTGTTTGTCTGGTTCTGGTAGCTGTCTATATCC
>JAUZPR010000107.1 GCA_030705825.1 Bacillota bacterium | reverse complement strand
TGCTTCAGCTTCCGATTGATACCTATATCTCTGTGTTCAATTACCATTTCTTCATACCTTTTCACTGCCTCTTTCCGGTCAGCTTCATTAACACAGCCAAGTATGAAATCAGTATCAACGATACCCCTTTTATCTTTTCGCTTTCCTAGATATATTCCCATTGAAGAATACTGATACTCACTCTCTTTCCCGTTATATTCCGGTAAATCCTTGGGATTATTATGTATGTAAGCAGATACTGTTAAAAGGTACTCCTCCGAGTCGATTATCTTGCTGCTGAACCTTTCGTCCAGAAGGTGGCCTCTACGTTTATATGTCTTATTTACATACTTTACATACCTTTGGTTAAGGCTCTTCATAAATTTTGATATATCAAAACCACAGGTATCAAGCATAAGGTGATAATGGTTAGTCATTAAGCAATAGGCGTAGGTTTTGCAGTTATATTTATTCATGCACTCTTGCAGAATATCCAGAAATTTGTCTTTATCTGAGTTTTCGGGGAACAGGTTGAACTCGGATATGCTCCGGGACATAACATGATAAATTGCCTCCGGATTCTTAATTCTGCCGGCTCTTGGCATAATGGCTCACCTCGCATTTGTTAACTACCATTATATACTATTTGTATAATTTTGTCAATTTCTGTTACCTGTCCCCAGATTCTAAACAGCTAGAGTGTAGTCTCTGAATAATTATCCTACAGTAAGTTGACACGATCCGAAACAACAAGGCACAGGGTTACATCAGAATGAGTATGGTATAATTGAAGCATGTTTCAAACCCATGGTTGTTTGTTTAATTATGGAGTAAAATAGAGTAAAATAGAACAAATAAATGTCTTAACAATTTATTGACTAATATAAGGAGTATTGATGGAACAATTAACCATATTGATTGTTGATGATGACCATGAGATAGTAAGGATAGTTTCCGCTATATTAAAGCAGGAAAATTATAACATAACGACTGCCAACAATGGCGATGAAGCATTGCAAATCCTTCAATCAAGACTTGTTCATCTAATTATTATGGATGTGATGATGCCAAAGATAAATGGCCTTTTAGCAACTGTAAAAATCCGTGAAAAAAGTAATATACCAATTTTGATGCTTTCAGCCAGAACAGAAGAAAACGACAGAGTTATGGGACTCTCCATGGGAGCCGACGATTACCTGACAAAACCCTTTTACAAATCGGAACTACTAGCTAGAGTGAACTCGTTGTTGCGTAGGTATATTCAATTAGGTTCGATTTCCGATAAAAAATCCAGTTCTGTAATGGAATACTATGATTTGGTGCTAGACAGAGAAAAAAAGAAATTTCTTGTACGTGGGCAGGCTATTCAGTTGACCGCTACCGAGTATAAAATTGTTGAACTTCTGCTTGGAAGACCATCAAAAGTTTTTTCTGCGGAAGAAATCTACGAAAGCGTATGGAACAATGATGCTTTTTCGATTGAGAATACTGTTATGATTCATATCAGCAGAATACGTGAGAAAATAGAGATAAATCCGAAGAGGCCGGAGTATCTGAAGGTGGTGTGGGGAGTTGGGTACAAAATTGAAAAAACATAAATGGCTTTCTTATGTATTGTTGGCAATACCGGCTTTTTCATTTGGCGGTATGATTAAAATCTTTCTGAAAGGCTATTTCCCTAAAGTTGCTGCAGCCGATACATTGCTTCCAATGACAGGATTGGTAATTGCAGGAATAACTTCTCTTGCTTTAATAGTCCTTTTATTTGGCCATTACCAAATCAAGGGGTGGATTGAGGTATACTTGACAGTACCGGTATTGACGGTTTTGCTGATGTGTAATACGAGAATAATGGATGCGGAGACATATTTACTATGGCAAAACAGGATTATTACTTTCGGATGGTATGCCATACTGTTTGAAACTGTACTATATCTAATTTCCTATGCAACTGTGTTTTGTTTATTCCGGTTGATTGTAATCTTTCGGCAAAATACATGGAAAAAGCATAGTCTTATCATACGGCTGGTCTATTTCCTTGTCAGAGAAAAAAACCTCCGCAGGCAGGTTGCAATCCAATTAATTGTCATATCTGTTGTGGTTTCCGCAGGATTTTTGATATGTGGGTTATTTGTAGGTAGTTTGTCCTTTACGAAATGGATTTTTGTATTGGTTGTCATAGGCTTGCTTTGGATGTTATCTGTAGGCTACATAGCTGTATTTATCGGGAGAGGCTCGGTAATAGGCGATATGGAGAAAGTCAACGATCTAATAATTCGTATGTCGAGTGGAGAATACCTGCAAAATATTCCAGTGCCCGAAAACTCCTATTTATATAACAGCTGTGAAAAATTGGTCCATATGGGCAGCAGCCTGGAAGTAAATATTAAAAAAGCAATTGCTAGTGAAAAACTGAAGGTTGACTTGATAACAAATGTTTCTCATGATTTAAAGACTCCTCTTACTTCAATTATTGGTTATAGTGAGATGCTGCTACAGGAAGAAATGAATGATACTTTGAAAGAATATGTAAATAAATTGAATTATAAGGCAAGATATCTCTATGAAATGGTAGAAGATGTGTTTGAACTTTCCAAGACATCTAGTGGAAATATGATTTTTCAAAGGTCCGTGTTGGATATACAGAAGCTGCTGGAACAAACACTGGGGGAGATGAATGACAGACTGCTGGAATCCTGCTTTGTTATTCGCAAGCAATATATGGAAGATGCGGTTTTGGTCGAGACTGACGGTGCGCGTATGCACAGGGTTTTTCAGAATCTGTTCGACAATGTTCTCAAATATTCTCTGACTGGTTCTAGGATATATTTATCAGTGGAAGCAGAAAAAACGCTAGTTAAGATAATAATGATGAATACCGCCTCTTATGAAATGGATTTTACGCCCGAGGAAATCATAGAACGTTTTGCAAGAGGTAATAAGGCAAGGAGTGGAGAAGGAAGCGGAATTGGTCTTGCTATTGCAAAAGCTTACACAGAAGCTTGTGGCGGAAGCTTTCAAATAAAAATCGAAGGTGACCAGTTTAAAACTATTATTGCATTTGAAAGGATTTTGAAAGCCTAACGACGAAAAAATGAAAGTTCTTTTTGCTACTCTATAAGCAATCCGGAAGGAGTGTTTATTTATGGAGAGAGCAAAAGGAAGACCCGTCTTGGTTTTACAGTGTGCAGTTTTTTTATTTGCCGGATGCATCTTATTGATTTTTATTCATTCCGGCTTTGGTTCGGAATTGAAATCTGAAGTGTCAGGGGCAGAGCTTCTTCGTGAGCATCTTTTTTCAACAAACCTTATAGCACATGCTTGTGGAGAATATCATAGAATAATTTATTCGAATTCGCTGAATGCACTTGAAAGTAATTATAAAAAGGGATTCAGATTTTTTGAGATTGATTTCAGCTTATCCTCCGATAAAGAAATAATCATGATACATGATTGGGAAAAGACAGCCGAGATGTTATTAGGTACAACCGGTATAGAATATACGCACAAAGCTTTTATCGAATCTAAGACAAAGGACAATCTGACCTTGATGGATATGGATATGCTTATTAAGTGGCTAGAAACGCATAGCGATGCATATGTTGTAACCGATTCCAAAAAAGACGGGCTATCTATATGGGAAGCTTTAAGCAAAAAGTATGATAACATAATACAAAGATTTTACATACAAGCATGTACATTTGAAGAGTATTATTCGATAAAAAAAATGGGGTTTAAAAATATAATTCTTACTTTATACAAGACAGATTATAGCGACAGGGATGTCCTGAAATTTGCAGGCAGCAATGATTTATATGCTATAACCATGCCGGCGGAAAGAGCGGTCGGCAGCTTACCCGCGGAGCTGAAAAAATTGAATGTAAAAGTGTATGCCCACACAGTAAATTCAATAAATGAATATAAAAAGCTTCTTAAAAATGGAGTATACGGCGTATATACGGATTCTATCCCTCCTCTCATAAACAGCAGGTAATGCAAGTGTCAGAGATGAAATTCATGCAGGGGAACAGTTAGTGTAAAAATACAATTTAAAAAAGAGCGCAAAAACTATTTTTTTATAATAGGATAAATTTGCTTAGCTCCAATCACTAATGTTGAATGTATTAATAGTTTGAATCATTAGGGACAGTTATTAATTATTACAATATAAATTACATTAAAAAAAATCCGCCTTTTCTTCTAGCAGATTTGTTCTTACTGTAGTTCTATACAACTATTTAAAAATTCTAAGCCCGCTTTTCTATTTTCAGGCACCACAAATAAGCCTTTCGTATGTTGAACTGTTCACTCCTTAAGCTTCATACAACTCTGCAATTAAATTATTCCACTGGCTATTACCCTGGATTATTTCATATCCCTTATTCCGTAAGTTCGCACAGCAGGATGCTGTTATATTATGCATGTATCCTGCAACCTCGTTAATCCCCATACCACAGAATGCGTTAAGAACATATGCTGTAATCCGCCGGAAGTCCATTGTCTTCCGCTTCCACTTATACATTAATTCATTTGTATCTTTTATTCCAAGCTTATTGTCAATCAATTTAATAATTTCCTCGGGCTTTTTGTCTCTCAGCAGCACTATTTTGTATGACCTGTATTCATACTGCTCATTCTGGAATTCTTCCAGATACTGCACTTCCGGTTGATTCCTACGTCCCTGAGGAATCTGCTAACTGGATAGGTTCTTTACCAATTACTTCTTATGCATTCAGTTCCTTCTGTTCAGGATCCTCGGAGAAGTGATCGAACGTATCCCATATCATCCACTCAAATATGTTTTTAGCTTGGGCACAAACGCGTTCGTCAATTTCCCACACCGACCCGTGGTTGACGTATGCAGCGTATGGGCAACCTCCACCGCATACGGATATGGCACAGCAATCCGAACACTCTTTCATGTTTAAGGGGAAGCGGTGTTTCCACTCATCAAAGAGAGGGTTCTTGTAGAGTTCATTCGAGTCAAGCTCTGCCAGGCGTGTATGAAGATCTTCCACTCGTAGGGGGAAGAACTCGTCATACCCAAGGAAAGCTTGGCACGGCCCGATCTTACCGTCTGGGGTGATAACTATCTGTCCACCGACACCCATGCAGTCCTTGAGGTGGAATCCACCCGATATATAGGGGCGTATACGTCTCATCATACGATCTTCATAAATCCCATTTTCACGCAGCTTTGTAAACGCTTTAATCAGCTGGCCTGCAGCAAATTCGTAAGAATAGTTTTTCAAGTGGGTACTATGATGAACTCGTGGGAGTAGAATGTTGAAACCCATACCGTTAGGCTTGAGTTGATCGATAATAAACGTGGTAATTTCGTCTATACAATCTATGTTTGACTCGTTCAGCGTGCACGATACGCCGGGTCTAATCCCCGCATCCACTAATCTGTTAAAGGCATCAGTGACTGTGTCGAAGGTTTTCATCCCTTCTGTATCTATCCTCGATAGATTGTGAAAATGCTCTGGTCCGTCAATCGAGATGGAAATGTTTGCCCCCACCTCATGGATTACTTCTATGGTTTTTTCGTCAACTAGGGAACCATTGGTAATTAACGCCATCCGAACTGGTTGTTTGAACTTTCCTTCTTTTTCCAGTGTTCTGACATAGCGCATTGTGAAGTATACTATTTCTGCATTGAGCAGCGGTTCTCCCCCGTAGAACGTCATGGATATCTCATTAGAATTCTCTGTCAATTTTGCAAAGATATCAATGCCCTTCTTAGCTATCTCCTCAGTCATTTTCACTGGGTGTATCGGGCGTCCGTCGTCTTCGATGAAACAGTATTTGCACCGGAAATTGCAAAAATTCGTTGGGAGGAAATACATGTGTTTAATGGTGTAAAGATTTAAGCCCCGTAGAAATAGTTCGGTATATAATTGGCGATCAGCTTCATTATCTTCTACCAATAAGTTTTTATTGACTAGATCATGGATCACGAGCTCGATTACTTCATAGGAGTATTGAGTTTGCAACTGTTTTATTGCCGACGTTATTTGAGTCGGAGTCCTGAAACTTTGCTCATAGAGGATTTCGAGTATCCTATCCCCGTATACCTTGTGCATTGTTAGGCTGTGCACGAGACAAATAACACCGTCTTTTTTAAAAATATGGACAAATTTTGACCACGTATATGTTTTTTCGGTATTAATCTTCAAATGGCAATCCTCCTAATATAACTATCGGTATATGTTATCAATATTGGAGACCCGCTATGGATGATATTAAGAAAAAGGTTTTCCTTTTAATAGATATATGTTGTAAAATTTGCTTCGGTTTAGTGAATCACTTAATGTTTTTCAATATTTCAACCACTTGGCCGTATTTTGCGTTGAGGTTTTTTGCATCTATTCCGCTTTTTACTAAAGTCTCCCTGATGTCCTGATTAGGTGTCTGACAATCACAGTCGCAGTTGCACACACTACAATCGCATAGAGGTGCTACACAGTCGCAATTGCAGTAGCAAATGCAGTCACAAGCCCATGCTGCTATATCTTTCATCCCTGGAATGACGACTTTGCCGGCAACTTTTGTCATAATGATCTTATTTGGCTCACCTAAATATAGCTTAGAATTTAATGGTTTTTTTCATTCATGAAGACACCCCCATATGGATATAATTAGGACTTTTCTATATTTTATAATATGTCCTGAGGGAAATATTGTCAATAAAAATTTGGATAAACTTAGGATATATTTATTAACATTTATTGCTGTTATCATGCCAAAAAAGCTATAGTTTTTTTGCAGCTAAATACATCTTTTTAAAAGAATCTGCTTTATTTTTATTAATCCTGAAGAAGTTGTTGCCCATTATGTTCTGAAACTTGGATTAATATTATAAACAAGGCTATTGAAATCAACAAAAACAGGAATGTGGGGACAGGTACCTTGTCCCACCTAAAATTAGTTTTTTCAATTAACTCACCCCTAATTATGCTTTTATAAGTCTGTAGCCCACCCTTAAGAGTGGGAAACATGCTAATGAACCTTTCACGTTATCAGATACGGCGCTTCTATTTGTTTAAATCTATCTTTATCTTCCTTTAATTTGTATTGATCATTGGCTTTTTCTTTAAAATACATGTATTTAAAACTTATATATGCTACCTTACAGCTTGTGCAATACTTAAGATATACCTCTATAAATGGACTTTGCTCTTTTGCATGTCTTCTATCCTTGCTAATAAAGTCACTAAAAGTCGATTTGGATTCAAAAGACTTAGTTATCCCTTCCATTTCTTCTCCCAGGATTTCAGGATCAAACGAGTATAACCTTTTAATTGTAAAGTCACCCTTACAACTCTTGCAATAATCTCTGCCTTCCATGGCAATTACTGAGCAGCCCAGGCTGCCTAAGCAAAATCCGATGCATTCCAAAATAAAAGCTATTCTATGAAAGCCTATCCCTAATTTATCTGTTGTAACAATATATCCACCAACAGAATATGTTTTTACAATATAATGATTAAAGATAAAATTCAGATAATTTCCGAAATTAAACGAATGAGTATTATCGTACATATAATTGCTTATATGCATACCTTTAAAAGAATGGTTAATCATACCGTTATTGATATATGCAGAACTGTAATTCAAATAATAGATAACCCAGAACCCGACAAATGCGCAGATTACTCCAAAAATAAAATGTCTTGCCTTTAATCGTCTCTTTCTTATTCTTAAATAGAGATAAATACCAAGAGAACACAATGCACCTTCTATCAAACCACCAGCAGGTAAGACCAGACCCGGTCTGAAATCATGAAGAGAAAAAGGAATCTGCCAAAATAAAAATTCAAGAAGTATTACTAAAGCAGTACTGATTATCCCACTAAAGATATATAACATAAATACCCCCGGTAATTAAAATACAATATTTTACTTCTACATATAAGGGGGACATTCCTGCATGACAAACTACATTATCATCTAAATTTGGTTTAATTTAGCGAATATTGCTGAAATTAATATATTTCAAAATCAAACTATCCAGTTTTCTGCTCAAAACGAAGGCCTTTTTCGGATTACATTCCCTTAACTCCTTTGAGTACTCTGTTTCAAGTAGCCCTCTCAGTTCATTTATCTCACTTTTCAACTTCTTTAAATCTCCCAAATCTATACCCCCGAAAAATCAAGTATGTAATACTTTAGAACAATTATACAAATTCTAGCGGATATAATCAAGATATAAATGTTCTTCTTTAGAACGAGGGTAATATGAAAATATATTGGCATAATGATTCAAAAAACATAATCGGAAAAAGAGTCAAAGAGGCGCGGCTGAGGGTAAACCCGATCATAACCCAGCAGGATCTGTCGGCAAGGCTGGAAATCCTGGGCTATAATATCGACAGGGTTTCGGTAACGAAAATTGAGGCAGGAAACAGGTTTGTGGCGGACTATGAGGTTGTAGGGTTGGCTAAGGCATTGAATGTGAGTGTGAAATGGCTTTTGACGGGGGAGGAGTAAGGTAAACTTTAAGGTTTAATTTTTATTTTATTTATAATTATCTCTTTCTTTTTAAGTTCGTCATAACCGATAAACTTGATCTTTAAGCACTTATTTTCTTCATAACTATCTCCAATTAAAAAATCATTATCCTTAATAGGTTTAATAATATACCATAATTCGTTGTTTTCATTTATGTTAAATATAGTCTTTTCTTTAAAGAGCCACGGTGTTAAAAGTGCTTTTGATATTACTGGTATGAATATAGACATAGTGATGGAACAGAATAATATAAAAAATTCTTTATCTTTATCAGTTCTTTGAGCTCCAACTGCTATTGAACATCCAAAAATCAAAATTAAAATAATATAATAACAAGCAAATATAATAGTTACTTTATTTTCTGATGAGTTCAACTTCTCCAAAAAAGTTGACATTTTATTCTTTTTTCTTCTTAAAAATATAATAAATGATAATAGTACAATTATTAATGATATAACATTAACTAATATATTCAATAAAGACTGAGATATAAATTTATACTTTGAGAGTAAAGACCACATAATAAAAGATGTAAAAATCAAAAATATAAAAGTTATTAAAAACAACATTAGCCAATTAAAAGCACGGTATATCTGCCTTTTTTCATGGGTAAAAAATATTTTTTCAATATCACTCGATTTTATAATTGATATCAATTTACTATGCCATATTAAATATAAGCTAGTAGCAATAATTGCTGGAATTGTTGCCGAATCAAAAAGTTTTATTATCAAGTTTTCCAATAATAATATACCCCCTATTTAGCCTCCCCAAAACCAATAGATTTACTGCAATATAATTACATATTATACTACATTTTTACAGCAAATATATATTTATCTACAAATATTCAATAAATAAGTTATTATATACCAGTATATAATGGACATTTATAAGATAATTTTGAAAATTCATCAATATAAGGAGGAAAATGAAATATTATCAAGAATTATTTAAATGTCAAATTAATATAAAAATAAGGGTGAGAATAAAAATGGTTCAATCAAATGCTAATGCTGTTGAAAATAATCATTTCAATAATTTCCCAGACGAGAAGCTTATTCTAAATAGGTTCTTAGAGTTATTCAGTATTTCTGGAGATGCTAAAAGAATAAAAATTGACCATGAAGTATCTATTTACAGTTTAAAACCCCTAAATCATACTAAAGAAGCATTTTGTTTTGAAAAAAATATATTACTAGTATATTCACCCCAAGGTACTCTACCTCACAATCTTTTATATTCTATCGAACAATACTTAAATTATCCAATAAATAAGAAGAATTTAGAAACACTATGTTATATAATTATTTCAAGTGATTTGAAAGTTAGAGAAAAGGTAATTGAATATATAAATTCAAGTATAGAATCAAGAATTATTATTCCTTTTAATACAAGTGAATTAAAGAAAGGATTTGATTGGTTTGTTCGAAATAGATTTTCAGAACATCTATTTGTAAGAGATCTTTTTGATATTAAGCAGCCATTAAGAGATAGTAATTATTTCTTTGGTAGAAAAGCTATTGTAAGGGAATTATTTGAAAAACTAGTCAATGGCGAAAATATAGGTCTTTTTGGCCTTAGAAGAACCGGAAAAACCTCCACTATTTACCAGATATTAAATTTATATGAAAAAGAAAAGAAAGGTATTGGTATAAAAATAGATGCTCAGAATCCTGCAATTTACTTTAGTACATGGTGGGAAGTATTAAAAATAATTATAGAAGAAATCTCCCTAAAAGCAAAAATAAAAATTCCGGAGGATATATGTAATATAAAAGACGAGAAGAGTGCCTCTAAAGATTTTTGTAATGGAATAAAATATATTATAAATAAAATTAACTTATCAAGTTCAAGAATATTAATTGTAATCGATGAAATTGAGCATATAAGTGCACATTTATCAATTAATAATGGATGGGATAAAGGTTATTTACCATTCTGGCAAACAATGAGATCTCTTCAAGCTGATATAGGTAAATTATCGTTTATGTTAGTAGGTGTAAATGCGTTACCTATTGAAAAACCAAGTATTGATGGTGTTGATAATCCACTATTTGGGCTTATTAACCAATACTACATTCCAAGTTTTGATAAAACTGAAGTCCGTGATATGGTAAGAACACTAGGAAGATATATGGGAATGCATTTTGATGAAAAATGCTATGATTACTTAAAAGAACGTTATGGTGGACATCCACTTTTAATTAGACTTGCTTGTAGCTATTTACATAGGAGAACCTTGGAACATGAAGAAAAACGACCCATTTCAATTACTATACAAAAGCTTAAAGACACAGAAGAGCAAAGGGACTTAAGTCTTTATTATTATGGGTCACAATTCTTGGAAGTCTTAAAAAACTT
Source organism: Bacillota bacterium (assembly GCA_030705825.1). Taxonomy (GTDB): domain Bacteria; phylum Bacillota; class Clostridia; order Acetivibrionales; family JANLFN01; genus JAUZPR01. The sequence continues at coordinate 1,162 of JAUZPR010000107.1, read as the reverse complement.
TTATAGAGATGAATATGATATGTTAGGCCTTCTATCACAAGGACATTATGCTGATTTTATAGAATTATCAAATTCAGCACCTGAGTATAGAGAGCACTTAATTAGATATGGGCTCATAACCGAAGAGACTTTTCCACAAATAACAATTGAATGTGTAAAAAAATTCTTACTTAGTGATTTTTTTAAAAAACAGAAAGAAAGTATAAAAAATTATGAAAGCGAAGAAATAATCAAAGGATTAGTTAAATTAAAAGAGGATTATACTGATAAAATCATTAAATTAAAGACTAGAATTATGTATAAAATAGACAATAATAATAAAATTAATCCTTCAAAATATAAAAAACCTTTATGGATAAGCGGAACTAAAGATGCAGAAATTGCCGTAGATCTAAAGGGCATTACATTATGCAGAAAGAGTTCTGATTTCAACAACTTCACATCATACCTAAAACAATTTATTTGGGAAAAAGCAGATCAAATGGAATGCAAAAAAGCTTATCCTGAGTTATATGACTTAAGCGTTTTGTTAAATGGATTTAGAAATTATTATCAGCACCCAGTATTAACTGAATCAGCAGCCAAAAATGCCGAAAGAGCTTTTGAAGAATATTGTGATGGTGGATTTCCTGCTAATGAAAATGATTGGTCAAAATTACACATTAAAATGTTAGAAGATTACGGAAATACATTAAGTTTAACCTTATCAAAGATATCTTAATGAAACATAGACACGGGTAGACATGGGGATGGTTTCTAACGTATCACGCCCTAATCTAGAGTAAAAGCTGTCAATCATTAATATATTACCAGAAAAGTATTTACTTGGCTACAAATGGCAGAGGGACAGTTACCAATTTTCGCCACTAAAATTTTATCAAAAAAAATCTGCACTTTCTAGAGCAGATTTTACTTTCAATGATTTTTTGTAGTATTTTCCGTAACGGTAACCGCTTTTTTACTTTTTTTGGCATTCTAAATAAACCTTCTTTGAATAATTGTTCATCTCTTAGGCATTATATAATTCCGTTACCAAACTATTCCATTTATTATTCCGGATTATTTCAAATCCCTTGTTACTTAAATTTGCACAACAGGATGCCGTTATGTTATGCATGTATCCTGCAACCTCGTTGATCCCCATGCCGCAGAATGCGTTAAG
>JAUZPR010000106.1 GCA_030705825.1 Bacillota bacterium | reverse complement strand
GGAGGTATAAATTCAACAACGTTTAATAATTTTCTAAATGATACTTTTAACATTTCTGCAGCAGCCAGAGGTATTGTTGAATTTCCACGTGAACTCCCGGGTGTTTTTATCATGCTTGTTGTAAGTTTGCTTTCTTTCCTTGGCTACATCAGGACAGCCTCGGTTGGAATGCTTCTGGCAGCTTTGGGTATGCTTGGTTTGGGAACCCTGTCACCCACATTTGCTTTAATGCTTGTATGGATGATGATGTTCAGCCTTGGTACACATATAGTACTTCCCCTTACACCTGCAATAGGCATGAAGCTTTCACAAAAAGGCAATTATGGAACCAGACTGGGCCGATATAATGCTTATAACCTTGCAGCAACAATAATAGGTTATGCCATAGTCTGGCTGGGTTTCAAGTTTTGCGGACTTACATATCAGGCAGCATTTATTATCGCAGCCGTCTTCTATACCTTTGCGGCATTTTCATTCGAATTGATGAAACCCGAACAAACTGAAACAAAAAAGGCCAGATTTGTCTTCAGGAAAAAATATATTCTGTATTATATTCTCAGTATTGTAAATGGGGCGAGGAAGCAAATTTTCCTCACCTTTGCACCTTGGGTCCTTATTAAGGCATTTAACCTTACCCCTCCTGTATTTGCCATACTTGGCGTAATAATAGCTGCAGTCAGCATACTGACAAGAACAATTGTAGGCAACGCAATAGATAAACTGGGTGAGAGATTTGTTTTATCCACCGAAGCCATATTTCTCATTGTTATATGTTTTGGATATGCATTTGCAGCTGATCTGGTTCCTCCATACATAGCTGTAGTTATAATAGCTGCATGTTATGTTATAGATAATTCCATGAGTGCGGTGGAAATGGCAAGGTCAACCTATGTGAGGAAAATCGCAGTAGACCCGGACGACGTTATTCCTACTCTCTCAACAGGCACCAGCCTCGATCATGTAGTTGCAATGTCCATTCCGTTCCTGGGTGGAATTCTATGGGCAAGCATGGGTTACAAGTATGTATTTCTTGCAGCCGCAGTGATAGCTATAATAAATCTGATCCTATCAAGAAAGATAAAAATAGAGTAGCATTTGCAACAATAAAGCCGCATTAAATGCGGCTTTTATTATTCTTTAAATTCAGTTTTGGAATCAAATCAACCTTTCGCAATTATAAAATTCACAATTCCGAAAGAAAATTCAAATGGTACACAAAATGCTTTATTGAGCCCTGTAATATTTTTATTTTTTTCAACAACTTGAGGATTCAATTCAAGTTCAATGTCCAGATCGGACATATTTACAAGGAACAAACCGTTTACCAGGTTGAGGAACTCACCAACCGATGCTTTTGTGTATTCATCCACGGAAGTATAATTTTCACGTGCATGCTTTCCGGCAAAGCTTATAAAGGCTTTTTCATCTGCCGATACTCCGGTATAAAGGGAAACCGGGCCTGAAATGTTCTGTGAAGCAAGCCAGTCAGCCTTATATTCGGTAAAAGGTTTTATATCCATAGGTTTGAAATCATCATCAATAAATCTGATAATATTTCTTACAAGCAGAGAAAAATAATCCTTATATGCCTTGCTGCCGTCAAATTCTCCGAAGTTGTACAGGGAATCAACTATCTGGTCTATATCTTCATTTTGAATTAATTTAAATTGTTCATTAGTAAGCCTGTGATCTTTTTTGTAGTTATTAAGAGCCTCCTCAAACTGGTTCAGGGTCATAAATTTCTTGTCTACTATTGCCTGGCCGAGAAGCAGATGCCCTGATTTTTGTGTTGAAAGCAGTATATTTAATTTTTCTTCATCAACGAATCCCATTTCTATTGCTATTTCGCCGAATTTCTTATCAACTGTGGATTGCCTGTTGTGAACCATATTTACCTGGTCGGCCGACATAAATCCCGAGTTTACAGCCAGTACTCCTAATTTAAGATGCACTGTTTTCTGATATTCCAATGCTTCCTTTAATTGTTCAGGAGAAATCAATTTGTTGTTCAGTAGGTAACTTCCGAATAGTTGTGTAAACATGTATTATTCCTCCTTATTTAAGTTTGCCAGTATATTCTTTATCTGATTTTCATCGAATGGTTTTTGTATGAATTCATACGCTCCTGCTTCAAGTGCTTTTTTCAAATGAGTCTTTGTTCCTGATGACGAAGCCATTACTACTTTTGCATTTTTATCAAACTCAAGTATTTCAGTTACAGCATCTATACCACCTTTTACAGGCATTACTATATCCATAAAAACCAGATCCGGTTTGCTTTTCTTATACATATCAACCGACATTTGACCATCTGATGCCTCAACAATTTCAGTACATCCGCAGTCATTCAGATACTCCTTGAGTTGTTTTCTGATTAAAATGGAATCATCACAGATAAGAATTTTCATAGCATTTCCTCCCTAAAAAATAAATGTTCTTATGCAGTAAATTACTTAAACCGACATAATATCATGCACTTTTTAAACAATTATATCACAAATTGTAAATTTAGCCATACCTAACACTATAATAGTTGGACCCCGAAAATGAAAAATATTTATTTTTTATATTGACTGGCATTTGATTTGATGATATAAATTAATTAAACAGTGTTCAATAATCGAACGGTGTTTAGCAAACAAGGAGATTTAAAATGACAGTAAAAGAACGCAAAGAACGGGAAAAAGAGGAAAAACGGAGTCTTATTCTACAAACTGCCAATGAAATAGTTGGAGAAGAGGGTTTTGAAAAACTTTCAATAAGAAAAATAGCCGAAAGGATAGAATATTCACCAGCTATAATTTATCATTACTTTCAGGACAAGGAAGATTTAATAAACTTCATTATTCAGACAAAATATCAAAAAATCATAGGCTCATTTTCTTCCATACTTACATCAACTGAAAACCCTGTGGAAAAGATCAGGGGTATGGCCCGGAAATACATAGAAGCCGCTTTGCAGATGCCGGAAGAATATAAGGCTATTATGATAAACAGTTCTCCAAAGATATTGGCATATACTTCGGTGCTGTTTAAGGATGCTTCCCTTCAAAGACCTGCAATAGGTATGATGTGCAAATGTCTTAAAGAAATTTTATGTGATGCAGATGACGATTTGATAGAATTGACGGCTCAGGTTTTATGGTCATCAACTTTTGGTCTTATTGTCAGACTAATAATTGAAAACAACCTGGACGACCAGCAGAAGAATAAACTTATAGAACACCATTTAAATATTACAATTGACAGTATGCTTTTAGGAAAGCCAATTATATAAAATCGAGCGGGGGTCGCTATGAAAATTGTTATTCTTGATGGGACCGAACAGGAAAATTGTTATGAGAAAATTCTGAAGGACATGTTTGCCGATGATAACCAGTTCAGCTATTTCAAGCTGAAAGATATGAGCATACAGCCGTGTAGGTCATGTGGAGCCTGTGGTATAAAATCGCCAGGCAAATGCATTATTAATGATGAAATTCACCCTATTATGAAGGCTTTTGCTAAAGGTGAAATTATCGTATTTATGACACCCGTAAGATTCGGAGGGTATTCTTCACAGCTTAAAAAAGCAATAGACAGATTTATGCCGCTCGGAATGCCCTTGTACATGGTAAAAGGAGGACATCTGCTCCATCCTATGAGATACGGAAGCAAACATATAATAGGAATAGGAATTATAGAAGAAAATATACCCAACCAAGAGGACAATTTCAAAGAGTTGGTTTCAAAAAATGCCTTAAACATGTCGTCTACTTATGAAGTATTATTATTAAACCCCCAAGACAGCGTCGAAAAAGCAGTAAATGAACTAAAAGTGCTATTAAAGGAGCAAAACCGAATATGAAAAATAAAAATATGGTTATCCTTAACGGAAGCCCGCGTAAAAAAGGTACCTCCTACAGCTTTTCGCTTACAATCAAAAAGCTTGTCGAGGAACGTGGCAGCAAAGCCGAAATTGTACATATTATAGATTACTATGATGGAAATAAGGATTTAAAAGACCTGGGCAGTTTAATTTCTGCTTGCGATATTGTCGGATTGGTATGCCCCTACTATGTGGATACACTTCCCTCCCCTGTAATATGGCTTTTTGAAAAAATCCGCAGTGAATTTGCAGAAACAATTAAAGGTAAGGGTTTTTTTGCAGTAAGCCAGAATGGGTTCCCAGATATAAGCCTTTTCAAAGCTATTCTCGGAACCTGCAGATGCTTTTCCGAATCAGTCGGTATGAATTGGCTGGGTGGTCTTGCTTATGGCGGTGGGGCTATTATAAACGGAAAGCTCATGGAAGATCTCGGTAAAAAGGGAGCAAAAATAACATCAGGTTTTAAGGCGGCGGTTAACGACATACTGGAGGGCAAATGTATATCCCATGAAGCTCAGGAATTATTGACAGTAAAAGTCCCTAAAATTGCCTATAGGCCCTTTGCGGCAATTTTAAACCATATGTCCCGGTCGACGGCAAAAAAGATGGGAGCAAAGGACATATACAGAAAGGTATATCTTGAAGATTAAGAGAGGGTGATAAAATTGAAAAAATTCTTAAAAATTTCCGCAATTGTAATAGCTGTAGTTGTAGTTGCAGGAACAGCGATGTTCTTCTACATAAAGTCAAGGCCTGTACCTGTAATTAATATAGGTACCGTAGATATGAGTTCCATAAAAGACGGCTCTTACACGGGAGAATACGAGAAAAGTCCCGTAAAAGCCGTAGTCAATGTGAGTGTAAAGGATAATAAAATAACAGATATAAAGATAGTTGAGCACAAATGCGGTCTGGGTAAAAAGGCTGAAAAAATAACAAAGGAAATTATAAATGCCCAGTCCCTTGGTGTTGACACTGTAAGCGGTGCTACTCTAAGCAGCAGAGTTATACTTAAGGCGGTTGAAAATGCCCTGGAAAAAGGAAAGAAATTATAAAAGGAGCGGAATTACATGAACAGTCTGATAATTTATACTACTAAACACGGGTGTGTTGAAAAAGCAGCAAATTTATTAAAGGAAAAACTGACTGGCCAGGTTCAATCAGTTAATGCTATGAAGCAGGCTGCTCCCTCATTGGATGAATATGATACAATAATTCTCGGTGGATCCATATATATGGGCAGAATACAAAAGGAACTGACAAACTATGTTTCAAAAAATCTTCCGCTGCTTATGAATAAAAAAATTGGGCTTTTTATCTGTGCGGGCAGTCCTGAGGAAAATGCAAGATCCAAGGAACTGACCGATTCATTTCCACCTGAGCTCTACAGCCATGCAAAAGCCAAAGAAATATTCGGATCGGAAATAATATTCAGTAAGCTGGGCTTTTTCGAAAAAATGATAACCAAGGCAATCAGTCACCAAAGTAATGACATTTTGGAATTGAATGAAGCTGCTATAGATAAATTTGCTAAAGATATTTGCCAAGGTTAGAGGATCTTACTTAACTACAGTCTTAACATTTAAAAGCTAAGACATTTTTGTTAATAGTAGAAGATGAAATACTTTTGGAGGAACTTTCATGAGTACAAAGGAAATAACTAAAAACAGGAGATTTCTTATAAGTTTGCTGGTCATATTCTTTTCCGCGGCATTCGCAATAGGTGTGCATGCAATTGTGCCTGCTTCGGTGGATTTTTCCAAACTGGATGGTATTTTGGTAAAGCAGTTCGGCTTTCCAATCATTGCTGTAAGTTACTTTTTGATATTATACATTCAATGTACATTTTCAGTTATGTTTATTTGTAATAGAACTAATGTATCAAACCTGCAGATAGGTATCCGTTTGGGAATTTCTTTTGCTTTGATATACCTGGTTGGAATGCAGGAGGTTGTTGTTGAATCATCACCGTTTAGTACATATGGATTTAATTTTATAAAATATCAATTTTTTATGGGGTTGGGAGATGCAATACCCGTAATTGTTTTATGTATAGTTATTGCATTGATTGCAGTGAAGAAATATCATAAAGTACCCCTGATTCCTCATATTAAAAAGGCAAAGAATTTTTATGCAATTATAATTATAACTGTTGGCTTTTTAATAGAACGGACAATAGGCTATGAAACAGGCATTATAAATAACAATTGTGATAAATATGCCCTTCCGTGTTATACATGGACTGTTTTATTCGGAATAATGCTGGGGAGTATTTACATAATATTGTATCCTGTGTTAGCTAAAGATAGTAAACGGAATCGTATACCAATAAGGTTGCTAATCATTATAGGGTTGAATTGGATTATATTTAATAGTTTTATAGGCTTGATAATGAAAGGAACTATGCCTCAATCGCTTTTAAGAAGCGGATTAGATTCCATAGTTTTATTTATTGCTTCTAGTTTCATAGGAAGATTTGTCATTAAGGAAGATGCTCCGATGACATAAATACAGCAGCATTATTAAAAAAGTACAGGGGATGGAATAAAAGGGAGTGTAAATAATTTTATGCATTTACCCTATGGTACTTTGTTTGGTAAATACTTCTCCCTATCATTGTAATTAAAATAATTACTCCCCCAAGTACGGCATACCGGCTCGGATGTTCACCAACTGTTAAAGCTACCCACACGGGATTTAGAAGAGGCTCCAGAATCGGAATGATGATACCGTCCAAAGCACTTAGATACTCAATTGCTTGGGAATAAAGAATATATGCCAATCCTACCTGGAATAGTCCAAGTAATAATAAACCTGTTATGCTGTGGGGAAGGAATAACTCCCTTGAATAAAAGGGCAGGCCGACAATAAAGGTAAGGATGTTTCCATACATGATCGGATATATGGTTTTACCCTTGTCAACAGTTTTCAAAGAGACAATAAAGCCGGCAAAGGATATTCCCGTTAAAAGTGCGACAAGGTTACCCAGAAACATTCCTGAATTCAATTTTCCTGCAAAGAACAGTACCATTCCGCCTAAAAGTATTATAATTGACAGGATATCTGAGTAACATATCTTGATTCTTAAAAAGAAACGTGAAAACAAGGCTACCCAAACAGGTGAAGTGAACTGCAGAAGTACTGCATTTGCGGATGTCGTCAGTTTATTGGCTATTACAAAGCCAATGACGGTAAAACTGTATGTAAGAATACCTATAGCTGAGTTCCAGGATATCCTTTCAAACCTGAACCTGGTATAAAACATTATTACCAATGCAGCAAGACCTGCTCTTCCACTTGCAATAGCCAGCGGGCTTCCGTTTGCCATCTTAATCAGCATTCCACCCGAACTCCATAAAACAGCTGTAATAATCATTGCTGCGACTGCACTCTTCCGGTTTTTAATCACGGTATGAATTCCGCCTTCCTTGTAAAAAACTGTTTTTTCTTAAGTATAAATGTTATAATAAACAGGGTCAATGCATAAAAACGTTAACTGTACCGGTACATTGTGAGGTATTTATGAAATATGAAGAAGTGATTCAAAGTGTAATGGAGAATATTAAAAGTGGCTTTTATAAAAATGGCACCAGACTTCCCTCTGTCAGGAAAATGTCCAGTAAATACGATGTAAACAAATCAACAGTCATAAGAGCTTATGAAGAGCTTGAAGAAAAACATGTCATCTATTCGATTCCAAAGAGCGGATATTACGTGATTGACGGCCACACAGACAAAAATTCACCGGACAGAATGATAGACTTTTCGCAGATAACTCCTGATGAAAAGATGCTTCCCTTCAGGGAATTCAATCACTGCATCAATAGAGCAGTAGATATTTATAAAAGCGAGCTTTTTGAGTACGGTGATACTCAAGGCTTGTACAGCCTGAGAAAAGCCACGTCCAATTACTTTATGACGCAGAATATATACACGAAGCCTGATAATATTTGTATAACCAATGGTGCACACCAGGGATTCAGCATTTTGAGCTGTATGAACTTTCCCGGCGGCAGGAAAAAGATTCTGATTGAACAACCGACATATGCTGAGGCACAAGGAATTATTGAATTCAGCAGGTGCGAATTTGTTACGGTTGGAAGGAATGAAAACGGACTTGACATGAAAGCAGTAGAGAAAATTTTCAAAGAGGAGGACATAAAATTCTTCTATACTATGTCAAGGTTTCATAATCCTTTGGGTACTCACCTGCACCTCAATCAAAAAAAACAGCTTATTGAGCTTGCTGTGAAATATAACGTATACATAGTAGAAGATGATTTTCTTGCAGATATTGAAGCTGAAGGCAGGAATCTGCCCTTGTTTTACTATGATATAAACAGCAGGGTTATTTATCTTAAAAGCTTTTCGAAGAGCTTTATGCCGGGTGTAAGGCTTGGGTGTGTAATTGTTGGGGATGAACTTCTTGAAGAATTTTTAAGGGTTAAAAGATGCTATGATATTAATACATCTGTTCTTTCCCAGGGTGCATTGGAGTTGTTTATTACAAGCGGGATGTATCTTGCTCAAATTAGAAAAATCAGAAATACTTATGAAAATAAGAACAAGGTTTTTACAGAGCAGATCAAATATCTTGACAAGGCATACAGATATATAAGGCCTGAAGAAAGCGGTTATATATTCTGGATGAACCTTCATAATCAAATTGATTCAACGGTTTTGACAAAAAAGCTTTTGGACTTGGGCGTAAAGGTTAGTGACGGAAAGCAGTTCCTGGTTAAAGATTCAGATATAAATGGCATTAGGCTGTCCATCGCATCATTATCCAATGAACAGGTAAGACACGGAATCAAAACAATATACGATTCAATTAAAAGAGAATAATTAACATTATTAAGTTAAAATCTCCTGTACTTTTATTAAACCACTTTATATTTATCTTACAGCATAATCCAATTGCCAATTTGTCCCGTAACTATCTGTCAATACCGCATGATAAGAGCCCCAGAAGGTTTTTTGAAGCTCATAGGTTATCTTTGCACCCTTACTCAGTTTGGAATACAGATTGTTTATTTCGTCCTGTCCTTCCAGCTGCAGCAGCAAGGAAATATTACCGGCTGTACTGATACCACCCAAACTGTCATTCATGTATATTATACAATCTTCATTAATAACCAGTTCGGCATGTACTATTTTCCCTTCATGTCCTTTAAACATTTCCTTTCCGTCTGCCAGCTGAAGGTTTTTGATTTGTCCTCCGAATACATCCTTGTAAAATTCAATTGCTTCCTTACAGTTATCAATTGTGATGTTTGGAATTATCTTTTTCAAAAGAACATCCCCTTCTTCGATTATTTCTATAATTATTTTTCTTATATATTATTGGATTTATTATCTGTTTTTATAATACCTGATGCAAGTCCCGACAGTAATATTAAAGCTCCGGCTACCCGGAGCTGTTATAGCGATTTATTAAAGAGGAAGTAATGAAAAGATTTATCTTTATATTGCTATGCATCATGCCCGATACACATTAATTTTATAATATGTGAATATTCTATCTAATATATTTGCATTTTAAATCGATATTATTGTATATAAAACCTTTACATATTTTCATTTGTTTTCTAAAAGGAGTCCTTCTAATGATTAAAAAAAGAGCAGTCGTACTTGCCGCAATCTTCATTACGGCATTCATAACCATAGGCGTTATTACCGCAAGCGGAAATAGCGGTCCTGCTGCACCGCGTCTGATCGCACATGCCGGTGGGGTTGTAAATGGGCTACGGCTTACTAATTCCATACAGGCGCTTGACAGTTCCTACAATAAAGGATTCAGGTGCCTGGAGCTTGATGTTGACTGGACTTCTGACGGCATTCCTGTATTTGTACATGATTGGGGAAATCTGAACTGGTATATGAATACTAAATACTCCACCGCAGTACCGACCTATAGTGATTTCAAAAGCAGAGCGACCATAATGGGTCTGCAGTTCATGGATCTCGGCATGCTTGAAGAATGGCTTAATAAGCATTCTGATGCCTACATCATCACTGATGTCAAAGGGGATAATGTTAAACTGCTGTCAATGATAAAGGAGCAATATCCTAAAACATATTCAAATCTGATACCTCAAATATATTCATTTGATGAATATGACAAAGTCAGGGAACTTGGATATGAAAATATAATACTTACATTATATAAACTTAAAAGCACTGAAAAACAGATACTGGATTTTTGCAGCAAGAATATACTGTTTGGCGTGGCTATGGATCAAGCAAAAGCAAGTGCAGAATTCGTTGGGAATTTATCAAACCTCAATATTCCTGTTTTTGCCCATACTGTCAACGACTATAACGAATATGTAAAACTGAGGGATAAGGGAGTATATGGTGTTTATACAGACTATTTCGAACCAAACAACTGGGTTGAAAAGTAGAGCCTATTTGATGCTCCCAAAGAAGTAGCATTTTATGCAAAGTCGACATAATGTGTACTGAACTATTTTTAATTGAATAGAACAGGAGGTATATTATGCTGACTTCGACTGAATACGTAAGGCAGTCCATTGAAACCAACCTCTTTTTCCTGAGGATCATGAAAGAACACTTAATATTTGCCGCTGCTGCACTTACTTTAAAGGATTCAAACCAGGTACCGGCTATAATGAATATAAAAAACAAATTCGAAGCTCTATTGATTAACACCATATCATTGGCACGAGGAGTTGTCAGGCCGCAGTCCTTAGCCGCTGGCGATATTATTACACCTTACACTTATAATGCGGAAATAGCAACGCAAAACTATACAGGTTTGCCTATAAATACCGAAATTACAAGGCAGGAAGCTGCATTATCAAATACTTCATCTTCTGCAGCCGGTCCCATGATTGAACAATCGGTAAATACACTTAACCGCCAGATAATTGTCCTTCTAGCAACTGCTATACAAACTCAGAGAGCCCTTATTACCAACGTCCTTTCCTGCAAGATGTTTACAAATATGTATCCGCTTATGATGGAGCACGTGACCAGAGAAGCTGAACATTACTTGCAGCATCTTCAAACGCTGCAAAGTTATCAGAGCCTGACAGATGGCCCCAGGACCGCAGCAATAGCTGAAATCTTCTGGAATAACATAATGGGAGAGCACTCCAAGTTCATCCGCGGACTTTTAGACCCTACGGAGGAGGATTTGATTCAGAAGGCCAATGGATTTGCCGGTCAATTTGATGAACTGTTAAGGGCAGCCAGGGCAGCTTACAATAATCTTCAGCTTTCGCCTGGTGTAACACGCCGCAGCATGTCTGCTGCAATCAATATCAGAAACTTTAAAGCCCAAGGAACGCAGGGAATACTTGCATGTAAAATAAGGTCGATTATACTCCCTCTGCTGAGTGATCATGTGTTAAGGGAAGCCAACCATTATTTGAAGGAATTAAGAGAATTTAAAATGTAGATCGAGATAGATATTAAAGCAGACACTATGATTAAATACCGTCTGCTTTTTCAATGTGATTTTGATCACCTTTACTTTAAGAAAAATACGTTCAGACAACAGTCACTGGTACCTCGGTCATACTGTTCAGCACTTTCATAAAACTTCCCGCTTCTTCAGTACCAACCATTTTAGTTTCGGTATATTCAGGTTTCCTTCCTATTGCCTGGCATTTTGAGATACCGATAGGATGATACCTTTCCAGATTTATCTCTATAATATTTTTTAATGCCCCGGCAGTTTGTGCAATATTTTTAATATGGCTTTCGTTCATGTTAACACCTGGGATAAGAGGACAGCGTAGGACTATCCTGCCTCCGGCCTGGTCAAGGGCAAGCAGCGAATCAAGAATGGGACCAAGAGGTGCACCTGTCAAGCGTTGGTGTACATCTGGAGTTGCCTTTAAATCAAAGAGAAATAAATCGGTATATGGAACAGCTCTTATTAAATGCTCCGGTTCACAGAAACCGCAAGTTTCCATACAGGTATGAATGTTACACCCCTTTGCACCCTTAAGCAGCTCCAACGTGAACTCAGGCTGAAACATGGGCTCTCCGCCTGAAATAGTCATGCCACCTCCTGATACGTTGTAAAACGGGCTGTCTTCCAAAACATAATTTATAACTTCATCAACTGTCACAGGTCTGCCTATCAGGGCAAGAGCCTCAGAAGAACAATGTCTTGTACAAAAACCGCATGTTTCACAATTGCTACGGCATAGTTGGTGCCGGTTTTGACTCAAAACATGACATCCGTTAGGACAAGCGTTAACGCAATTCCCGCACCCAATACAGCGTTCAGGGTAAAATGCCAATTCGGCTTTTTTTGACTGCGACTCAGGATT
>JAUZPR010000105.1 GCA_030705825.1 Bacillota bacterium | reverse complement strand
TTTCCCAGTATTGCGCACACTTAAAAAAATTATCTTTTTTATATAAATCAAGTAAACTCAAATTTACAAAATGGAGATTTGATTAACTCAAATCCTTGAAATTCCTTTATAAAAGGCTACTGAAAAGTAGCCTTTTATAATTCATGGATTTTTGTAAACTTATGTATTCTTGATATATTTTCTATTGATATAATATGAATAACAAATCATAGAAAATTTTAGGATTTAAAAAAATATTTGAAAAACAAATCTGCTCAGGTTATTCTATAAAAATATAATAGTTGATAACTGTCCCTTTAGGTTTGTTTGACCATTCCTATAAATATTGATCAACATCTCGTTTTACTTAACAGATTTGTTTTTGAAAATAAGTCCATTATGCTTAAGCCTTTGCTATACTGTATTAAATCATTGCATTTAAATAATAAGGCCATTACTTGTTTACTCATATCAACCCAATCCAATTTTTCACTCTGAAATTGATTAAATCCGTTAAGTTCTCCCTGAGTGCCAATATATCCGTTATGGTTTGCCATTTCTTCAAAAGTGCGCAATGTACTATATGTACCGAAAGTACTCTTATCACCTATTCCCATATTATCTGCGTAAGAACATAACGCAAACATTTCTAACCTTGATGCATTGCTCGGGTCTATGTTATTAATATTGATGTTATAAGACACTGTTTTTCCGCCATAATTTGTTTCAACATAAATAATAGGATTATCGGAGGTAGAACAGCTTGCATACTTAGCTTTCATCCCCCAGAAAATTTTTGTTCCCGGTTGTGCATTCATAGAAATTCCAAGCACATCTCCATCCTCCTGCTTTTCTACCGGTGTGGATGCTGCGGACATAACGCCCATAAAGTTATCATTTTTATCTATGCCTGATCGCAAATTACTTTCATATTGTCCATATTGGCTAAGTGCAGCGAATATTCTCATTACCAACCTCCCAATTTCCTAATTATCCTCGGTGATCAAGATGAATTATTAATTTATTCCTATGTATATAATTTATCGTGAAAAATACTATAAACATTAACTGGAAATAAAAAAGATTTATGTTTATCTATTGCTTCTAGGGACAAGGGGACAGTCCCTGCGTCCCTTCGTAAAATTTTATCTTTTTATTTGGTTTTAGAATGATATAATATCAATGGCAATTTATCGAAAGGAATAAAGCAAATGATGACTATGAAAAAAATCAAGGTTCTTGTTGTCGATGATTCAATTTTATACAGAGAGTTTATATCCAAAGCAATTTCCGCTGACCCAGGTATTGAGGTGGTTGCTACTGCTACAGATCCTTACGATGCTCGTGATAAGATAGTTAAATACCAACCGGATGTTATGACACTTGATGTGGAAATGCCGAAAATGAATGGGATAGAATTCCTGCGTAAGCTCATGCCCCAGTACCCTCTGCCTGTAATTGTGATAAGTGCGCTAAATGAAAATGTTTTTGATGCCTTGAATGCAGGGGCAGTTGAATTTGTTGCCAAGCCGGATATGAAAGCTGATAAAAGTATTGAGAGTTATATAAATGAATTAGTAATAAAGATTAAAATTGCTTCAACAGCAAACCTGTCACAATGGAAAATGGATGCAAAAAAAGTAATAAGCCATACAATAATGCCCCATTGGGAAAACAAAATTATTGCAATTGGTGCTTCTACCGGCGGGACAGAAGCAATACTTGCAATACTGGAGTCTCTTCCAAATGATATGCCAGGGATTGTCATAGTCCAGCATATGCCACCTGTGTTTACGAAAATGTATGCACAAAGGCTTGATAATTCAGTCGGACTTCATGTAAAAGAAGCGCAGACAGGGGATATCGTACAGAAGGGGTGTGTATTGATTGCCCCAGGAGATCAGCATATGAAAGTTGTAAAATTAGGCAGTACTTATAAGGTCGAATGTTTTAAAGGTGAAAAAGTCAATGGGCACTGTCCGTCTGTTGATGTGCTTTTTCAATCGGTAGCACAGGAGGCAGGTAAGGATGCGATAGGTGTTATCCTTACAGGGATGGGCTACGATGGCGCAAAAGGTTTGCTTGCTATGAGGCGAAATGGTGCAAGGACGGCAGGACAGAATGAACAATCCAGTGTAGTATATGGCATGCCCAAGGTTGCTTATGATTTAGGAGCTGTTGAACAGCAAGCATCTCTGGAAAACATACCACAGATAATTTACTCTTTTTTGAACTTGCGGTGAAAATACGGATAATACAATAGAGCTTGGTTCAAAAATTTAATATTGCCAGAATCCTCAACATAATTACTGAAAAATCTGGCAATATTGAAATCATAAATTTAATAATTTTTGTTCCAAGAAGAATAAGTTATTTAAACTGGCAAAATTAACTACATATCCATCGTATATTCCGGTGTAGTAAATGGCTTATATTCCCTGCCTTTTAAATGCTCTATCTGTGTTTTTAACCATGCTATTACCTCTTTTTTTTCTTTATTAATTGGAGAAATACTATCCCAAAGATCCATGAAGTACTCTTTGAATGTACTTACAACCGTTGTCTCATTAAAAGAAATGTATATTTCCTGATCAATTAATTTATAACTGTTATTATCCATATTTCCTGAACTCTTTGTTTTGGTGAATGCTGTAGCCTTCCCATCAATTATCCAGATAGACTTTATATCATGATGTAGCTGGGTTTCATTAACAATAGCCATTTCATAATTTTTATACTTTTCCAGCAGGAAGATAATATTTTCTATATGCTCGATTATATTTTCTTTTGTCGGTTTGCACTCACTTAGCATGGAAAGGTTATCTGAAGGATATTGCAAATAATGTATTAATCTTTCTATTGATTCTATTGTGCATATATCTTTGTATTTATAATCCTTGACATTAGAAATAAATGCCCCTAATCTTCTTTTATGCAGATTAATCGCTTCTGTCAGTTCACTCAAAGGTTTATCAACTGTTTTCAGATATCTTTCATAGAGGTTGGATGGTACAGTCAGGGAATTAATATCTTTTGCATAATGGCATCTGCTTCCATATCTTTCTTCATATTCGATAAGCTTCCATAAAAATACTTTACTTTCTTCTGGAGAATATATTCTTACTAAGGGCTGCGTCATTGAAAGAAGGTAATAAAAGTGTCTGAAAAACATTTTGACAACATTTTTATCTTCAACATACAAAGCGCATTCTATTTGGGAAGGTGATACTGCAGGAAAGGTTATCATTGCACCGATTCCAGGAACTACAAGCATTTCTCTTCCTGTTGAAAACATAAAATACCTATTCATATAATATGGCGTATAATTACCTATTGCGAGAAATGACATTAAATCGTGTATAATTTTCATCATTCTATCAATATTATTGTCAACTCTTATTAATGGTACGATATTCCAGCCTCTATTAAGGGCATCCCTTGTAGCTTTATCCCAGATAGGTAAAAAAGCTTTATCTTCATTAACAGGTAATGTACTTGTAATTTTATTATATGTGATCAGAATAGGGTCTTCTTCCTTTCCTTCTTTTTGAGAAGCTGCCTGAATCAGGGCAATCATGCTTTTATGCACTTCCATATTACCTGTAATTATTTTGGTCTCAACTTTTGGAAAACTAAAAAAGTAGTCCGGAAAAACTTCGAAATTGGAGGAATCAAAGTTTGAAAATCTGGGGATTGATTTCATTTCAGCCGTTTTAGTCATTGGTTGCGGTTTTCTTTTCATTTCAATAGAACAGCCCTGTGCCTCTTTAAGAACAAAGATCATTTTTTCATAGATACACATTTCTTTTTTACATTTTTGCTTACTTATTATTAGATCCAAGGTATCCTGTATGATTTTTTCCTGAAATGAGTTATTAATACAGCTACATATGTATTTCGCAATAAGCTCTACATAATTTGAACTATACGTGGGAACCCTGCTGCCGTGTATCCATCTGTTTACAAGGGATGGGTCTATATTGATTCCCTTTGCCAGACTGCTGAATTTAATATTTGCACAGGAAAGCAGCTTATTTAAACATTCACTGAAATTAAGACAATCCTCCATGAAATTCACCCCAATTTTATTGTATTTTTTAACATAATAACCTATATATCACACAAATACTAACTTAATTACAGATTCTTGATATATTTGTCAATGACAGTGCCGTGACAGATATCCATATACTATTTACTTTGCAAGATTATGACATTAGACTCAAATTATGTACTATGTTACATATAGAAGTATCTAAGACTGTTTATGGAAAGAGATATATATAAAGAACGATTTTTATTTTTTCAACACGAGTTTACTGAATGAGCAACACTAATGTTAATTAGCTCCACGGATAATACAAATGAGGACGGGGTGGACATTTTGGCAAACAACTTAGACAGTGAACCTATGCTTGAACTTTTTGTTTTTGAGACGTTCGAATTGATATCGCAACTAGAAAACATAATATTAAACAACGAAGAAGCAAATTCAATTGGAATTCAGATCAATGAAGTTTTCAGAATTGTACACACTATTAAAGGTTCAGCAGCCATGATGAATTTTAATAGTATTGTGTCCCTTTCACATTCTTTGGAGGATGTATTCTACCATATACGTGAGAACCAACCCGAAAATGTGGATTATTCCACTCTTGTAGATGTTGTGCTAAGAAGTCTGGATTTTTTAAAAAACGAAGTAAATGCAATCCAGATAGGTAGTAACCTTGACAATGATGTGTCTATTATTGTACAGGAGATAAATGAATTCCTTTCATTATTAAAAAATGAAAACGGTTTGCAGAAGCCCAAAGCTGTAAGCACGGATTTTAACATGCAAAAAAATAATGAAGTACCTGAAGTAACCGGAGAAAACCATTTCAAAGCCCTGATATTTTTTGAAGATGGTTGTGAAATGGAAAATATCAGAGCTTTTACTCTCATGCATAACTTGGAAAAAGTGGCGAATGTAATCAGTTATTGCCCGAAAGATATTATTGAGGATCAGGAAACTATTGAAATCATAAGATCAAACGGTTTTGAAATTCAGTTTCGAACTGACCTCTGCATTGATAATGTTAAAACACTTCTATCCAATACCCTCTTTATGAAAGACATAAAACTTGAGACCATAAGTCCAATAAAAAACAAACACTCTTCAGAAGAAAATGATAATACAGGCAGAGATAATAACCAAATAACTGTAAAACAGAGTATGATAAGCGTTAATATATCCAAACTTGATATTCTCATGGATCTGGTAGGTGAGCTTGTAATAATGCAGGATATGGTTATCCAGAACCCTGAATTGGAAGGGCTTGCCTTAAACAGTTTCAATAAAGCCTCCAGACAACTCCAGAAGGTGACCAACGAGATACAAGATGCTGTTATGTCCATTCGTATGGTGCCTTTATCGGCTACGTTTCAGAGAATGCACCGCATAGTCAGGGATATGGGGAAGAAGCTTGATAAAGATGTAAAACTGGAGTTTATCGGAGAAGAAACTGAAGTTGACAAGAATATTATTGAGCATTTATCGGATCCTCTTATTCATCTGGTACGGAATGCTGTAGATCATGGCATTGAGTCTCCTGAGGAAAGAGAAAAAAAAGGTAAGTCCCGTTCAGGCAAAATAACACTGGAAGCAAGGAATGAGGGTGGGGATGTATGGATCATCGTAAGAGATGATGGGAAGGGGCTTGATAGAGAAAACATATTGCAAAAGGCAAAAAAACAGGGCTTGTTGAAGAAGCCTGAGAACGAATTAACTGACAGGGAAATCTATTCCTACATTTTCTTGCCGGGATTCTCTACAAAGAAAGAAGTTGATGAATTTTCCGGAAGGGGAGTAGGAATGGATGTAGTAAATAAAAATATTGAAGAAGTGGGTGGAACTGTCCGGGTGGATAGTTCAATGGAAATTGGAACAACAATAACCATAAAAATCCCCTTAACACTGGCAATTATAGATGGAATGAAGGTAAGAGTGGGAAAATCAATTTATGTTATCCCCATCACTTCAATAAAAGAATCTTTCAAGGCTCAAGAATCTACTGTAATTAAGGATGAGGCCAACAAAAGTGAGATGATGATGATCAGAGGGGATTGTTGCCCTATTTTACGGCTGCATGAATTCTTTAAGGTACAGCCTGATACTACCAATTTGGAAGAAGGCATTATTATCGTGGTTGAAAACGAGTCAAGGGTTATGTGCTTGTTTGCTGATGAACTGATGGGGGAACAGCAGGTGGTTGTAAAAGCAATGCCGGGATACATCAAAAAAGTTAATGGTATTTCCGGATGTGCAGTAATGGGAAGTGGAGATATCAGCCTAATCATGGATGTTTCGAGGCTGCTAAACATTTCATAACAAGGTTTTCTATATGACTTACATATGCTTACTGCTACTCATAGAAAGGAAGGAGAGATGAATATGGCAGAAATACCTGAAGAATCACTACAACTGGTGGAGGATACGCAGAAAGGCAAGTTCCTGACATTTTCCGTAGGAAAGGAAATGTATGCTATCGAAATAAAGTTCGTAACCGAAATAATAGGCATCCAGCCAATCACAGAAGTACCTGAACTACCAGAGTATATAAAAGGAATTATCAATTTAAGGGGAAAGATAATACCTGTAATGGATGTAAGGATAAGGTTTATAAAGAAACCCGTAGAATATAATGACAGGACATGCGTCATTGTTATTGAAGTGAAGGATATTTCTATAGGCTTGATAGTTGATAATGTATCAGAGGTTCTATCTATCGCAGATGTGGATATCGTACCTCCACCTGATATGAACAAAGAGGCGGAAAACAAGTATATAAAAGCAATCGGTAAGGTCGGGAAAGAGGTCAAATTGATACTCGATTGTGAGAGACTTATAAATAATAATGATGCTCAAGCAATAAGCAAAATAGCATAGGTGTAGAAGCCGGTAATGATAATAATAATTAGACAGGAGTGATATTATGCAACTTTTTAAAAAAAGCAAGATAATAAACTACCAGAATGAAGGAATCGATCGGTTGGAAAGGAACCTGAGAAAGCTTATGAATGGAGATACCAATATTGACTTGGTAGTTCCAGATGGGGGTAATTATGTCAGAACCGAAAGAGACCAATTTATTAAACTGAACCAGTATATGTCAAAAATAAAGGAGTCAGATAATAAATTAGCAAAGGATATGGAAGACCTGTCAAATAAAATAAAAGATGGCAAGCTGGAAAGCCGTATAGACACTTCGGAATATAACGGACTGTACGCAAAAATAGGCAATTATATCAATGCATCAATTGAGGCTATATCAGGGCCTATGAATGTAGCAGGCAATATATTGGGAGAGATGGCAAACAACGATTTTACTAAAGAAATGGAAGGTAACTATAAAGGACAGCTGTTGGAATTTTCGAGTAATATTAATACTGTCCGCACTCGACTTTTGAGTGTTGAGGACGCATTCATCAGAGTATCAAATGGTGATATCAGTAGACTTGAGGAGCTTAGCGAAGTAGGCAGGCGGTCTGAAAATGATAAATTGGTACCCGCAATGGTTGATATGATGCAGACCATTCAGAACGTTATAAATGAAGTCAAGATGATAGCTGCTGAAAATATTAACGGTAATATTGTTAATACAAGAGGCCATGCTGAAGGTTTCAAAGGCGGATATAAGGAAATAGTTGTCGGAATAAACAATATTCTTGAGGCAGTGGTAAAGCCATTTAGTGAAGCTACTGAGATACTTAAAAAGACGGCACTTAACGATTATACTCAGTCCATGAACACAGACTACAAAGGGGATTTCTCCATATTGGCAAATGCCATAAATGATGTGCAGAAGAGGCTTTTAAAATTACAGGACACTGCAGAAAAAATTTCTAATGGTGATATAAGCGAACTTGAAAATTTCCGCCAGATAGGGAAGAGATCTGAGAATGACCACATTGTACCGGCATTTACCAGCATGATGGAATCTATACAAGCATTAATAGATATAACAACTAAATTTTCAGCCGCAGCAGAAGATGGTAATTTGAGCGCAAGAGCAGACGTGGAAAAATTTAAAGGCGAATATGGAAATATAGTAAAGGAGTTAAACAATACTCTTGATGCAGTGGCTAAACCAATGAAAGAAGTAACTGAAGTTATGTCGCATATTGGTATAGGAGATTTGAGTTTAACTGTTAAAGGTGATTACAAAGGAGATTATGCAATTCTGACAAATGCAGTGAGTTCTACAACAGTAACTTTAAATAAAGTTATTGAGGAAATAGGAAATATACTATCAGAAATTGCACAAGGAAACTTTAATATTTTGAATGTCAGGGAGTTCAAAGGCGATTTTG
The DNA here is from genome assembly GCA_030705825.1 of Bacillota bacterium. Lineage (GTDB taxonomy): Bacteria > Bacillota > Clostridia > Acetivibrionales > JANLFN01 > JAUZPR01. Next base: position 3,923 of record JAUZPR010000105.1, on the reverse strand, counting down.
CCATTATTTCAGACTCTCTTAATAAAATTGTCAACTCTCTGAATGATATATTTAGAGAAATTAATGGTGCTTCAGAACAGGTAGCAGCTGGAGCAGGGCAAATCTCCAATTCAAGCCAGTCATTATCCCAAGGCTCGGAGGAACAGGCAAGCGCAATTGAAGAGATAACGTCATCCATTACGGAAATGGCCACACAGGTAAAGCAGAATGCTACCAATGCAACTAAGGCAGATGAATTAAGCCTTACAGCAAAAGAGGATGCAGTTAAAGGCAATGACCAGATGAAGGAAATGGTTCAGGCTATGCATGATATTAATGAATCATCAACAAGTATTTCCAAAATCATTAAGGTAATAGACGATATTGCATTCCAGACCAACATTCTTGCATTGAATGCAGCGGTTGAAGCCGCGAGGGCAGGACAGTATGGTAAAGGCTTTGCAGTAGTGGCGGAAGAAGTAAAAAATCTGGCACAGCAAAGTGCAGATGCGGCAAAAGAAACAACGTCTATGATAGAAGGGTCAATTGAAAAAGTTGGTTTGGGAACAAAAATTGCAAATAATACTGCACAGGCATTGAACGAAATTGTTGATAGTATTACCAAAGCAGCAGAGCTTGTTGGTCATATTGCATCAGCTTCCAATGAACAGGCCAGTGCCATTTCACAGATCAACCAGGCTATTGAACAGGTATCACAGGTTATACAGACCACTTCTGCGACTGCGGAGGAAGGAGCTTCTGCAAGTGAGGAACTATCCGGCCAGGCTGAAATGCTAAAACAAACAGTGCAAAATGTCAAGTTAAGAGATGCTAATGATAAGAAATTCACGAGTCTTGACAAGTTGAGTCCGGATATTCTCCGCATGGTTGAAGAAATGATTGAAAAAAAAGATAAGCGACAAGGAAAATTAACATTGAATAATGTGAACGAAAAAAATGTTGCCGGAGCAAGAAGCAGACCACAAATCGTGCTTGATGATAAAGAATTTGGAAAGTACTGAGCCTTAAGTTCTTTTATCCGAAAATAAAGGGTGTTTGTTTCAGTAAATCGCTTTTACCGGAAGAATTAATAGAAGCCTATAACAAAAGTACTAAATGAAGTGCTTCCGGCACCAATCTATTAGCGTCAGTGTACAAATTAAGTTGCGAGGAGGCACTTTGATGAAAGTATTGATTGTTGATGATGCAGCTTTTATGAGGATGGCTTTGAAATCTATTGTTGAAAAATCTGGTCATGAAGTAGTGGGTGAAGCGGATAATGGGAGAAAAGCAGCAGAACTATGCAGAATACTTTCTAAAGAAGGCAAAAAGCCTGACCTTGTGACTATGGACATTACAATGCCTGAGGTGAATGGAATACAAGGTGTAGCCCTTATCCAAGAATTTGATGAAAAAATAAAAGTAGTAATGGTAACGGCAATGGGGCAAAAAAGCATGGTGCAGGAAGCTATGGAGAATGGTGCTTTCGATTTCATTGTAAAGCCTTTTAGTGAAGATAGGATAAAGAGCGCACTGACACAAATACAATCGATACTTGAAAGAAATAGGGTGTAAAATACTTAAATAAAGCACGAGGTACGATCACAGAACGGAGACCAGATGAAAAGTCTACAGTGGCTATGTCCATTATCGTTGATAAACATATAATATTAGAAAGGAACGTATGGTTTAGTTATTGACTATATCATACAAGTTTAATATGTATAGAAAAACGGAATGTATAGCCATGCTCCTTGCCGGGGGGCGTGGAAGCAGGCTTGGAGTTCTGACAAGAAATAGGGCAAAACCTACCATACCATTTGGGGACGAATATAAAGTCATAGATTTCGCATTGTCAAACTGCAGCAATTCAGGTATGGACACCGTGGGAGTCCTGACCCAGTATCAGCCACTTGAACTCAACGAATACATCGGGGACGGCCAGCCATGGAATCTGAACGGGCATGAGGGCGGTGTCCGGATGCTGCCGTCATGTCGGAGACAACACGGAACTGCAAATGCTATCTATCAGAATATATCGTTTATCGAACAGTATAACCCTGAGCATGTGCTGGTAATCTCAGCAGACCATATCTACAAAATGAATTATTCCAAAATGCTGGACTATCACAAGAAAAATCATGCTGACTGTACAATTTCTGTGATTGATGTACCGGATGACCAGACCTCGCGCTTCGGTATTATGAATACAGACAGTAATGGCAAAATATATGAGTTTGAGGAAAAACCACAAAGAGCTAAAAGCAATAAAGCTTCGATGGGAGTTTACATATTTACATGGAAAAAACTTAAGCATTACCTTGAACTCGATGAAAGGGATAAGTCTTCCTCAAACGATTTCGGCATGAATATCATTCCTATGATGCTTGACTGCGGTGAACAGCTTTATGCCTATTTCTATAAAGGCTACTGGCGTGATGTTGGGACAATCGAAAGCCTTTGGGAAGCGAATATGGATCTCATCCGCCCGGAGAATAACTTATTCATGAAAAACCCGGAATGGATGATATATACAAGAAGACAAACTCTGCTGCCGAGTTATTTTGGCCCGAAATCAGTACTGTCCAATTCGCTGATTGCCGAAGGCTGCGTCATATATGGTGAGGTATATTCCTCAGTCATTTCCCGCAGTGCATATGTCGCACCGGGTGCTGTGGTACGCGATTCTATTGTAATGCCCAATGCACGGATACTTCGGGGAGCAAAGGTGAATAAAGCCGTGATAGACGAATATGCAGAAATTGGTGTTGAAGAAGTAGTCGGGCACAGAGCCCAAATGAATGACAAATCTGTCTGCGGAATAAACGTAATCGGCAGCGGTTTGTACGAAAGCAAGCATGATATTGCCATGAAAAAGGGATACTCGACTCGAGTCTCGGGTGTTAAGGTAATATGAAGGTGGGTAAATGTTCCAAGTATTAAATATTACAGTTACAAGTTGGCTTTAAGTCGGAGAATCTGTTGTCACAGAAGCAAGAAAGCGTTCAATTTCATAAGTCCTCATGTTACAATGGATAAAGGAATATAAAACTACCGGAAAATTTGGAAACAAAACAAAGGATAGGCATAAACCAGAAAAACTTGATGATGCGGTCAGGGAAATCTAGCATCTCAACAAAAAAATTGAAGAAAAGGATCTTGATATTGTAATGCCAGGAGGCTTACTAATGACAGGTAACAAGAAATGAATCACCTTTAGTTTTTATCTGAAATCACATCATTATGAAATTAGTACATGAAAGATAACTCTACGATTGTATATTTATATGTTTTAAATAAAAAATTACTTTTGATATATCACAGCTTTCCGCCAAGCCAGGCTGCTCATGCAATAATTGGGCAGTTCCTTGGTATTTTGATTAGATTATGCGCTAATTCTAATTTGAAACATACCTAATTCCTAAAGTGCCTCTGAATATTTTATAAAGAGGGTCGGTTACCCATTAACAGTAAGGAGGCATTTGCTATGCCATTAGTTAAAGTTGAGATTTTTACTGGAAAGTCAAAAGAGTATAAGAAAAAGCTTCTGGATGGAGTACATTCTGCAATGGTAGAGGCATTACAAATTCCTGGCAGTGACAGGATGCAGAGATTGTATGAATTGGAGCCTGAGAATTTTGAAGTTGTGGAAGGAAAATCGGACAAATTTACCCTTATTGAGTTAACCGTATTTAAAGGTAGAAGTCTAAATGCCAAGCGTAAACTGTTTTCCTTAATTGTAAAAAATTTAAACGAGTCACTTGGAATTGACGGAAATGATGTATTCATTGTACTTAACGAACCGCCGCTTGAGAACTGGGGTATACGCGGAGGTAAATCAGGATGTTGATCTGGGTTTTAAAATTGATGTACAAGGGTACTTTTTACTAACTCAAATCCTTGAAATTCCTAAAATAAGAGGCTACTGTAAAAGTAATCTCTTA
>JAUZPR010000104.1 GCA_030705825.1 Bacillota bacterium | reverse complement strand
TAGAACCGTAGTTGCATCAAGGTGAGCAAAGGTTGTTGCCGGCGCAGGGTCCGTCAGGTCATCTGCAGGAACGTATATTGCCTGAACTGAAGTAATTGAACCCTTCTTGGTGGATGTTATTCTTTCCTGAAGCTCTCCAACATCGGTTGCCAGAGTTGGCTGGTAACCAACAGCTGACGGAACTCTTCCCAGCAGGGCTGAAACCTCCGAGCCTGCCTGTACGAATCTGAATATGTTATCAATAAAAAGAAGCACATCCTGTCCAAGTTCATCTCTAAAATATTCAGCCATTGTCAAACCGGAAAGACCAACTCTCATTCTTGATCCTGGCGGTTCGTTCATCTGTCCGAATACCATGGCTGTCTTCTCTATTACACCCGATTCCTTCATATCATGCCATAAGTCGTTTCCTTCTCTTGATCTCTCACCAACACCTGTGAATACAGAATAACCTCCATGCTCAGTGGCAATATTTCTTATAAGCTCCTGTATGAGAACGGTTTTTCCAACTCCGGCCCCGCCGAAAAGTCCTATCTTACCGCCTTTAGCGTAAGGAGCAAGAAGATCTATAACCTTAATTCCGGTTTCAAATAATTCAGTGGCAGGTTTCTGGTCTTCGAATCCCGGTGCCGGACGATGGATAGGAAGATACTCCTTGGCATTTACTTCACCAGCCTTGTCAACAGGCTCTCCCAGTACATTAAATACTCTTCCGAGAACTTCCTTGCCAACCGGAACCTTTATTGATCCGCCGGTATCAACTGCTTCCATGCCCCTTACCAAACCATCTGTAGACGACATTGCTACGCAGCGTACAGTTTCATTTCCAAGATGCTGCATTACTTCGGCTACAACCTTGCCACCAGATTTTTGCATGCTAATTGCATTATAAATCTTAGGCAGCTGGCCGTCTTCAAACCTCACATCAATAACAGGTCCTATAACCTGAACTATCTTACCAATATTCTCAGCCATAAATTTCACTCCGTTCAAGAAAACTCATGTATATTTTTATGCTTTATAAGTCTATTGCAAAGCTGCGGCTCCGCCTACTATTTCGGTAATTTCCTGTGTAATTGAAGCCTGTCTGGCTCTGTTATAATAAAGGTTCAGTTTCTGCAAAACCTCGTCAGCATTTGAGGTTGCATTATCCATAGCTGTCATTCTGGCATTCTGCTCACTGGTAAATGCTTCAACAAGTGTTCCGTACATTATTCCCTTTACATATTTTGGTATCAGCACATCGAATACTGCTTTGGGTGAAGGTTCATAAACAAGGCTTTCATCAACGGGTCTCGATTCCTTTAAATCTTCCCTCAAAGCCTCCATATTCAAAGGCAGCAGCTTCATAACCTCAGGCTCCAGCCTAATGGAAGAAATCATTTTGGTATATATAACATATACCTCGTCAACCTCTCCCTTTTTAAACATATCAAGCAAAATATCCGCTATTTCCCTCGCCCTGTATACTGTTGGGTTTTGAACGGGATAATCGAAGTCTTTTGCCATATTACAGCCTTTTCTGGTGAAATAATTTCTTCCTGTTATACCTGGTATAAAAAGGATCGAATCTGGAGAAGACTCCAATTCCTTTTCTGCAAGCTTCAGAATATTATGATTGTATCCGCCTGCCAGTCCCTTGTCGCCGGTTATTACAACATATCCCTTTTTCTTGTTTTCCTTTTCTTTTCTTATATCAAAAAATGTATTGTCAATATTCCCGCTGTGCAGTAAGATATCTGCAATAGTGGTCTTGACTTTATCGAAATAGGGCAATGTCTCTTCAAGCTGCTGCCTGGCTTTTTTAAGCTTTGCAGCAGAAATCAGCTTCATTGCGTTGGTAATCTGTCTTGTCTCTTTTACACTCTTTATGCGCAGCTTTATTTCACGCATACTAGCCATCTGTTTCACCCACTTTATAATGAGTTTAGGTCCTAACTGTACACTGTACACTGTACACTGTACACTATTTAACAAATCCCGATTTGTATTCCTCCAAAGCCTTTTTGAGCAATTCTTCAGTCTCAGGCTTCAGTTCTCCTGTTGAAAAAATGGATTCCGGAATCTGCGCATATTTTTCTCTGATGAATGCTATCAATCCGGTATTGAATTTCTTAACATCCTTAATTGATAGATCCATAAGATATTTATTTGATGCCGAATACAATATCACAACCTGGTCTTCTACAGGCATTGTTGCATACTGAGGCTGCTTTAGCGTTTCAAGCAGTCTTTCACCTTGTACAAGCTTATCTCTGGTAGCCTTATCCAAATCGGAACCGAACTGGGCAAATACTGCGAGTTCCCTGTACTGTGCCAGATTAACCCTTAGAGGTCCTGCAACCTTTTTCATAGCTTTGATCTGAGCAGCTCCTCCAACCCTGGAAACTGACAAACCAACATTCAATGCAGGTCTTTGTCCCGAGAAGAACAGCTCTGTTTCCAGGAATATCTGTCCGTCTGTTATAGATATAACATTTGTAGGAATATAAGCAGATATGTCACCCGCAAGAGTTTCGATTATAGGCAGTGCTGTAATTGAACCTCCTCCAAGTTCATCACTTAACCTGGCTGCTCTTTCCAAAAGTCTTGAATGGAGATAGAATACATCACCGGGATAAGCTTCTCTTCCCGGCGGACGCCTCAGAAGCAGTGACATTGCCCTATAAGCGACTGCATGCTTGGACAGGTCATCATAGATTATTAATACATCCTTATGGTCGTTAAACATGAATTCTTCTGCCATTGCACAGCCTGCATAAGGCGCGATGTACTGTACTGTAGCCATTTCACTTGCTGTTGAAGAAACAATTATTGAATAATCCATAGCCCCGAACTGTTCAAGTGTATTAACTATACCTGCAACCGTTGAAGCCTTCTGTCCGATTGCAACATAGATACAAATTACGTCCTTGCCTTTTTGGTTAATGATAGTATCTATTGCTATTGCTGTCTTTCCGGTTTGTCTGTCACCAATAATCAATTCCCTCTGTCCTCGGCCGATAGGAATCATAGAATCTATAGCCATAATTCCTGTTTGAAGAGGTGTAGTAACACCCTTTCTGTCTATAACTCCGGGCGCTAGAAATTCAATAGGTCTGAATTTGTCGGTAGCTATCTCCCCCTTGCCGTCAAGAGGCTTTCCAAGCGGATTTACTACTCTTCCTATAAGGGCTTTACCTACCGGAACTTCAACTGTTCTTCCTGTTCTTTTTACAATGGAACCTTCTTTAATATCCTCTTGATCTCCGAGAAGAACGCAGCCGACGTTATCTTCTTCAAGGTTCAATGCCATACCGTAAACGCCGCTATCAAACTCAAGAAGCTCACCGTACATACAGCTTTCAAGTCCGTAAATTCTGGCTATTCCATCACCGGCCTGAAGCACATATCCCGTATCGTCAGTTTTGGTCTTGACCCCGTAATTTTCAATCTGTTGTTTTATAATAGAACTGATTTCTTCGGGTCTCAAATTCATCTCTATCACCTCGTATATTCTAAGAGTGCATAAACAAAAATTAAATTATTTCATTAACAATTCCTTCAGATCTTGTAGCCTTCCCTCAACCGAACCATCAATAATCCTATCCCCGATCTGCACTTTGATTCCGCCCATAATACCCTGGTCAACAATCAATGCTGCTTTTACGTTATTCGCTGAATACTGTTTTCTGTATTTATCCTTAATACTGTTTATCTGGGACTCCAAAAGCGGAGTTGCAGAAATAATTGTCATATTAAGAGTATTTCTCTTGCTGTCTGCTATCCTTATATATTCTTCCAGTATTCCGGGAAGATATTTGATTCTGCCTTTATCCAGCAAAAGCATCAGGAAATTTACAATTTCCTTCATCAAGCCGTTATCAAATACTTTGCTGATAACCTGTTTCTTTTCATCGGTCCCCACCTCGGGATTCAAAAGAAATTGTCTGAAATCAGATATATCATTATAAGTACCTGCGGCTGTCTGCAAATCCCCCTGGTATTCATCAAGCTTTCCAGCTTTGGCAGCAACATCTGTCAACGCCTCTGCGTATCTTTTCTCTACTAAAGGCATTAGGCTGCACCTGCCTCATCAATAAACTTGTCAACAAGTGCCCTGTTACGTTCATTATCCATATTGGCTTCAATAACCTTGGAGGCTGCAGCCAATGCAAGTCCTGCAACCTGGCCCTTGATATCCTTGAGCATTTGTTCACGTTCTCTTTCAATTTCAGCTCGTGCTTTTTCAACAACTGCTTCGGCATCCTTCCTGGCGGAAGCGATTATTGCATCGTACTCCCTGGCAGCTTTGGCATGAGCTTCGTTTAATATGCTATCAGCCTGTGCATTGGCAGTTTTAAGCTGCTCTTCGTACTTCTTTTTCATTTCCACTGCATCAGACTTGTTCTTTTCTGCATTATCAATAGCTTCTTGAATAGAATTGGTCCTGTTCTCCATAAATTGAGTAACACGTTTGAACAAAAACCTTTTCAGGAATAAATAGAGTACAACTAAATTAAGTGCTACCATTAAAAATTTATATTGGTTCAAGCTTTCCAGCATCTAATCCACCCCTTTAAATCACCTGAACAAAATCCAGGCAATTTCGTTTGATCAGAATCTTCACTTCTTAGGGGGAAACGGCTGTCTCCCCCATGTCAGTTATTTACCGGGTTATTAAACTATTAAATCTTTCCAATTAACATTATTGCTACAACCAGACCATATATTGCCGTTACTTCCGCAAGAGTTGAAAGAATAAGAGTATTTGATGTAATTTTACCTGCAACTTCAGGATTCCTTGATATTCCTTCAGCAGCTTTGGAAGCTGCAATACCTATACCTATACCGGCTCCCAGACCGGTTAAAACTGCTATACCGGCACCAATTGCTATTAATCCACCCATCTAAATTCACCCCCTTATTCAACAGCTTCTGAGATATAAAATGATGATAGAAAAACAAATATATAAGCCTGTAAACATCCGTCAAACAAGTCGAAAAATATACTGAGTGCAGCCGGAACTACAGGTGCGATTACTCCATATATCAGCTCCATTATGATAAACGAAGCAAGTATGTTTCCGAAAAGTCGGAGAGAAAGCGACAATGTCCTTGTTCCATAGTCCATGATATTGAACGGGAGCATGATAGGCATTGGTTTCAAGAGACCCTTAAGCCAACCCTTGACACCTTTGAACCTTATAGCGGCTCCAAGGACAATAAGTATGGTCATGAGTCCCATAGTAGCCGTAACATTAAGATCCTTGGTAGGAGGTGCTATGGTGAATTCAGGAATATTCTTGAAAAATGCAAGTCCGGTTATTTTATATAGTTCACCCGAGGTAGGCAAAATACTGAATATTGAAACAATATTAGCAACTACAAGAAATATAAATATCGTACCAAGATATGGCGCAAAACTTCTCCAGTGATGTCCTATACTGTTTTTGGCAAAGTTATTTATGAAATCAACAAATGTTTCAATAACGTTTTGTTTTCCTTTGGGTATTGTTTTTAAATTTCTTGTGAAAACAAGAGTTATAATAATTAAAAAGGCCATTATTATCCACATCATAATAATGCTGTCAGATATCGGTATATTAACTCCGAAAATATGAATTGTGAAAATATTGTTTGCTTTCATTACATTTTCCATAGCTATACCTTCTTACTCAAAATTATTATGTGTTATTCCTAGTCCTTCTGTAATGCTGTTTATAAAAACCACTGCCGGTAATGAAAGAATTCCTGCAGCCATACCTGCAAACATACCACTGCTGATATTTATTGATATAAAGAGCAAAACTACCGCAATCAATTGAGTTAAAAGATAATTCAAAACACTTTTATGGGCTGCCTTTTTTCCTGAACCAACCGAGAATATTTTTTTAAACAGTGAAGCCATGGAACTGAACCTCAAAATACTGAATCCTGCACCGCAAAATATTCCGGCCAATCCCAACCATCTATCGACTATAAATACTAAATCTATTATCGATAGTATCACTAGAATTATTAATGCCCTTTTTGCTAAAAATATTTCAATTTTACTTTTTAACAATGTTTTTTCCCTGCTATATAAAAATGTTAAAGTAATTACCGGTTATAGCCGATAAACATTATGTAAGTTTGCATTCCGGTTAATATAAAGAGGCTTAAAAGATATAACACTTAAAAGCCTCAATGATTAATAGTTTGCAACATTGCACAGATAAAAATACAAAATCAATGATACCATAGTTAATTGGTATAATCAATACTTTGTGAAAATATTATCCAAAATAGAAAAGAAATTGTTGCACTTACATTTTGACTCCTGGGAGTGATCATATGGATTTAGGTTCCATTGCGGGTTTAGTAATCGGTTTTATCGGGCTGATAACCGGTTATATTTTCGACGCTAAATTTAATGTTGCATTAATAATGGATTTATTTCAGCCTGCTGCAGCTTTTATAGTGTTCGGAGGAACTTTAGGCTGTATTCTGGTATCGTATCCTCTATCGGAAGTAAAGAGAATACCTTCTCTATTGAATATTGTATTCAAACAGAAACAGTATAATGAAATAGATATTATCAACAATCTTGCCGACCTTTCGGAAAAAGCAAGAAAAGACGGATTATTAAGTCTTGAACAGGATGCCCAGACAAATGAGAACGAACTTATTAAAAAAGGTCTGGCACTTGTTGTTGACGGTATAGAAACCGAAGTAATAAAGGATATTCTTGTAAGAGAATCCTATCTTCATGAACAGCAATTTGAAGCAGGTGCAAAGATATTTGAATCTGCCGGAGGTTTCTCACCTACAATGGGAGTTCTAGGTACGGTTATGGGAATGGTTAGTATCCTTAAAAACCTCTCTAATCCTCAGGAACTCGGACCTATGATTTCCAGCGCATTCGTTGCGACCCTGTACGGCGTTTTATTTGCAAACCTGTTCTGGATAGCATTTGCAACCAAGATAAAAAACAAAGGTGAACGAGAAAAGATGATCAGCGATTTGATTATAGAAGGACTTTTATCAATACAAGCAGGAGAAAACCCAAGAATCATCAAGGAAAAACTGAATCTTACCCTGCTCGAAAAGATGAGCAAAAAGGGCGGCGGCAAGACAGAAGAAAAAGTGGAGGCGGAGGAATAGTCCATGGCCCAGAAACCAAATGCAAAAGTGGAAAAGGATACATCCGAGCGCTGGCTGCTTACATATGCAGATTTAATGAACCTGCTCCTGATTTTGTTCATAATCCTGTATGCGATGAGTCAAATTGACGTAGCAAAATTCAATCAATTGGCTGCGTCTTTGAAAAGTACCTTCGGCGACAGTTCTCCAGCCAGTGTGATAGATCAGGGAGCAAACGGCAGCTCACTAATAGACCTTCCTGCAAACTCGCCTTCTCCTGTAGTTTCTTCCAATGCAGAAGATCAGCAAGAGCAGGCTGTCAAGGACACAATCTCCAAAATTGCAGATAAGGAAAATCTCAAAGGAGAGGTGAATGTATCTATTCAGGAAAGAGGTGTAGTTATTTCCATAATGGATAAGGTTCTATTTGATCCAGGAAGCGCAGATATTGAACCTGCATCCAGAGAAATCATTTTAAAAATAGGGAAAGTACTGCAGCAAATTCCTGGAAAACAAATAAGAATTGAGGGGAATACCGATTCGGACCCTATAAATACACCACGCTTCCCTGATAATCAGGAATTATCCACCGCAAGAGCAAACAGTGTTTTAAGAATACTGGTCAATGGTGTGCATTTGAACCCAAAGATGTTATCCGCCGTAGGATACGGTGAATTCCGGCCTCTGGTCCCAAATACAACGGCAGCCAATAAAGCACAGAACAGAAGAGTTGATATAGTTATATTGAAAGATATATATGATAAATCGGAATCTGGCAATGATAAATCAAATACCGGTGCTTCAGGCTCATCACCCAATACGTCCGACAAAAATTCGGCAGCTTCCGATGGGTCACAACAAGATACTAACCCCCTGCAGTAAAATAGTTACAAGAACTCACCCCTACCCCTCTCTTCCCAAAGAGAGGGGTTTTTGCATTGGTTAACACGTTTTTGTATCTGGGGGAAGGGTTAGGGATGAGGGTTAGTATTTTATCCTAAAGAGAAACTCCCTCTCTATCTCTCCCTCACTTCAAGGGAGAGAACTGTAGTGCTACCTTACTTGTCCTTCCCCCTTGATGTGAGGGGAAGATAGAAGGGGAGTTAGCGGATACAGAGATGGAGTTTGACCAAAAAAAATAAGGCATACGCCTTATTTTAACTGTTCTATTCTATTTAGGCATGAATTCCTGAGGTTTTTCCGATTTATATCCGAATTCATGTAGCAGTGCTCCTACTATTCTTGCCGATGCTTTACCGTCTCCATAGGGATTAACGGCTCTTGCCATACTTTGGTATTCATCCCTGCTGTCAAGCAGCTCTCGTGTCATGTTATATATATTGTCGGTATCGGTACCTGCAAGCTTTACTGTTCCAGCCTCTACTGCTTCGGGTCTTTCGGTCTCATTCCTCAGTACCAGTACCGGCTTGCCCAAAGCGGGAGCCTCTTCCTGAAGTCCGCCTGAATCGGTAAGTACAATATAGGATTTGTCCATAAGATTATGCATTTCCTGAACACCCAGAGGAGAAACAAGATGAATACGTTTATGTCCTCCCAGTACCCTGCCTGCTACCTCCTGTACCGCCGGGTTAAGATGAACGGGGTATACAATTTCCAAATCATCGTACTTATCGGCAATAAGCTTTAAGGCTTTGCAAATGTTTTCAAGAGGTTCACCGAGGTTTTCCCTGCGGTGCGCCGTAACTGTAATTACCCTTTTCCCTATGTAATCTATCTTCTGCAACTCGTTATCTTCAAATTTATAATCCCTTTTAACGGTAGTTTTCAGCGCATCTATTACAGTATTACCCGTAACGTAAATTTTATCTTCACTGACACCTTCATTAAGCAGGTTTCTCTTGTTTGTCAAAGTAGGCGAAAAATGCAAATCGGTCAACACACCGGTAAGCTTTCTGTTCATTTCCTCCGGATATGGGAAAAATTTGTCAAAGGTTCTCAAACCAGCCTCTACATGTCCGACGCTTATTTTATTATAAAAAGCGGCAAGTCCTCCTACAAAGGTTGTTGTTGTATCCCCATGCACCAACACTATATCAGGATTGATTTCACTGAAAACCTTGTTTAAGCCTTCCAAGGCTCTGACTGTAATTCCAATCAGAGTTTGCCTGTCCCTCATTATATCAAGATCGTAATCAGGTATTATATCAAACAAATCAAGCACCTGATCCAGCATTTGACGGTGCTGAGCTGTAACGCAAACTATGGACTGTATTTCATCAAATTTGGAAAACTCCTTAACCAGAGGTGCCATTTTAACTGCCTCCGGACGAGTTCCAAAAACCGTCACTACCTTAAGCTTTTTCACTTTTGTTACTCCTAAAATGTTAATTTTTTGCTTCTTTTACATCTTTAATATTTACATCTGCTTTGGCTACAGTGTCCTTTGTTTGATCCTTCGAACCTTCTACAGTCAGTGTGTCTATCTTGCTATCATTTTTAGAAGGTGTCTCCCCATCTTTCCCGTTCTTACTCTCATGATCAGAACTTCCGTTACTGTTAATTTCACTCATGTACCTGGCACCGCCAACTACAAAAGCAGATAGTATAATAATCAAAATAATAGCGCTTAATGCTCCCTTGTCTGCAAGAACAATAGCACACAGACCCAGAACAGCACTGACAGCATACATTATGGCTACTGATTGCTTCTGGCTTAGTCCCATATCAATAAGTCTGTGATGTAAATGACCCCTGTCTGCTTCCATTATTGATTTACCTTTTGCTATCCTTCTTCCGATAGCAAATATGGTATCAAACAGCGGAAGCCCCAGTATAAGTATAGGAGCAGCGATAGCTATAGCCGCATAGGCCTTCAATGTACCTTGAACAGCTACAACCGCAAGCGTAAATCCCAGGAAGGCAGAACCCGTTTCCCCCATAAATATCTTTGCAGGATTAAAATTATAAGGCAGAAATCCTAATGCTCCTCCTGCAAGTGCAGCAGTAATTATAGCCATGTCCCATCTGCTGTATATTACTGAAACAAAAAACAGGGAAAGGGATGCTATTGATGCAACACCTGCTGCAAGACCATCTAAACCATCTATTAAATTTACCGCATTGGTAATTCCAACTATCCAAATTACTGTAATTATATAGGATATGTAAAGATTCAACGTAGCTATATGAGTTGATGAAAAAGGATTTGTTAGAATTTCTATTTTGGTTCCCGACAAAACAACAATAATAGCTGCCGCTACCTGAAAAGCAAGTTTTATACGGGCTTTAACCTGCCAGATATCATCAATTACGCCTGCTATCTCTATAACAACTATTCCTGCAATAAGACCTATCAACTGCAAATCCGGCATGTAAGTTCCAGATACACCTATAAACGCCCCAATTACATTAAAAAGAATTGAAACTAAAAAGCCGCTTACAATTGCCAATCCTCCAAACCTGGCAATCGGATGTCTGTGCATTCTTCTTTCGTCAGATGGTACATCTAATGCACCCGCTTTCAAAGCGAGCTTCTTTGCAATAGGCGTAGCTGAAAACGCAACTATGAATGCCAAAGCAAAGATTATAAAATATTCGACCACATGAACACCTTCTTTAGTTCATATCATATGTAAAAACCAAACATGCTGCATAATACTGTTTTTACAGCTTTACAACTCTTATTCCGGCTTCCTTTAATAGTTCCATTGCCAGTTCATCCGGATAATCACCGCTGAAAACAATTTTCCTGATACCAGCATTTATTGCCATTTTCGCACATAATACACAGGGCTGATTAGTGACATACAATGTTCCGTCCTTTACGCTTGTACCTGAGTAAGCAGCCTGCACAATAGCATTCTGTTCTGCATGAATGGCCCTGCATAATTCATGCCTTTGTCCTGAAGGAATATTTAATTCCTCTCTAAGGCAGCCAATTTCCGTGCAGTGTTTACATCCCATGGGCGCCCCGTTGTATCCAGTGGCAAGTATCCGCTTGTCTTTAACAATAAGCGCACCTACCTGACGTCTCTTGCAGGTGGACCTGCTTTTTATCAAGTCTACTATATCCATGAAATATTCATCCCAAGACGGCCTCATAATAAACCCCCTATTAAAAGTTGAGAGTTGAGAGTTGAGGGTTGAGAGTTGAGAGTTTATGAAAATATTTCTTTGTTACATAAATCCCGAACTCTGAACCATGAACACTGAACTTATCCTACTTTGTCCCGAACAATCTGTCTCCTGCATCTCCAAGTCCGGGTACTATATATCCATGATCATTGAGTTCTTCGTCAACAGCGGCACAGTATACTGCAACATCAGGGTGATCGGTATTTATTCTTGCAATACCGGTTTTTGAAGCTATAAGACACATTAACTTAATATTGGAAACTCCGCGGTCTTTTATGAACTGTATTGCTGCTGAGGCAGAACCGCCTGTTGCAAGCATCGGATCCAGTATGACCATATCCCTTTCTTCCGCATCAACCGGAAGCTTGCAGTAGTATTCGACAGGCTGAAGAGTTTCAGGATCCCTGTATAAACCTATATGTCCAACCTTGGCCATTGGGAGCAGCTTCAGCATACCATCCACCATACCGAGTCCTGCTCTAAGTATGGGAACGATTCCAAGCTTCTTTCCGGATATTACTTTAGTGTGAGCTATTCCTACCGGTGTTTCTATTTCCACTTCTCTTAAAGGCATGTCCCTGGTTACTTCATAACCCATCAGCATTGCAATCTCGGCAACTAATTCCCTAAACTCCTTGGTATTGGTGTTTTTGTCTCTTAAAAGCGAGATCTTATGCTGAATTAACGGATGATCAAAAATGAATACATTTTTCATTGCGGAAATATCCCCCTTTTATTTATGATACTTATTTTCTATAGAAGAAATTTTATCTATACGAATTTTATGTTTTCCTCCAAGGAATTCCGTTTGAAGCCACGTATCAACTATATCCAACGCAAGCCCAGACCCTGTAACCCTTGCTCCTAATGCCAATATATTGGCATCGTTATGCTGCCTGGCCATTTTTGCCATAAAACTGTTTGTACAAAGAGCGGCTCTAATCCCCGGGACCTTGTTTGCTGCTATTGATATTCCTATACCGGTACCGCAAACTATTATACCTGATTCACATTCCCCGGATGCCACTGCTTCTGCAACTGCAAGTCCGAAATCAGGGTAATCTACCGAATTTTTGTCACACGTTCCAAAATCTTTTGATTGATACCCTTTTCTATCAAGAAATTCTATAATCTCGGTTTTTAAATCAAAACCCGCATGGTCACTACTGATTGCTATCATTTATTACCTCCGCAAAGCTGCAAATATTACCGTTTAACCTAGATTTACTCCTTGGAGTGCTATAAATCAACTTCGACTATATGTTGCGTTCCCCTTCTGATTTCATTCAGAAGCCACGCAAAAGTCGAACTAGATTTACTCCTTGGAGTGCTATAAATCAACTTCGACTATATGTTGCGTTC
>JAUZPR010000103.1 GCA_030705825.1 Bacillota bacterium | reverse complement strand
GTATAATTGGATGTATAATTTCATAAAAGTCAAAGAAAGTCAAAATCAAATTTTGTATCTACAGCATATAATGTGATATAAATATATTAAGGTCAAAGAAAGTCAAAGTTAAATTTATTTGGAGGTGTTTTATATGTTCTCACTTACGCCATATAACAGAAAAAATAATGATCTTTCAAAAAGGGAGGATCCCTGGGGTATCAGAAGTGTATTCGACAGTTTCTTTGATGACAGCTTCTTCCCCGCATTCTTCTCAGTAGGTAATTCAATGAAGGCAGATATCCGTGAAACTGAAAAGGAGTACATTCTTGATGTGGAGCTTCCAGGTGTAAAAAAGGAAGATATCAGGCTGGAATTGAGGGACGGTGTATTGACGGTTGGAATTGAAAATAATGAAGAGATAAATGAGGAAAAGGACAGATATATAAGGAAGGAAAGAAGGTACGGTTCCTACAGCAGGAGCTTCCAAGTCGATAATGTAAGGAACGAAGATGTTTCTGCGAAATATAACGACGGAATCCTGACAGTAACCCTTCCCAAGAGCCAGACTGAAAACCCAAGGGGCCACAGCATAGAAATAAATTAGGTATTCAATAAAAGTATTTAAGGGATGATTTCTTTAAGAAATCATCCCTTTTTTATGAAAAATTTTAATCTTGGATTCTTGTAAATTAAGGTAAATTTAAGGATAAGTAAATAATGACTTAAGGATAGGGTTGTAATATTAAACCATATTATTAAGGAGGTTAATCATGCATTTGAGGATATCCGGACATAAAACAAAAGGAGTTAAGAGTTTAAATGCCGAAGGTAAGACTGCACTTTTATTCCTATCTCCAAGCCTTGCAGGCTTTCTTTTGTTTTATCTGGTACCTTTCTTCTGGGGAATGTATTATTCCATGCTAAGCAGCCCTGTAAACGGAAAATTTGTGGGTATTTCAAATTATTTGGATCTCCTTCATAATGAATATTTTCTTAAAGCAGCTTTGAATACACTTTTGTTTACGTTTTTAAGCGTGCCCTTGAGCTTGGTAATATCTATCAGCCTTGCGTTACTGTTAAATAAAAATATATTTGGTAAAGAGAAGCTGAGAACGCTTTTTGTTACACCGCTTGTTGTACCTGTAGCTTCAGTTGTACTTGTATGGCAGGTACTATTTGATTCCCACGGGTCTGTCAACTATTTGATGAATCAGGTGGGATTGCAGCCTGTTGATTGGATGAATTCCAATTGGGCAAGATTGGTTTTGATAATTATGTATTTATGGAAAACTACAGGTTATAACATTGTGCTTTTCCTTGCAGGACTTCAAAACATTCCCTCTCAATATTATGAGGCTGCAGAAATCGATGGCGCGGGAACCTTTAAGAAATTTACAAGCATTACTTTGGTATATCTGACACCTACTGCCTTTTTCGTTTTTATCATGTCAATAATAAATTCCTTTAAGGTGTTCAGGGAAACCTACCTGATCGCTGGGGCATATCCACATGACAGTATATATATGCTTCAGCATTACATGAATAACATGTTTACGTCTCTGGATTACCAGAAGCTAACTTCTGCCGCTTTTATAATGGCTGCTTTTATATTTGTACTGGTATTTGCGCTTTTTAGAATTGAAAGAAAAATAAGCAGCACACTGGTATAGCTAATTGTTTAGTGCCTTGGAGCTTAATAATAAAAGTTTATTGGGGTGACTTTGATGAAATGCCGAATGAAAATTCTTATTGTATTGTCAGCTATATTCCTTTTTTCAACAACTGCATATGCTGATATGAAATTTTCAGATGTACCGGAAAATTCAACTTTCTCCGAATCGGTTATGAGAATGGCTGCTTTGGGGATTATATGCGGAACAGATGATGGTTCTTATAATCCTAAAAGCTATGTCACAAGAGAACAATTTGTAAAATTCGCTTTACTGGCTGCAGGCTATCTTAATACAGCTGAAAATACAACCGGAGCTTCCGGATTTAAGGATATTGTACTTTCAAGATGGTCTAATGGATATATTAAAACCGCATTGGAAAAAGGAATTATCAGTGTTCCGGCAGATGGAAAGTTTCGTCCTGAGGAAACTATAACTTTAAAGGATGCCTGTTCAATTATTGTTAAGCTTCTGAACGGCAATGCCAAAAGCGGCCTATACGAAGAAGCCCAACACCTGGGCATTGTAAATGGCATATCCCTTAAGCAAAATGATAAACTTCCCAAATGGGCAGCTGCTTTGATGCTTGACCGTATGTGGATTATTAAAGCGCAAAATAATACCTTTAGCAATATTGAAAATACATTTCCAATACAAAAATCATTATGTACCGAAGCGATTGTTTTGGGGAATTGCCTGACTTCGCGGAATATTGGTGTCAATCAGGTTCTTACTGACAAAGGAACGTTCAATTTGTTAGCCTTTGGTAAGACTTTGGAGCTTGGAAACAGGTATTTGTTTATCTTTTGCGGAAATACGGCCGTTCTGGCTTCGGATAAGCAGGAAACTGTCCTTAATATATCTGTAGACAGTGCGGTTGAAACAAATATTACATATAGGGATGGATATTTGCTGAAAAATATAGCGTTACCTGAAAATATAGAATACTACTATCAAGGAGCAAAAATAAGTTACGAGGACATGAAAAAGCTGGTTGAAAGGAGTACCTCCGTAGTACTTGCTTATAATGAAGAAAAGAGCGGTTTCAAATATGGAGCAATATTTGCTCCGGTTCATACCAAGGCTGTCTTTGTAAAGAATTCATCCGATCTTGTATCCCAAAAAGCAGGGCCTGTAAATTTTTCCGATAATCCGGCAGTGCTGCGCAACGGCATGGTTACTGATTATAATCATATCCAGAGTGGAGATATTGTTTATGGGGTATCCGACATTTGGAACAATAACAGATATGTTTTAGACAGTAATAAAAAGGCAGGCGGCAAAATCACAGCTATCCTTCCAAACAAGCTTTGTCCGCAAATAATACAAATAGATAATAAGGATTATGACATTTGCTCTGATATTGACTTCTCCCAGGTCAATTCCTTTTCTTCATATTTTAACATAAATGATAATATTATCGTTTCATTGGGATATGACGGCAGAATAGTAAATATCGACAGTATATTGCAAAATGTGAATATCGACTATGCCTTTGTTCTGGATTCCAGTAATGAAATGAAGCGGGATGACAGCGGTGTATTGAATACATTCCATTATGCAAAACTTCTTCTGTCAAATGGAGCAACTGCAGTATATAAAGTAAACACTGATGCAACTGTGTCCAAAGGCAGACTGGTCAGATACAGATATATTGACAATCAGACACTGTCCCTAGAGCAGCTTTCATACAGCAGTACTCCCACTACTTACCTGACAAAGGGGGATTGGAAGCTTGGCTCAATGGATGTTTCAAATGATGTAAGAATATTTAACATAACTTCTGATGATATCAATGATCTTCAGGTCAGTCTTATAGACTGGAACAGTATGCCCGATGGGGAAATCCCCAATGGCAAAATTCTTTATACCAATGTATCTGGCGACTTTGGAGAGGTAAACATCATATTGACCAGGGATATATTAAATGAATTGTATAAAAGTGCGGTAATTAAAGATATATCATTGGACCGGGTCAACCCGGACGGTACTCAATCCTATTCCTATACACTTCTTGTCGCAGGAAGTCAGTATAAATATACGGGAAATATTGTGGGTGCAATAAAGGGAATGGTTGTATTGACAAAAATGACAGCTTCCGATATCAAATCAATTGTAAGCCTGGAATCTCCCATCGCCTCAGGGAATAGGATACAGGCTGTCAGCAGCAAAAAGATCAAATTGAATAACACCATATACAGGCTTAGTGATAATGTATCAGTTTATTATAAGGATTCTAGCAATAATATTTATACACTGAGTCTTTCGGAACTTACTGCGAATAAGGTCTATGGAAGTGTATACCTTTATTCGGGCTATGATTCTTCAATAAATGGGAAAGCGGATATTGTTCTTATATCTGAATTATAGGGGGATATCTGTCAATGAAGTTATTATTAAAAGCGATTTCTATTGGTAATGATATTTGTAAAAATCTAAAAGAAACTTTAAAACACAACCTTCGAAAATTACTTACTACTTTTATACTACTTTTTATTGCAGTAATATTTATTTTCCCCTTGATCTTTACCATAACAAATTCCCTTATGAGCGAACAGGAAATAAACTCCAGCTACAGTATGGTAAACTCCGCGGACGGAAGTGTCAGGGCAGATTTGGCAGGTAGCTATGCAAAGCTGAAATTTATACCTGATATTGCGACTATCAGGCAGTATTACAATGTATTGATAAAAAAGCTTCAGTTTTTGATTATGTTCTGGAATTCGGTGAAAATTACAATTCCTATCGTATTCGGTCAGGTTTTAGTAGGTTCAATGGCGGCATATGCTTTTTCAAAACTTAAATTCCCGGGGAGAGAACGTTTATTTTTTCTATATATCATTGTAATGCTTATGCCCTTTCAGGTAACCCTTGTTCCCAATTACATAATATCGGATAAGCTTGGCCTTATTAACAGCTTTCTTTCTATTATATTTCCCGGGGTATTCAGTACTTTTGGGATATTCCTGCTGAGGCAGTTTATGGTTTATATCCCCAATGAATATATTGAGGCTGCCAAGGTTGAGGGGGCAAACCATTTTATCATATTCACAAAAATAGTTTTACCTATGACAAAAGCCGGAATAGCAGCACTTATAATCCTGGCATTTATTGATAATTGGAATATGGTAGAGCAACCGGTTATATTTTTGCAGGATGTCAACATGCACCCTCTATCCGTATTTCTGTCCAGTATAAATTCAGGGGAACGAGGGATAGCCTTTGCTGCATCTACGGTTTACATGATACCAATGCTGCTGATTTTCCTGTATGGAGAGAAATATCTTATTGAAGGCATACAGCTAAGCGGTTTAAAAGGGTGACGGAGATCAAGGGTAAATCATACTTAAAATAACAGAATCAGAGTGAATCCAGGGGTAAATGTTTATGAATTATGAAATAAAAAATATTAAACCAATAAGAAATAAAATCATTAATAAATCAATAGTTATTTTTTTCTCGCTAATTTTGTTTTTTACATTTTTCTCAAAAACAATAAACAATCTGACCCTGCCCAAAGTCACCTACGAGACACCGGCAAGCGGAAGCCTTGTAAAAGTGGTTACCTGCAGCGGACATGTTCAGGCTAAAAAAACCCAGGAGCTATACTTAGCTTCTAATATGAAGGTATTAAAGGTCATGGTAAAGGCGGGTGATAAAGTAAAAAAAGGTCAAGCTATTATGTCTTTGGATACTAAAGAGGTTGAGATACAGCTGGAAAATGAAAAAGCACGGTATGAACAAAAAAGACTGGCTCTACAAAAGCTAGTTAACGCAGGAGCCGCAGGCATGCTCAACATTAGGGATAAGGATATTGATAATACCAGACTTGCTTTGGATAATATGCAGGAACGGTTAAGTCAGGCTGAAAGCCAATATCAAACAGGAGCGGCTTCCCTTGAGGATCTGAAGAAAGCTCGGACAGATTGCGACAATGCAAAAAGAGATTACGAAATGGCTTTGTTGAGTAAAAGTAACGCAGTCAGCGACAGTAATGGCGATATAAAAAGTGCACAGTTGGATATGGAGATACAACAGAGAACAATAGAACAGTTAAGTGAGCAGGTAAAATTAAATAATGTGACATCACCCATAGATGGTGTAATTTCAGAATTGAATTGTGAAGAAGGCACTATGGCTAATAATTCGCAGCCTCTGTACAAGATATCGGATACATCCTCGGGATTCCAGTTTGTGGGCGAAATAAATGCCGATAGTGCAGAATATCTGAATACCGGAGATGATGCTGTCATAACAGTTAATTCTTCAAATGGTATGGCCATCCACGGAAAGCTTGCTGGAATATCAGACAGCCAGACGCAAAGAGGGATTAAAAAAAATATTTATATTGATGTGACTGATGAAGGATTATTAGGCGGTGAAACCGGAAGTGTTGAAATACAGAAGGATACAAAATCATATTCAATTTTGGTGCCAAACAGTTCTATCGGCCAGGATAATAGCGGAAGCTTTGTATATGTCATGAATGAAAGAAACGGTCCTCTCGGCAATGAATTCTATGTAAAGAAGATACATGTCAGTGTTGATGAATCGGACAATTTGAAGACCGGGTTAAAGGGAGGACTTACTTCAAAGGATAAGATAATTGTTAACAGTAATAAGATTTTGGCGGATGGGTCCAAAGTGCTACCTACAGAATAATTGAACTTAACTAACAGGGGAATTATGCCGTGAGAAAAAATATTATAACTTATCTTATGATTTCAACAGGTATCTTTATGCTGTATGCCGGCATTGTCCTGGGGAATTCAATAATAAACAAGGCGTTTGAAGCCAACGGAGCATTTTCTATGGACAAGGTGGTAGTAAGTCTTAAAAACCAGATTGATCCGTTGGGAGAAAATATTTTATCAGAGGATGATATAAAAAAGCTGACTGATTTTTTGAAAACGTCGGATATTTCTTATACTGCTCAACCCGGAGTAAAGCTGCAGCAGCCAATAAATGAAAACTCCGTTGAAGAGTCTGCCGGGAATATGGTTTTAAACGGCCAAACCTCATATCCTGTAAAGCTTTTGGGAACAAACTCCGAATATGCTGATTTCAGTAATGTGACACTTAAATACGGCAGCTTTTTTAGCAAAAAATCAGAGGAGGAAGGCGCAGCTACAGCTGTAATAGATACAGAACTGGCGTGGACAATCTTTAAAACTGATAATGCAATAGGTAAGACTATTAATATTTATGGAGAGCCTTTTTCCATAATCGGTATCCTAAAAAAAGATACTTCCATATTAAATACATTGAATGACGATGGTAAAGCGCTGATATATATACCGGCACAAAAGCTGATGGAACTGGATAAATCCGCCGGTATTACAAGCTTTCAAATAAGGCTCACTGATAATATCAATTTAGACCAGAACTCTGATTACATAACGGATGGCTTGCAGCAAATAGGAAAAATACCCGACTTTTATGAAATAACTGATTATAGTACAAAAAAGTTGGCGATGGAGCAGAAACCTTTAATAATAGTCTTTATACCCGGCTGCATAACCATTATCATACTCCTGCTTCGTATTAAAAAGGTAATTCAACGTAAAATCTATTATGTAATCAGAGAAGGTTGCAAAACAGATTATTTTTCCAAGGTTGTAAAGGATAATAAAAACTCTATTGTTTCAGGTTGTATGGAAGTATTTATCATAGCGGTATGTATGCTTATTTTATGGTATCTTATAAGGTTTAATTTCTACATTTCACCAAAATCCATACCAGAAGAGCTTATTGATATTTCATACTATGCAAAGCTGATTAAAAGCGGTGTTCAAAGCAATGCAGCCAATCTGGGATTTATACCCTCCATGATTGAACAGTATATGCACACTGCAGGCGCTCTTTTGGATGCTGTTTTTTGGATATCAATAATTACAGGGCTCTTTTTGTTCTATACAGGCATGCATCTGGCAAGGCTCAATAACATAGAACCCTATAAACTTTCTGTATTTTGCGCTTTAACATTATTCGCTTCGGCAGTACTGCTGTTATTTGCCGACAATTTGCTAGGTTTGCCCTATTCGTTGCAGCTAAGGAGTGTAATAGCCTTATGGGCTTTTATATACATTGCAGTTAATAATGAAAGGAGAATAAAAAATGTTTAAGAGATTTATTTGTTATGTTCTTACAATCTGTATACTGTTAAGCTTTGCCGCTTGTTCAAGTGAGCAGAAAACCGATAAGAAAATCGCAACGTCATACGAGGAGAAGGATATAGGTAAAGACTTAGGGATCAATATGCCCTGGAATACCAGAATAAACTCCAAAAACCAGTTGGTTGTGAATGATCTCAACAGCAGTAAAAAGCAATTTTTGTTGCTTGATCTTGACGGAAAACCCGCAGGTGAGATCAAATATGACTTTAAGGAATCCGTTACAAATTTTGCCTTGGATTCAAAGGATAATATTTACGCAATAGCAGAAAGTAACATTAACGATTCTGAAATTATGCAAAAGCTATACATATTATCTCCCGACGGAAAAACAATAACAAGCTGTGATTTGGGCAAATATTCAACTAAAAGCACCACCGAGAGAGGAATTACAGGAGTTTTAGCAACTCAAAACGGAGATATTTATCTGGCAAGTCCCAAAGATGGTGTAAAAATTCTTGATAATAACGGAAAGTTTTTAAAATCTGTAGGTTCACCCGGGATAACTAATATATCATTAGATGCAGACGGTAATATATTGGCATATTCATATGATGTAAATAAACCCATTCTTCAGAAAATAGACCCTGCCAAGGGTAAGGTCATCTGGAAGCAGGACTTGTCATCAACAAGCAAGGGTTATACGGTCGGTGCATCTAAAATTGTATACAGCATACCGGATAATTCAATATATTTATTGACCGATAAGGATATAGTCATGTATGATTCTAACGGGAAGCTGCTTGGAAAAGTATTGGAATTCAGCAAATTTTCCATTCTTTCCACAGGCTCCATAATGTGCGATATGAATATTGATACAAATAAAAATATTTACATAACCGCCATAAGCAAATCAAGTAAAGCGGAAGGAAACAAGCTGTTTAAATATTCACCTCTTGCAGAAGGCGGCAAACAGGCAGAACAAAAAACCATATCATTGTTTACGCGTAATGTCGATGAGGAGTTACAAATTGCAGCAAGCAAATTTCAGGAGATAAATCCTGGTTATAAAATCGATATACAAACGTTGCCCGAAGGTCAGAGCAGTGAAGACACCGATAAATATATAAATAACTTGAATTCTTCAATCCTGGCCGGCAAAGGCCCTGACATACTGGTGACAGGCAAGCTGCCTTATGAAAAATATATTGACAAGAACATGCTTGTTAATTTGAGTGATTTAATTGCAAAGGATAAAAGCTTTGATTCAAATAAATATTTCGGTAATATTATTGATGGCATGAAATATAAAGGAAACTTGTATACCATGCCCGTTAGTTTCATCTTCTTCGGAATGATGGCAAATGAAGGCGTTCTTGAACAAGAAGGTATTAAAATAGATGACACAAAGTGGACCTGGAATGATTTCGGAAACGTAATAAAGAAGGTTACCAAACCAGGTACCAGAACCGCACTGCCCAACATAAATTGTGAAGAACTTTTTACATACATAATGCAGGGACGCTATCCCCAATTCATTAATTCAACCGATAGAACTTCAAAATTCAATTCGGATAAGTTTTTAGACATGTTGAATTTTATCAAAACACACGGAAAACCCGATGCACCAGCTTTATCCATTGATGCAGTAGAAGCGGCCCAGAGGGGATCCGTTGTATTCATGCCCGAAATGATAGTCGACTTTAATACCTATGCTCTCATGAAAACTGTATTTAATGACAAAATGAAAATTTACAATTTCCCATCGATGGAGTCAAATGGAGCAGGTATTTTTAACACCATGAGCACCTATGCTATAAACGTTAATTCACAATATAAGGATAAAGCCTGGGAATTTATAAAATTAATGCTGTCTGATGACATACAGTCTCAGTTACTAGTGGGATTTCCTGTTAACAAGGCAGTGCTTCAAACAAAGGCAAAGGAACTGATTGAGAACACTGCCAGCGGCAAAGATATCACGACCTTCGGAGATGGTAGCAGGTCTATCCAAGTGACTTACCATCCGTTTACTCAAACTGATGTAGATTATTTAACTAAAATTTTACAAAACCTGAAAATCTATTCAAATATAGATCCGAATATTAGAAAGATTTTAGATGAGGAATGTACGCCGGTATTCTCCGGGGATAAATCTCCCGAGGCGGCTGCCAAAATCATTCAAAATAAAGTCAATACGTTGCTTGGAGAGTAAAATCATTACTATCTATGCGGAGGACGAGGAAATGCAAACTCATCCTCCGCATAAACTTAAGTCGGCTATATGCCTGTCACATTCTCTTAAACTTTCAGAATAACCTGATTTGTAAATTATGGTTTTACTTTGATATAATCTAAGTATATATTACTTTTTACATTAAAGGACTAAACAGGAAGGTATTCTGAACATAACCTCAGGTTTGCAAAAAGAATTATATTGTAAAGGGTTAAGTATTATGGAAAATGAAAAAAGCAGTAACGTAAAAATATTGATTATAGATGATGAAAGAGATATTTTAAGTCTACTCGAGGTTTATCTGCAAAAGGAAGGCTTCAGTCAGGTTCATAAAGCTGTAACCGGCATGGAGGGAATAGAAATTTGCAGATTGGTCAATCCGGATATAATTATTCTTGATGTTATGCTGCCTGATTTGGATGGCTTTGAGGTATGCAGAAGGCTGCGGGAATTTACCTATGAACCCATACTGTTTTTGTCGGCACGTGAAGAAGAGGTAGACAAGCTGCTTGGACTGGGTATTGGGGGAGATGATTACATAACCAAGCCTTTCAGCCCAAGAGAGGTTGCCTTCAGGATAAAAGCCCAGCTCAGGCGTAAACAGTATATGGGAGCTGATGATTTAAAAGACGGCAGTGAGGTTGTTTACACTTTCGGGAAAATAGAAATCAATAAAACCAAGCTTGAGGCCAAAAAAAATGGTATACCGGTAGAGCTTACAGCCAAGGAAATTCAGATATTGTCATACCTTGCGGCCAATGCAAACAGGATACTCAGCAAAAAAAAGCTGTATGAGGCTATCTGGGGTGAAGAATATGTGAGAGATGACAATACTGTAATGGTACATATAAGACATTTAAGAGAAAAGCTTGAGGATGACCCGGGTGACCCCAAATATCTAGTTACAGTTAAAGGTCTCGGGTATAAATTGAGTTCAGAGGGGAATTGAGTATGAAATGGAAATTGATGCTGCAGTTTCTTGGGGTTATCATTGTCATAACTATTTTACAGAGTGTTGTAAATAGTATTTTTACAGCATCGTACTATAATTCTGCAATGGTAAACAGCAAAATAGCCGTTAAAATAATGAGCTGTCTGGAACCAGGAACGCTGAATAATGGTGTAGTATACTCAATCGGTACTTATACTTCTGATTCAAATGTGACTCAAAGCTATTTCGTAAGCCAAAGCCTTAATATAGGCGACACAATATACACAATAAATCTGGGCAAGGAGCTTTCGACCTTTTTAATGGGAAATGACAGCTGGCTGCAGGCTGTTGACATTAAAAGCGGGGTAGAAATATTTAATATAAGTAAACCTTCTGATGTCAAAATATCTTATACGCCAAAAGAAATACAAAGGCTAACTGATAACACTGAAGTAATGGGCAAGTATACTATATTTTCAACACCTGTGTATACTGATTTGGGACCATACAAACTCCAGTATTTCTTTGGAGTGCCCAACCCAAAGATTACAGTAAACTCCTTTATCCATAATTTATTTATGTATTTTACCGACTGGTCCAGCTATGGAATAAAAGCAAAGCTGGTCACAACCGTTATTACCATAGTATTTGCTGTGTTTATAGGGTATTTGTTTGCCAGGAGGCTTACAAAACCGGTTGTCAACCTGACTGCCGGTATAAACGAAGTCGCCAGAGGAGACTATGGGAGAGAATTTGCCGAAAAAGGATTGTACAAGGAAGCATACAACAGCCTTAATAATACCATAAAAGCCTTAAAGTCAAATGAGAAAGAAAGAAAACGCACAGAAAAGATGAGAGAGGAATGGATAACCAATATATCCCATGATTTAAAAACTCCGCTTTCTTCGATAAAAGGCTATATAGAAATGATGCTTGAAAAGGATATTCAATTAACCCAGGAAGAGAGAAAAAAATATTCCGAGGTAATACTCAATAAAACCAATTATATGGAGGTACTACTCAATGACCTGAAACTCACACAGCGGCTGAAAAACGCATTGATCCCTCTTCAGTTGGTTGAGCAGAATATTGTTGATACAGTAAGAGAAGCAGTCATAGGTGTAGTAAATGATCCCAAATATACAGGCAGCATAATCAGTTTTGAACCTGAGGAAGAAAATATTACGTTCGTTTATGATCAAATGCTTATCCAAAGGGCGTTGGCAAATATTATCTACAATGCTGTAGTGCATAATCCGGAGGGGACAGAGGTCCATGTAGGGGTAAAGCTGAGGGACTCAATAATTATAGAAATAGTTGATAACGGTAATGGTATTCCTGAAGAGGAATGTAAAAGCTTATTTGATAGATACTACAGGGGGACAAATACCGATGATACAACCGGTTCGGGCTTGGGTCTTGCCATAGCGAAGCAGGTAATTGAAGCCCATGGCGGCAGTATAAAGCTCTTTAGTGAAGTAGGCAAAGGGACACAGGTTGAGATAA
The DNA here is from genome assembly GCA_030705825.1 of Bacillota bacterium. GTDB lineage: Bacteria > Bacillota > Clostridia > Acetivibrionales > JANLFN01 > JAUZPR01. Next base: position 173 of record JAUZPR010000103.1, on the reverse strand, counting down.
TTTTCAATATTACAAAATAGGCATTTTACTAAAGGATGAATTATTTTGAAGCATTCTTTCGGCAATTTCGCAGAACCTCTTTATGCCTGCATTGATTTGCTGCGTATGCACCGCTGCATAGCTTAAACGGATATTATTCAATTTCTGGGGAGAATTTGCTCCGTAAAATATGT
>JAUZPR010000102.1 GCA_030705825.1 Bacillota bacterium | reverse complement strand
TATTCCCATTCATGGGCTGCTCATAGGTGAGCAGTGTAATGAATCTATGGAATATCTTTTTTCATAGGTGATTAAAATCCAGGCCTAAGGGAAAACATAGATATTCCTATTCATGGGCTGCTCATAGATGAGCAGTGTAATGAATCTATGGAATATCTTTTTTCATAGGTGATTAAAATCCAGGCCTAAGGGAAAACATAGATATTCCTATTCATGGGCTGCTCATAGGTGAGCAGTGTAGTGAATAGGAATATCTTTTTTTTGTCCCAAAACCTTAAATCATCCTATTATTGAGGATAATTGAGCTATTATTTTTGTAATATTAAATAAATATAGACATATATTTATAATGAACAAGGCCAAAGTATAAATTGGCGGTTGTAAAGAATTTGCCGACTTAATGCTGAGCATACATAATACCAACTATTTATATTAAAGCTTAAGGTTTTATAGTCCTTTCGCTTTTGAAATAATTCTTTCCATAAATATGCACCAAAAAATAAATAAGGGGGGTTTGCGGGTGGAAAGGTACGATATTTACCAGCAAATAGCTGAAAGAACACAGGGTGATATATACATAGGCGTTGTTGGGCCGGTCAGAACCGGTAAATCGACATTTATAAAGAGATTTATGGATTTACTGGTCATCCCGAATATAGAAAATGTGTATCGCAGGGAACGTGCTAAAGATGAACTTCCTCAAAGTGCCACCGGAAGGACTATAATGACAACCGAACCTAAGTTTGTTCCGAACGAGGCTGTAGAAATAGTCCTGGATGAGAATGTTCAGTTAAAGGTCAGACTTGTTGATTGTGTGGGGTATTTGGTAAAGGGTGCTATGGGATACCTGGAGAATAATAATCCAAGAATGGTATCAACCCCATGGTTTGATTACCAGATTCCATTTGAAGAAGCCGCAGAGCTGGGTACTAAAAAAGTAATCAACGAACATTCTACAATAGGTCTGGTTATAACTACAGACGGCAGCATTACCGATATAAACAGGGGAGAATATTTAGAAGCCGAGCAAAGAGTAATCAATGAACTTAAAAACATCAACAAACCCTTTATAATTGTACTTAACTCCAGCAGGCCTTCAGATAATGATACACTTTTATTGAGAGACGAATTGGAAACCAAGTATTCAGTGCCTGTAGTTCCTCTCAATTGTGCACAGATGAGAATAGAAGATATAAATAATATCATGGAAAAGATACTTCTTGAATTCCCCATCAATGAAATAGGGGTAAACTTCCCAAGATGGATTGAAGCTCTTGATGAGGATTATTGGCTCAGAGTGGAAGTATTGGATGCTATAAAGGATGCATTCAAGGATATAAGAAAAATCAGGGAAATCAAAGGAGCCATCCCGAACTTTGACGGATATGATTTTATTAAAAAAGCTTATCTCGAAAAGATAGACCTGGGGACGGGTACTGCATCGGTTGAACTCAGCATGCCTGATGGTCTTTTCTATAAGATTTTAAGCGAAACTACCGGTATTGATATTGAGGGTGACCACAAACTCGTCAGCTTAATGAAAGACCTTGGAAGAATAAAGAGAGAATATGAAAAAGTAGAATATGCCCTGCATGAAGCCATGATAAAAGGCTATGGTATTGTACCTCCTCAAATCGAAGAATTATCACTTGAACAACCCGAAATAATCAAGCAGGGAAGCAAGTTCGGTGTAAGACTTAAAGCAAGTGCACCCTCAATTCATATGATAAGAGCTGATATAGAAACAGAAATAGCTCCTCTGGTGGGTACCGAAAAACAATCTGAGGAACTGGTAAATTATTTGCTGAAGGAATTTGAAAACGATACAAACAAGATCTGGGAATCAAACATGTTTGGAAAATCCCTTCATGAACTGGTTAGCGAAGGTTTGCACAATAAGCTGTTCAGAATGCCCGAGGATGCCCAGGTCAAACTGCAGGAAACCCTGACAAAGATAATTAATGAAGGCAGCGGCGGATTGATCTGCATAATACTGTAAAAACAATTTCACATAAAAATTAACTTCCTCTTCTTTTTATAACGGGAAACTAAAAGAAGAGGAAGTTTTTTATATTATTTCTAAAAACGTGGAACTGGGAATTTCATGTTTTTATTTATGTTGTATTAAAGAAAAAATATGGTATATTATATTATGTTATATTATTTTGGTAGAAATATGTTTAATAAATCAACTAATAATGGCTTAAAGAATACGGGAGGAATGTATGACAAGCAATGAAAAATACTTATTTTGGATGCAAAATGAATATTTTGACAATGAAACAAAGGAAGAACTTAAAAAGATACAGGGCAACCAATCTGAAATAGAAGAAAGGTTCTATAAGGATCTGGAATTTGGAACCGGCGGTTTGAGAGGCATAATAGGCGCAGGTACAAACCGTATGAACATATATACAGTAAGAAAGGCATCACAGGGAGTTGCAAGCAGTATTGCCAAAAAGGGAGAAGAGGCAAGGAAAAAAGGAATTGTAATTGCCCATGATCCAAGACATATGTCCAGAGAATTTGCAGTCGAGGCTGCAAAGGTTTTCGCAGGAAACGGAATTAAAGCATATCTTTTTGATGAACTCAGGCCTACTCCTGAACTGTCCTTTGCCGTACGTTATCTTAACGCGTCAATGGGTATAAATATCACAGCAAGCCATAATCCGAAGGAGTATAACGGGTATAAGGTTTACGGAGAAGATGGCGGTCAGCTTCCGTTGGAAGAATCCAATATAGTACTTGAAGAAATTGAAAAGCTCGAAGATATCACCAAGGTGAAATTTATTAGCCGTGATGAGGCCGAAAAAAGAGGGCTGCTGCAGATAATAGGGCAGGAAGTGGATAATGAATATATAACAAGGCTTAAGACCATAAGCATAAATCCTGAATTGGTTAAAAAAGTTTCCGATAGTTTCAAGATCGTCTACACGCCAATCCATGGAACCGGTAACAAGCTTGTTAGAAGAATTCTGGATGAAATAGGTTTTAAGCATGTGTTAGTAGTTAAAGAACAGGAAAATCCAGACCCTGATTTTTCTACGGTTAGATCCCCCAACCCTGAAAACAGGGAGGCTTTTAGTATTGCAATTGAGCTTGCAAAAAAAGAAAATGTCGACCTGATAATAGGAACAGATCCTGACTGTGACAGAGTTGGAATTATTGTAAGAAATCAAAACAATGAATATATAACACTTACAGGAAACCAGACAGGCTGCCTGATGCTGGAGTATGTACTTTCTCAGAAGAAGGCAAAAGGCCAGCTGCCATCAAACGGGTTTGTTGTAAAGTCCATAGTATCTACCGAGCTTGCCAAGAAAATTGCTCAAAACTATGGTATTGAAATGATCCAAGTTCTCACCGGCTTTAAATTTATAGGTGAAAAAATAAAGCTGCTAGATGAAATGGGTGACAGGAAGTTCCTATTTGGTTTTGAAGAAAGCTATGGTTATCTGGCAGGTACTTTTGCCAGGGACAAGGATGGTGTAGTGGCTTCCATGCTTATAGCTGAAATGGCTGCCTACTATAAATCCAGAGGTATGTCAATATATGAAGGATTGCTTGAGATATACCGCAAATACGGGTACTCTTCTGAAACTATTACTTCTTATACACTAGAGGGTAAAGAAGGAATAGGCAGGATAAAAAGTACCATGTCGTCACTTAGAGAAGATTGTGTAGTTAATTTTAGCGGTTCAGGGGCAGCTGTGGTAAGAGACTATTTAACGGGTACAAGATTGGATGTTAAAACCTCACAAAAGAGCAGGCTGGATCTGCCGGAATCCGATGTTCTCTATTATGAGATGGAGGATGGCTCATGGTTCTGTGTAAGGCCTTCAGGTACTGAACCAAAAATCAAAATATATTTTGGCGTTTCGGAAAAAGACCAACAAACAACAGAAATGAAAATGAATGAATTTAAAAACAATGTATTAAGTGTAATAAACAAACTTCTGGGCAAATAACTTTAGAAACTATGAAAGGGGGACTTAAAGTCCCCTTTTTTGTACAATTTTCACTTGACCCCAGAAGCTCAGGACTACTCAATGCTTTTAATAACACCAAGTATTGCGCGGTATCTTGCAGATATTTGATCAATAATCCTGTCGCAGGGATTGGTTTCAGCAGAAGCAGAGCTGCAGGAACAATTATCATAAATTTCCATATTAACCGAAGCACATATATGGCATGGCCTTTTTCCTCTGCTAAGGCCCGTAAATATACCTTCTAGCGCTTCATAATTTGCTGCTGTCTTAGATTTGCTTAAAGTGCTGAAATTTCTGAAATATTTATTTTCAGGCAGCCTTTCGAAATTGCTGCAAGGTGTTTTAAAAATCCATGGCTGATGATCGTCCGAGTTATCAAAATAAGCACTGGAAAAGGAGAATGTGCCGGGAAGCAGAAAACTGCAGTCAAGATACACTCCTTTTGAACATTTGAAACAGTATTCATGGCACGAAGATTTGGAAAGATGTGAGCAAAATGCGCAGCTGATAAGATATTCGTTAAGGTGCATCTGATATATTTTAGGGCCTGTCAGCTTGTTGAATTGTTTTATATAAATGCGGTCGTCATTATCCGATGATAGTTTTTCCATATACGAAAATATATTTCTGCAGCTGGTATTAATTTTTTTTACTAAACTGGTTTCGGTTAAATTCCCTGTCATAAACTTCATACTGTACCTGCCTTTATGTAAGTATTTTAAATCTTAAACTCAAAAGCATCATAGATATTTTAACACATTATATACCTATTATGTAAATATAAAACATAATTACATAGAAATAACACAAAAATATATTAATTTACAATATTTTATGTTAAAATATAGAAATAGATGTATATAAATGTTAAAAGCGTGACTATATATCCGGGAAATAAACTATTATAGGACTACAGACCTATAAAATTATTACATTATCTAGGTCTGTAGATACAATTTGGGTCTATTTCTTCATTAAAATTTCATTTATTCTCGTTATTTGAAGGAATTTGAGACTGCTTGTCGAATAAGTATTTTGGCATAATATTCATTAAAGCCCTTGTTAGTAAAATTTTTAAGGTTCTAATAAAGGAAAAAACATCATAAAAGGATTTTGATGTGTTCACGTAAGATAACTACTATGGAGGGTAAATATGCGAAAAGTTCAGGTTGACAAAGCACAGCCCGGTTCTATTTTGGCTAAGTCCATTTTTACAGCAGATGGAAGAGAACTTTTATCTGCTGGTATTGAGGTTAGACCTGCTTTTTTTAAAAAACTTAAAGAACATGGAATAAATGAAATCTATATAGAAGATGATATATCCAATAATATACAGATTAGTGATGTTGTTAAGGATCAAACCCGGCAGGAAGCAAAAGAACTGGTCAAAAACATAATGAATAATTATACCCTTGCAAGTTCATTTAATTCAGAACGAGTAAAGGGTATTATTGATAATATCCTAAAGGAACTTCTCGAAAGTGATGAGATTATCATAAACCTCTCAGATATCAAATCTGTAGATGATTATACCTTTGAACATTCGGTAAATGTTTGTATGCTTTCTCTTATTACAGGAATAGGCCTTGGATTTGACCTTCCAAAGCTCAAAGACCTCGGGGTGGGGGCAATCCTTCATGATATAGGAAAGCTCAGAATACCCGAGGAAATATTGAAAAAACCGTCCCAGCTTACAGTTGATGAATTTGAAGAAATAAAAAAGCATACGGTTTACGGCTATGAAATACTTAAAAATAATCACAAGGTAAGCATGATGTCGGCCTTTATAGCCTTCGGGCATCACGAAAGGTATGATGGAAGCGGTTATCCTCTGCAGATCAAAGGTGACAGCATACATCAATGTGCAAGGATTGTTGCAATAGCGGATGTGTATGATGCACTTACATCAGACAGGGTTTACAGGAAAAAGCTGCGGCCTCATGAGGTGGTTGAGTACATAACGTCTTTGGGAAGCAATCATTTTGATCAGAAAATTGTCGAAAGCTTTATAAAGTATATTGCAATTTATCCTAAAGGAACCGGCGTACTTCTTAATACAAAGGAAAAAGCGCTGGTTGTAAAGAACAACAAAAAAATCCCGACAAGACCTGTAGTAAGGGTTGTTTATACACCAACAGGGGAGAAAATAAGCGAACCATATGATGTTGACCTGGCATCACAAAACAGTATATACATTCTGGATGCATGTGAATTATGAAGTGAAAAAAGGGTAAAAATAATTGAAATAGGTGTTGACAACAAGTATGTTAGCCCTTATAATATGTAAGTGTCGCTCAGTTATGCGCCATTAGCTCAGTTGGTAGAGCACCTGACTCTTAATCAGGGTGTCCGCGGTTCGAGTCCGCGATGGCGCACCATAAAAGACCTTCACAAATGTGAAGGTCTTTTTTTTTGCACTTTTCTTTGAATGATTACGGACATTTCCGAATTAAGTGAAGGAATATTCCTTTGTTTAGAAATTCAGTATTAATTTTGTTAAACACTAAAATATTATTGAGTATGACAGAAAGCGGGCATTGACTAAGACATGAGGACACATTCCTGCTGACGAGGGTCATCCTTGCTGAAATACGTCCCCAAGTCTCAGTCGAAGGCAGGGTTGCACCCTGCACCTGCTAAAACAATAACAGTTAAGATGTAGCCTCTGTTGTACTATTATACCTTTTGGAAAAACTTGTTTATTGTTGCTAATCCTAACTACATATAAAATGTTTACTTTTACATTATTTGTGTTATAATTTAGGTAAGGTAATCGGCCGCATGGCGCGGTTACCCAGTGGGATTAATTATTATAATAACCACCCTGAGCGGCAGGGTGGTTATTTCTTTCTGAATTTCAGAATCGCTATAACGAACATTCCAAATAATATCATCAATGATAACACCTGATATGTATTCATCATAAGCAACCACCTCCCTTCAATGGGAAGTGGCAACCGCACCTGCTTTTCCGATTACCTTGACTATAACATAACATAAATCTACAAAATATTCAACCAAATAATAACAAAAATGTATATATATCACAATGACATTGTAGGTATTATTCAAAAACATATGCTAATGTCAATGTCTGTATCATATTCATTAGAAAAATATATAAATTACTTGTCTAAGACAGCAGGAATTTGTAATAATATTGAAGAATACTAAATTATAAAAAAATATCGGGGGAAAATATGACGCCACATGATTTTACTTTATCCGAAAAAACATTGTTGATTGAATTAGTAGCCCGCGAAATAATGCAACTTGAAAAGAATTCTGCTTCAAAGGAAATGATTGATATCCTTGAAGGGATAATTCTAAAACTTGAAAAAATGTAGTAAATACCTGTATTGACAGGCATAGTTCCTCTTGATCGTTTCTAAAAAAATACATTATTAGAGATTGTATAATAAGTGAAGGAATGTCCCCCTTATTTTATTCATCATGTGAAAAAAAGAACAAGATAAGCCTGGATTTATAGAATAAGATGAAGTTTATTTTCTAATTCCGGTATGGTAGAATACAATAAATAAATTCTATAATACAGTGCAGGAGACAATAATGAATGAGGAACATTTAAAGTGGATAAGAAGCTATCTGGAGGACGTATATAAGACTCCTATTATGGAAAACTTCCTTGGACTTAATATTGTTGAACTTAATGAAGGCAAGGCAGTTATGAGTACAAAAATAGCTGGGGAACAATGCAATTTTTATGGTTTCATACATGGAGGAATACTAGCTTCAATATCAGATGTGGTTATGGGAGTTTCATGTACGACTCTCGGAAAACGGATTGTTACAATTGACATGAATATAAGCTATATAAAAAATGCTCCGGCAGGAAGCATACTTAATGCTTATGGTGAAGTGGTCAGTAATGGTAATACAATCATGAGAGCTACAGGTGAAATATACTGCGGAGAACAACTCCTTGTCAGATCCCAAGCTTCTTATTTTGTTACAGGTGAATTCTGTGAAAAAGACTTTCCTCAGCCTTTGAAAATAAATGCTTAGAATTTTGCAGAATTTAAATAAAAAATAAAATAGTTTATTGCTAAAATTTTACATATGTGATATCATTTTTCTGGTGATAAAAAATGATTAATGCATTGGCAGAATGCTGTGAAATAACAATACAGCTCCTGGACAGGCTTCTTAAAGCCGGTATTATAACACAGGAAGAATACGAGAAAGAAATCAGATTAAAGAAAGATTTTTTAAATAATTTCATTAATATAAAGAAAGGTTCAGAAACCAACTGAACCTTTTTTATTATATATAATCAAATTCCGTAAAATCAGTATAAAACACGATAAAATTAAGGAATACATTTTTTCATAATATGTTATTATTTTTATTATGATTAAACTGAATTTTTGCAGGAAAGGGAATTTAAATTATGAATAAAGTAATAAAGAGGATTTGTATATATGGAATTGGGGGAGTAGGAGGTTATTTCGGCGGAAGTATGGCATATAATGCTAAGGCTCAAGCCGAAAGCGGCAGAGAAATTTACTTTACAGCACGCGGCCAGCATATGGAGGAAATAAAGGGAAAAGGCCTTAAACTTAAATTACCAGACAGGGAATTGATATGTCTGCCAGATCAATGTACTGATGATATAACCCGTATTCCAACACCTGATCTGATTTTGCTTTGTACTAAAAGCTATGACCTTGAGAATGCGCTGAAGGATATTTCGAAAGTTGTTAAAGAAGATACGGTTATAGTACCTTTATTAAATGGTGTTGATATTTATTCAAGGATTAGAAATATAATTAAAACAGGCCTGGTTTTGCCGGCATGTGTATATGTCGCATCATTTATAGAAGCACCTGGAGTTGTAAGGGTAAATGGAAACGTAGGATTTATTGTTTTGGGAAGAGATCCGGAATATCCTGATACTATGCCCGAAGCCGTACTGAAAACATTTGATAGTCTTGGCATATCTTATAAATGGTATGACAATCCTTTCCCAGCCATCTGGAAAAAATACATTTTCCTTGCGTCTACTGCGTTGGTAACGGCATATTACGATAAAACCACAAGAGAAGTCTATGAAAATGCAGAATTTAAAAATAAAATTGAAGGTATTATTGCAGAGATAAAAGGTGTTGCCAAGTACGAAGGGATTGACTTTGATGCCAACATTGTCAAGGAATGTTCAAAAATTGCAGAACAGCTGCCATGTGAAGCAAGAACTTCATTTCAAAGGGATGTCGGATATAACAAGGCAAAAAATGAAGGTGACATTATAGCAGAAACTATAATAAATCTGGGCAAGAAATACAATGTAGCCACACCGGTTACTAATGAGCTGTATACAGGTATTATGAATAGGTTGGGCAAATAATTAATTTAGAAATGCTACTAAGACAAGGGGCTGCCAGTCCTTTGCCTTTTTTGTTATCATGAAGATTTTATGTATTTAGCAATTTGCTTCAATGAAGTGTCATAAAAAAACATAAAATAAATTTAGTAAAGTAATCGAAAATTGTAGAAAAAACATGAAAAATGTCATATAATAAATACGATTCTTTCTACATTTTACTCAGCATAAATAAGTGAACATAATATTCTAAATTCTTTAAAACAAAGGGCATGCTATGACTAAATTTAAAAAACTATTCTTTATGTTAAAAAATAATGAGTGTTTATACATATCTTTAAAAATTACTCTTGCTTATGTTATTATCGGAAGCATATGGATCGCTTTTACGGATAAATTTCTCTTGCTTTATACAAAAGATTCAAAAATAATAACTCTTCTTAGTATAGTAAAGGGATGGCTTTATGTTGCTGTGACTGCCGTTATTTTACTTGTGCTTATGAAAAAAGCAATTTACCGGGCAAAGTATGCTGAAAAAAAGGCCTTGAATAATTTAAAGATATTAAAGTCAATGTATAATCAACTGGAAGCTGCTCATAACGAAATAGCTTTGTCCCAGACCAAATTACAAACACAAAATGAAGAAATGCAGGAAATTCAGGCCAAACTTCTTGAAAGTGAAGAAAGGTACAAGCTTGCAATAGAGGGCTCAAATGATATATTTTGGTATACCTACAACCAAAATGGAAAGATATACTTTGATATTCGTAAAACAAAAGAACTGCTTGGTTATTCCAGTGATGAAATAGAGAACACATACGAAGGGTTTAAAACCATTATACATCCTGATGATGCGAAAGCTTTTGATACCAGGCTTCAAAAGCATCTTGCGGGGCAAACTCCTTACTATGAATGTGAATACAGGCTGAGACACAAGGAGGGAAATTATATATGGTTCTTAAGCCGTGGTAAGGCAATTCTCGATAATCAGGGACAAATAGTTAAAATGGCAGGTTGCCTTGCTGATATAAACCTAAGGAAGGAATATGAAGCAAGAATAAGTTATCTTGCTTATTATGATAAATTAACAGATTTGCCAAACAGGAGCAAACTTGAAATTTGTATTGATGAAACAGCTGCATCTGCAGAAAAGGCAGCAATTTTGCTTATTGACCTGGATAATTTTAGAGTTATTAATGATCTGTACAGCCACTCTTTTGGAGATGTCATGCTGAAAAATATAGGGGAGGTGCTCACACAGGCTTTTAAAAACAAGGGGCAGATATACAGGCTTGAAGGTGATGTATTTGCATTGCTTCTGCCTGATTTGGATAATACTCAGGAAATTCTTGAAACAATAAAGAAAATCAAGACAATTTTTGAACTACCATGGAATTTTAACAACCAAAACATATATACTCCGGTAAGTATAGGCGTATCTTTATTTCCCGACCATGGCACCAATTCATATACACTTCTTGTTAATGCAAATTTAGCCCTGTTTTATGCCAAGGAGGACCATAGAAACAGGTATTGCATATTCAGACACGAATTCAATGAGGTATTCATAAGGAAGACCGAGTTGTACAGTGATTTGAAAAAAGCCATAGACAATAATGAGTTTATTGTTTTCTACCAACCGCAGGTTGATTTGAAAACCAACAGAATTATGGGATTTGAAGCACTTGTTCGCTGGAGACATCCTCAGAAAGGGTTAATAATGCCCGATAGTTTCATACCGGTGGCTGAAGATACCGGTTTGATTGTACATATAAATAAATTAGTTATGAAAGAGGCGTTCTCACAGATAAAACAGTGGGAAAAAGAAGGGTTGGGCAGTTTCTCCATTTCAATTAATTTCTCTGCTCAGAATTTGCAGCAGCCTGATCTTGACAGGCAGATAATGAAATTGCTGCAGGAAAATAGCCTGGAACCTGGAAAACTTGAAATCGAAATAACCGAAACCTGTGCCATAAACGATATAAACAATACCATCATATTACTCAACAAATTGAAAAGCATGGGTATTAAGATAGCTCTTGATGATTTTGGAATGGGTTATTCTTCATTGAATTATCTGACCCAGCTCCCCATAGATATCGTAAAAATAGACAAGTCTTTTATAAACAGTATTTTTGATGATCTTAACAAACAATTCATTGTTGAAGCGGTAGTAGGCCTTGCTCACAAATTTTCAATGAAGGTTGTTGCAGAGGGTGTTGAGACAGTGCCTCAATTGGAATATACCCAAAAAATAGAATGTGATAAAGTACAGGGATACCTTTTCAGCAAACCTGTACCTGCTGAGTCCATTGAAAATGTTTTTGCCAATATTAATATAAGACAATAGACATTTCTATAAAAATTCCCTCCGAAGAATTCCTGCAAAGCTTAATTATTCTGTAATTATAGCAATAAAATAGAAAATTGGGCTGCTTGCCTGAATAATATGTAAACTTTTCAGGTTGTACTGTGCATATAATGTTTTAGTGATAAGAAATTATCCTGATTTCAGCTTGTTATTACTTAATTAGTAAGGAGGGCGGCATTATATGAACAAATTATTGAGTATTGCCAAAACAAAGGTAGGATGCGGATATGTTTGGGGTGCACAGGGAGAAATATTGACGGCTGAAAAGCTGCAGCAATTTAAAAATCAGTTTGGAGAAGAATATTATATCTTCAATGACGGCCAGGGTGAAGTTGATGCTGGTAAATGGCTTGGTAAGCAGGTCTTCGATTGCTCGGGACTGGTGGTCTGGTCTCTTGTACAGCTGAAGCTTTTACAGCCGGGGCAGGACTATGATGCTGAAGCAATTTTTAATAAGCTTTGTACACCTGCAGCAAAGGAAAAGCTTGTTCCCGGAGACCTGCTGTTCATTCAGAAACCGTCGGGTATTGACCATGTTGGAATTTATTCGGGCAATAACCAGGTAGTAGAAGCTAAAAGTACACGCTCGGGTGTTGTTGAAGATGCTGTGCAGGACGGCTTTAATGTATTCGGAAAGCTAAATTTCGATCTTGAACTTACCGGAAAGGATATTCTGAAACTTCTTGCCGATGCCGGGAAACTAGACAGTCTGGATAGATGGAACAAGGCTATTGATGTTATTAAGAGCGTAAGCGATAATTTGGGTGATTTAAGCGTATTTAAATACACAGATATTTTAATTGAAAAAATATACGAGTTCGCAAAATATAATTAAAAATAACAAAGAAAGAAAAAGTAGCCAGGCTTTTTCTTTGATTTGTATGAGCACACACAAAAAAGAATTTCTATTATTATAGCCTTAATAGTTGACAGCTATAATTAAAGAAATTCTATAAGTTTTGTTCCGTGCTCACCTATGAGCACACACAAAAAAGAATTTCTATTATTATAGCCTTAATAGTTGACAGCTATAATTAAAGAAATTCTATAAGTTTTGTTCTGTGCTCACCCATGAGCACACACAAAAAAGAATTTCTATTATTATAGCCTTAATAGTTGACAGCTATA
>JAUZPR010000101.1 GCA_030705825.1 Bacillota bacterium | reverse complement strand
TAACATCATACTGAAGGGAGATAATAATGAGAAGAAAAGACAGGGAAGTATCTGATATCAATGAAATAGAGAACATTATAGAGAAATGCAAGGTATGTCATCTGGCTATGGTGGATAAGGGTTTACCTTATGTTGTACCCCTTAATTTTGGATATGATATAGAAGGCAATACATTGACCTTGTATTTTCACAGTGCCAAAGCGGGGCGAAAAATTGATATATTACGGGAAAACAATTCTGTCTGCTTTGAAATATGCAGAGAAGATGTATTGGGTTATGTTGAAGTTCCGTGTAATTCGGGCTTCAGCTTTGAGAGTGTTATGGGTTTCGGTAATGTAGAATTTGTTGAGGATGTAAATGAAAAATGCAAATCACTAACACTTTTAATGCAACATCAATCAAACCAGGATTTTGTTTTTGAAGAAAAGCATGCCAATGCTGTTTGTGTCTTTAAGGTTGTTACAACAGACTTCGTAGGTAAGAGAAAAACCAATACCAATGGACACAGCTAAAATAGAGATAAAATTTAGTATATTTTTAATAAACGGCTAAGGTTTTATACTTTGGCCGTTTATTTCTAGTTAAATCCGGGGACATTCCTTTACTTTTATCATAAATATAAATAATTTCAAACCATATATTGACAAAATAGGTTTAACGTATTAAACTATCTATAAGGGTCTAATAAATTAAACCTGCAGAGGCTAATATATTATGAATAATATCAAAATCTTTGATGCGGAATTCAAATTCATGTGTATCATTTGGGACAACGAACCCATAAAAAGCACCGAGCTTGTAAAGAAAGCAAATGAAGAGCTGGGTTGGAAAAAATCCACAACATTTACCGTTATACGAAGGCTTTGCGAAAGAGGTGCCATAAGTAACAAAAACACAGTTATTGAGGCATTGATAAAGCGTGAGAATGTAATAATAGCCGAAACCGAGGAACATATAGAAAAGCTATACGGCGGCTCCTTAAAACTGTTTTTTTCTACTTTTCTTCAGAAAGAAAAACTAACTAAGGATGAAATAGAAGAACTGATTAAAATAGTTCAGGAAAAGACAGGAAAAGAGGAATGAGTATGTTTGACAAGGTTTTTGAAATAGTTCTGAATATGAGCGTTACAGCTTCAATAGCGGCTATTTTGTTAATAGTTGTAAGGGCTGCGGTTAACAGAAGGATACCGGCATATATAAGCTATGCCTCCTGGTCCATAGTACTTCTGAGATTATTGATTCCGTTTTCTTTCAGTTCAATATTAAGTATATTTAATTTCGTTCCGTTAACTACAGGCACAGCGTATATTTCCAACGGAATAAATGCGGCAAACGTACCGGCAACCTTGGATTTTTTAAATATGCACAAGTTTGATACTGTGAATACCAACCTTAACAGTACAGCCGGCTTATCCGGTACCGTAAATGTTAAATCTGCTGAATTAGGCTCAGTCTTATCATTGATTTGGATAACAGGGGTTTTAGTTCTTCTGAGTATATCCATTTTTAATTATATTAAGGCTAACAAAATGCTTAGGACTGCCGTTATAATTAAAGATGAAAATATTCTTACCGAGCTTGCAAACACGCTTGGAATTAAAAGAAAAATAAGAATTTTTACTTCAGAAAGCATTAACACTCCACTGGTAAGTGGTATTTTAAAGCCCAGGATCATACTCCCTTCAAAGCTTAAAAATTTGTGCAGCAATATAGAACTCAGACATTTTATAACCCATGAACTTGTTCATATTAAACGCTTTGATAATTTAATAAAGCTAATTTCCACGGTATTGATATGTATAAATTGGTTTAATCCTGTTATTTGGCTGAGCTACATCCTTTATCAAAAGGATATGGAGCTTTCTTGCGATCAGAAGGTTCTGGCCTTGGGAGGTAAGGATATCAGAGGCAGCTATGCTCAAACCATTATAAACCTTGCATCAAGACAGAATAAAACATTACTGAACGGTGGAGTACTGGCGTTCAGTGAAAGCAATATCAAAAAAAGAATCAAAAGTATTGTTAACTATAAAAAACCTCGGGTTTGGGCAGTAGGTATGGCTGTAGTTGTATTGGCGGTTATGGGGATATTGCTTCTTTCAAATCCCTCATCAAATAACCAACAGGCTGATTCTAATGCCTCCCAGGTCAATGCACCGGTAAATACAAAAAATGACTCAAAGCCTGCCGTTGCTGTAGAAAAAGCAGTTTCTCCGGAAGAGTTTTTGAAGCTATATAATTTAGCAGTTCAGGGAGAACCCATTAAAACTAAAATAGATGTACCGAAGAAATGGGATTTCATTCTGGGTGAATATCCAGTAGGCTTATACTGGCAATTGGCAAATGTGTTTTCAAGGGATGCGGGCTATGATCTTACTGCATTGAAAGGTAAAAAAGTAGATGTATTGATTTATTCACTCAAGGATGGACTGCCGGGGCAGGGGGAACAGAGTATTTATAGTTATCCTTCGACTGCAATACTGCTGGTTGACTCAAACAAGGTAGCCGGAGCATGGTTAAGCTTTAATAGAAGACAGATAGGTCCTTCAGTTAAGAAACATTATTTAAAGGATATTACAGGTATGGATTTTCCTGAATGGGTAGACAGGGAGAAAATCTTCACATACTACGGTAAAAATAAAGATTTGGCAAAGCTTTCACCAGATGAACTTCTTAAGGCTTATTTCAAAGCCATAGATGAGGGGGATAAGGTAAGAGCTCACGCCTGCCAGGATCCTCAGGACTTATTGGATTCACTTACAATGAATATGGGAGACAATAGTCTTTATAATCCGGACTTCACTAGTAATAACAGCATAGTAGATAATATAGTAAATGTTAAGCTGTTATCCTATAAATATATGGATGTAAATGATCCGTCAATATCCGATGTTAAAATAACCGATAAGACCAAACAGTTTGAAGCTTCTATAGAATTGAAAATCAAATGGTCAGATGAAGCCTTCAACAGTCCTGGCGGTATGCAAACCAGGTTCAGCTTCTTGAAGAAATATGATAGCGGATGGAAAATAAGCGGTCTTGGAACAGGCCCGTAATAAGTACTTAAAGGTTATGCTTATAATAAAAATGAAGGAATGCCCCTATCCTTGTAAAAAGCAGTAGTATTATACTGCTTTTTTATTTTGTGGTAAAATGTAATCGAAGGTATAGAACAGTCTGTTAATTTTAAAATTCTTGTATTTAATTGGGGGAGATATGCATTACGACTGTCTTATTATTGATGATGAAAAAGCTCTAGCCGAAAGTACTGCTGAATATTTCAACCTGTTTGATGTAAAGACTTCATATGCTTTAAGTCCAGATCAATGTCTTGAATTTTTAAATGAAAACACCACAGATATAATACTGCTGGACATAAATTTTGAACAAGCCTCGGGCTTTGAACTATGCAAAAAGCTGAGAAGCATTACAAATGTTCCTATTTTATTCATCAGTGCCCGTTCAAGTGATGATGACAAGCTGATTGCCTTGAACATAGGCGGTGATGATTATATACAGAAACCCTATTCACTAAGTGTTTTACTTGCCAAGGTAAAAGCTGTTCTTAAACGTTACCGTACAGTGAATGGTAAAAACGAAAACTACTCAAACGGCATAATAAATATTGATTTCGAACAGTCAAGAGTGACAGTTAATAATACGGAAATCAAGCTTAAGGCAATGGAATATAAGCTTTTATGCTATTTGATACAAAACAGGAACAGAATTATTCCCAAGGAAGAGCTTTTTGAAAAAGTTTGGGGAGATGTAATTACAACAGACGGTACATTAAATGTTCACATCCGTCATTTAAGAGAAAAGATAGAAAAAGACCCAAATGATCCTGATTTTATTAAAACTATTTGGGGCAGGGGTTATTTATTTGAGGAGAAGAAACAATGAAACTCTGGCGTGTAACAGCAATGCTGGCCATATTGATGGCTGGGGTATGCATATATCTTTTTTTAATTGCCGCAAATGTTTCCGACACCCAGCTAAATACCGTTACTGTTAATGATATAGTTAAAACTTGTGAGGAAAACTGGGGCAGTCTTCAAAAAGGGGACAGCTCTGTTTTACTGAGACTGAAACATGAATATGATTATATAATTTTGGATTTACAGGGTAATACGCTTTATAAAACCGGCAGGGATATTAGCAGTAATTTAAATGAAGCAATAAGACACCGTGATACAATAGTGGATATAACAGTAAACGGTAATCCGACCGGAAAAGCAATCATTTATAATACATCTTCGAGAGACCTTGTCAACGCTAGAAATAAAATAATATTCACAATTATATCGGTTTTAATTCTTGCTGTTCTAATATGTTCGGGATATCTGTTTTATCTGAATAAAAAATTTTTTACACCTTTCAAAAAACTAAAAAGCTTCGCACAGAGTATTGCAGACGGAAATCTGGATATACCGCTTAAAATGGACAGGAATAATGTTTTTGGAGCTTTCACCGAAAGCTTTGATATTATGCGAGAGGAATTGGCAAAAGCCCGTGAAAATGAACGCAGGGCAAACCAAAGCAAAAAAGAGCTTGTTGCACAGCTGAGCCATGATATTAAAACCCCTGTAGCATCAATAAAAGCAGTTTCGGAGCTCATGTATATTAGAGCAAATGAAGAAAAAGAGAAAAACCAGCTTGAAATAATAGGTGAAAAAGCAGATCAGATAAATCTTCTAATAAGCAATATGTTTCAAGCAACCCTGGAGGAGCTGCAGGAGCTTAGGGTAGTTAATGCAGAGGAAGAAAGCACTATTATCAGTAAGCTTATATCTACAAGCGATTACAGAAAGCTTGTAACTCATGAACCTATACCCGAATGTATAATTCTTTGCGATAAGCTGCGCTTACAGCAGGTATTTGACAATATTATCAGTAATTCATATAAATATGCCGGAACTGAAATCGAGATTTCTTCGGATATTGAAGAGAGATTCCTTGTAATTACCCTCCGTGATTTTGGAAAGGGTGTTGAAGATGATGAACTTCCGCTTGTTTTCACAAAGTTTTACAGGGGCAGAAATTCAGATAAAAAGAGTGGTTCGGGACTCGGACTTTATATATCCAAATATTTTATAGAACAAATGGGCGGAGAAATCACTTGTGAAAATCTACCGGATGGATTTGCAGTTACAGTAAAATTAAGAATTGCTTAAAAGAATTAAGAAACAGTTAAGGAACCGGCAAAGACTGTTAAGAAATCTTGATGTTAAAATAAGGCTGTAAATTCAAAACAGCCTTATTTGTTTAATCCGGTATTTCCGCTTGATAAGTAAGGCCAGGTATTGGAGAGGATAATGCTTATGTCAAATGTAATTTTGTCAACAACAAAGCTGTGTAAAACCTTTTCTAACGGAGGTACACAGCAGCATGTACTAAAAAATCTGGATCTTGAAATTTTTGATGGTGATTTCACGGTAATAATGGGTTCTTCCGGAGCCGGAAAATCAACTTTGCTCTATGCTTTGTCGGGCATGGATAAGCCGACTCTTGGAAAAATCAACTTTGCCGGACAGGAGATATCAGGAATGTCCAATGACAAGCTTGCTGTTTTAAGAAGGAAGAACTGCGGTTTCGTATTTCAGCAGGTATATCTTCTGGATAGTATGAGTGTTATGGATAATGTAGTTGCTGCCGGCTTGCTGTCAAACAAAAACAAAAAGCAGATTGTTCAGTCTGCTGAAAAGCTGTTCTCTATGGTAGAGTTAAAAAGAAATGACTGGGTTAAGTTCCCTTCACAGCTGTCGGGTGGGGAAGCACAGCGTGCAGGTATAGTACGTGCACTTATTAATAATCCAAAGATAGTTTTTGCCGACGAGCCTACCGGTGCACTCAATTCAATGTATGGGAAAGCAGTTCTTGATGTTCTTACAAATGTTAATATGAACGGGCAGAGCATAGTAATGGTAACACATGACTTAAACTCGGCACGAAGGGGAAACCGCATCATATATCTAAAAGACGGAGTCATATGCGGAGAATGTAAGCTCGGTAAATATGTAAGCGGAGACAGGGATCGTCATGAAAAGCTGAGAACATTCTTAGCGGAAATGGGGTGGTAAGTGTGAGAAAAATATTCATGCTTGCTGCTGCAAATATTAGAAAAGCAAAAAGCCAGACAGTATCATTTTTATTGATAATAGTAATTTCATCGCTGCTTCTTAATCTCGGACTGGTTACCATGCTTAATTACAGCAATAATTTTGATAAAAAATACACTGAACTGAACAGTGCTCATATCTGGCAGGTTATGAACAATTCAATTTATAAAGATGAATACTATAATTATGTCAAAAACCTGAAGGGTGTTACTGAAACCGAAAAACGGGATGTTTTATACTTTAAGGGCAGTTTTACATTCGGTAAATCAGATATAGAACAAAATATCGTACTTTTTGATGCCGATAATAAAAATAAAATTTCAAAGGTATCATACATAGATAAGCTTGATAAGCTTCCTGCTGATGCAATCTTTCTGCCTTATATAATGAAAGCCGGCGGAAAACTCAAACTTGGGGAACATTTTACTATTGAAAGAGGCAAAACTAAACATGTATTTACAGTCGCAGGATTTTATGAAGAAATGAATACAGGTACTATAAATACCCAACTGATCGGCTTTATTTTGCCACATAACGAGTGGATGGAACTTAAGGAAACAACCGGTGATAAACTGGACGGCACCATGCTTCTTTCCAGGGTAAACGATAAGGAACAAGGTAAACGAATAAGCTCAGAGATATATAACCATATAATTGCAAACCTTGATGTCCAACAGACTGCCACTATACAGGAGCTTGACTACGAAACACTTAAGTTGGCAAGAACTACGACGGCCAATATGGGAACCTCTGTAATAATTCTTTTTTCATTGGTTATTACACTTGTAAGTTTGATAGTAATCAGATTCAGAATAAGGAACAGTATTGAAACAGACATAAATAATATTGGTGCACTCAAGGCTGTAGGTTATACAAGTAAACAGCTCATAAAATCCTTTTTGGTTCAGTTTTCAGGAACAGCTTTATTAGCATCGCTTTTTGGAGGTATTTTATCATTATTCGCCCTACCTGTTCTTAAAGAAGGATACTCAGCCCAAACAGGTATTATATGGAATCAAGGTTTTGATGCAAAATCCTTCATAATTTCAATAGCTTTCATAGTTTTGATTACAGTTTTAGTTTCATTTCAATCTGCAAGAAAGATTAAAAAGCTGGAACCTATTACAGCTCTTAGAAACGGCATAACTACACATAGCTTTAAAAGGAATTACCTGCCGTTGGATAAAAGTAAAGGAAGCGTGAATTATCTTCTTTCAATGAAAACAATGTTACATAATACAAGGCAAAACATAATGATCGTAGTGATAATTGCAGCAATTTGTTTTATCTCGGTGTTTGCATTGGTTATATATTATAATATGGTAGTTAACGATAAGGCTTTTGTAGATGTAATTGCAGGCGAATATTCAAATGCAAGCCTTATGCTTGACAATGACAACTACAATAGCCATTTAATCGAACAAATAGGTGAAAACTCTCAGGTACGGAAAGTCATATATTATGACAGCGTTTCAGCACTTTACAATAATAATGAAACTTTTAATATATACGTAACAAAAGACTTTTCAGTTACTGAGAATAAGAAGTGCTATGATGGAAGAGACCCGATACACGATAATGAAATAGCTTTAAACGGATATTTGGCTGGAAATTTGAAGAAGAAAATCGGGGATACTATAACTGTCAGGTTAGGGAAAAAATCCAGTGAATATCTTATTACCGGATTAATGCAAACAGCCAACGGGTCCGCTTATGATTCAGAGTTGACAGCCGCAGGCTTTAAAAGAATATGCAGCAGTTACAAGCCTATGAATATTTTCGTATATCTTAAAAAGGGCACCAATACAAAGCTGTTCCTTAAAGATATCCAGAATGAGTACGGGAATTATATAAAAAGTATACAAAACTCGGACGAGATGAAAGAATCCATGCTGAATGTATTTGTTCAGATAATAACATTAACAGCATATGTAATTATCCTTATTACTGCGGCAATAATAGCATTGATACTGTTTCTTGTAATTAAAACCTTGGTAATTCGGAACAGGCAGGAGTTTGGTATAAAGAAAGCAATTGGATTTACAACAAGACAGCTGGTATTTCAGCTTTCACTGAGCTTTCTTCCAATAGCAGCATTAGGATCGGTAATAGGAGGGGTGATAGGTTACCTTGGAATAAATCCGTTACTGACAATTATGATGAGAAGCATGGGCATAATGAAAATGAACTTTATAATACAGCCTGTCACACTAATCATATTATGCCTTGCAATATGTATATTTACTTATATTGTAGCTTCACTGGTTTCACTCAGGATAAGAAAGATATCGGCTGTTTCTCTGATAAGTGAATGAAAACAGCTGTTTCTTGGGGACATATTTATATAAAATAAGTGAAATGAGGATAGCATTTACAAGCTTTCCTCATTTTTTTTGCCATTCTTTTTATTTCAAATCCATTATGCTATAATGAGCAGTGATAAATATATTATGTCGAATCTTTGCTTTAAAGCTTATTATAAATTAATCATTTATAGTTATTATGAAGGTAATACTAATATCATACCAATGACAATGCATGGAGGAACAAGGCTTGAAAAGAAGTGAATGCAGAGTTCCGCAGGAGGAAATAGAACTCCAGAGGGACTTTATCAGAAAAGTCAAGGAAATCAACCACGGAGTCTTAAAGAAATATAGCGTGCAAACCTTTGGCTGCCAGATGAATGAAAATGATTCAGAAAGACTGGCAGGAATGCTTTACGAAATGGGATATACCGAAGCTAAGGATATAAAGGAAAGCGACGTAATCATATTCAATACCTGTTGTGTTAGAGAAAATGCCGAAGTAAAGGTTTATGGGCATCTGGGCGCACTTAAGAAGCTAAAAAGCGAAAATCCCAACATGGTAATTGCAGTATGCGGCTGTATGATGCAGCAAAGCCAGATAGTCGAACATATCAAGTCAAAATACAGGCATGTGGATCTGATCTTTGGAACACACAATCTTTACAAGTTTCCCGAAATGCTTCACGACGCATTGAATTCAAGAGAAACCATAATAGATGTATGGGAATCAGAGGGCTCAATTGCGGAGAATATGCCAATAGAACGCAAGGACGGAATTAAAGCCTGGGTTACTATAATGTACGGCTGCAATAATTTTTGTTCCTATTGTATAGTTCCATATGTAAGAGGCAGGGAAAGAAGCAGACATCCGGACGATATTATTAATGAAGTCAGCATGTTAGGACGTAATAACTACAAGGAAATTACACTTCTCGGCCAAAATGTAAATTCATATGGAAAGGATCTTGAAAACGGCCTTTCCTTTGCAGGCTTGCTCAAAGAATTGGATAAGATAGACGGGATAGAACGTATAAGGTTTATGACTTCCCATCCAAAGGATTTGTCTGATGAATTGCTTGAAGCAATGAAAGACTGCAAAAAGGTATGTGAACACCTTCATTTGCCTATTCAGTCTGGAAGTACCGGAATACTGAAGGAAATGAACAGAAAATATACAAAAGAGCACTACCTTGAATTGGCAGATAAGGTAAAAAAGACAATTCCGGATATTGCGCTGACCACCGACATTATAGTCGGATTTCCGGGAGAGACCGAAGAGGATTTTGATGAAACAATAGATGTAATAGAGAAGGCACGCTTCGATATGGCATATACCTTTCTTTATTCTAAACGCACAGGTACACCGGCAGCAAAAAGTGAGCAGCAGGTTTCGGAGGAAACTAAGAAACTGAGGTTTGAAAAGCTGCTTGAGGTACAGAACAGAATCAGCAAGGAAATTAACGATGAATATCTTGGGAAAACAGTGGAGGTTCTTGTAGAGGGATACAGCAAGAACAGCCCGAACAAGCTTACAGGAAGAACAAGGACAAACAAGGTTGTTAATTTTAAAGGTGAGATTAAACTTGTTGGTAAACTTGTAAATGTTGAAATAAACAAGGTTCAAACCTGGTCGCTGGAAGGGGAAGTAACGGCAGTGTACAGTTGAAAAGCAAGTGTACAGTGTACAATTTACAGTGTACAGTTGAAAGTAATTTGAAAAAAATAAATCATAAGAATAAAAACTCTCCCTCTCTTCTGGAAGAGAGGGAGTCGGAAGGTGAGTTTAGTAAGAATTTTTAGGAGAACTCATCCCCCTGCCCCTTCTCTTCCAGAAGAGAAGGGGAGAATTAAAAAATTAAGCTATCCATTTTTAAAAAAGAAATACGATGTATGTAGGGGTGGGGCTCTGCTCCACCCGTTCAAGGCAAATAATGATAAGGATAGGGCTCTGTTCCACATATAGAATAGGAGGATAATATGGACATACTTGAAAAAGCTAAAGAATTGGGCAAAATGATTGCCGCTTCTGATGAAATGACGGAATTCAACAAGGCTGAGGCTGCAATGGAAATTGATGAGAAGTCAAAGGTGCTTATGAACGATTACAAACTGCTTCAGATAGAAGTGGTAAAAGCTACTCGTGAAGGAAGAGACAAATCCATCATTGAAAGCATAAAGGACAGGCTTGTAGCCAAGCAGGATGAAATAAACAAATACAAGATAACAGGCGATTATCTTGTGGCAAAAGCCAATATGGATAATCTCATAAAAAAGGTAAATGACGTAATGATCTTCGCAATAACCGGTGAAGAATCCTGCAATCCAAATAAGTGCAACTCCTGCTCGGGATGCAAGTAACGGCAGTGTACAGTTGACAATGTACAGTGTACAGTTGGAAAAACAGTGTACAATTTAAAATTGACAGAGGGCAATTGGGTATCGTTGTACAGAATATTACAGATAAAATTAAAATTAAAAGATAGTTAATTTAGTTAAGTAGAACTTGATTATTTTATAAAAATATAAAAGTTGTTAGTTTACAATGTACAAGTATTAAATAACTGTAAATTGTACACTGTACACTGTCAACTGAAGAGCGGTGAGGTCATAATGGCGGCTGTTACTCCTATGATGCAGCAATATCTTGATACAAAGGAACAATACAAGGATTGCATCCTTTTTTTCAGAATAGGTGATTTTTATGAAATGTTTTTCAGCGATGCGGAGCTTGCCTCCAGAGAGCTTGAAATCACCCTGACCGGAAAGGACTGCGGTATGGACGAACGCGCTCCCATGTGCGGAATTCCTTTTCATGCTGCCGATAATTACATATCCAAGCTTATCAATAAGGGTTATAAGGTTGCCATATGCGAACAGGTTGAGGATCCGGCTTTAGCAAAAGGTCTTGTAAAAAGGGAAGTCATAAAAATAGTTACTCCGGGTACTGTAGTTGACTCCAGCATGCTGGATGAAAAGAAAAATAACTATTTGCTTTCCATATACCAGAACAGCTATTATTTCGGAATTGCTGCAGTTGACGTATCCACAGGTGAATTCAACAAAACCAAGATAACATGGGGCAATACCTTATGCAAGCTTTTGGATGAGGCTGCAAAATACTCACCGTCAGAAATAATAGTAAATAATGAATTATATAAAAACGAAGGTTTGATATCCTCATTTAGAAACAGGTTTGGATCCTACATAACGGTTTTCGATGAACAATATTTTGAGGATAATTTTACAAAACAAAAGATATCTGAGAAATTCGGCAGCCAGATAATATCAAATGATGATTATGACTATTCCTATAATGCTGCAGGTGCTTTATTAGAATATCTTGAACAGACTCAAAAGGTTAATCTCGAGCATATTCAAACCATAAATTCATACAGCATAGAAGAATATATGATTCTCGACGTATCAACAAGACGAAACCTTGAACTTACCGAGACTATGCGTGACAAGCAGCGAAAAGGCACTCTTCTCTGGGTGCTGGACCGTACCATGACATCAATGGGCGGAAGAATGCTTAGAAAATGGATAGAACAGCCGCTGATCAATATTTCAGATATACAGGACAGGCTTAATGCTGTAAATGAGTTTAAAGAAAAGTTTATGGTAAGGATGGAGATCAGGGAGCTCTTGAAAAGGGTTTATGACATTGAAAGACTGATGGGCAAGATCGTACTTGGAAACGCAAACTGCCGTGATCTTATAGCCTTGAGAAATTCAATCGGACAGATACCTTTCATAAAAGGACTTCTTGAAAACTGTTCTTCTGAATTCAATATGAGAAAAAACGCTCAAATGGATTCCCTTGAGGATATTTTCTCACTAATTGACCAGTCCATAAATGAAGAGCCTCCTGTTTCAGTAAAAGAGGGCGCAATAATTAAACCGGGATTTCATCCGGAAGTAGATAGATTAAGAGTTGCAACCTCCGAGGGCAAGACCTGGATTGCACAACTTGAAAGTGAAGAACGTGAAAAAACAGGTATCAAGAATCTTAAAATAGGCTACAACCGAATATTCGGATATTACATAGAGGTAACCAAATCATATTATTCACTTGTACCTGAAAGCTACATAAGAAAACAAACGCTGGCCAACTGCGAAAGATATATAACTCAGGAATTGAAGGAAATCGAGGATAAGGTGCTTGGTGCCGAGGAAAAGGTTATAGAACTTGAGTACCAGCTTTTTCTTGAAATCAAAGCAAAAATTGCAGGTGAGATAAGCAGGATCAAGAATTCGGCTTCGGCACTTTCAGAGCTGGACGCAGTAATTTCGCTTGCGGAAGTTGCAGACAGGGAAAATTACTGCATGCCCGAGGTTACGTTGGAGGATGGTATAGAAATAATTGAAGGCAGGCATCCAGTTGTCGAAAAAATGCTGGAGCATGGTTCATTCGTTCCCAATGACACCCTTACAGATATGGGAGAAAACCGTCTGGCAATAATTACTGGCCCTAACATGGCAGGTAAATCTACATAC
>JAUZPR010000100.1 GCA_030705825.1 Bacillota bacterium | reverse complement strand
GGAGTTTCCGCTTGAAGCCGGAACAACTGTTATTCCTGCTTTTTCCAGTCCATAATGCAGTCCGAAGCCACCTGTGAAAAGGCCGTACCCGAATACAACCTGGGCAATATCCTCATCGGTACCGCCGGCTGCAGTTACCAACCTTGCTATACACTCGGACCAGTTATCAAGGTCTTTTTTGGTATACCCTACAACTATTGGCTTGCCTGTTGTACCTGAGGATGCATGCAAACGAACAATTTTATTCAAAGGAACTGCAAAAAGGCTGTAAGGATAATTATCCCTAAGGTCATTTTTTGTAGTAAAAGGTATTTTCTCTATATCACTTAAGGTAACAATGTGTTCCGGTTTTAAACCCATCTCGTCGAACTTTTTCTTGTAAAACGGAACATTTTCATAAGCCCTTTTAACTACATCCTTCAGTCTTTCCAGTTGAATATCCTCAATTTTCTTTCTGCTTAAGGTTTCAACCTCTTTATTCCAAATCATTTAAAACATCTCCTGTTATAAGTTTTCAGGTAGTAGGCGGTATTATATTAAAATAAGCCTATTGCCTTTTTAGAAAACAATTAAGTTAAGCAGCAATACTGCAAATCCGGCTGTTACCGCAGTCAATAAGAGTGAGAATACGAAAGCCACTCTGATAACCTTGTTTTCCTCCCCCAGTTTATCTATTGAAGCAGCCGCATTCTGAAGTTTTGCAGGTGAGATGACACTTGCAAGTCCGCCTCCGAAAGCCATTGCCGCTGTGACTATGATAATACCAGGCAGTCCCCATTTCAAATTGTGTGCAGTAGACATTGTATATTTAGAAAACATCCCTATTGTAGATGCTTCACTTCCGGTAATAAATCCACCTAACAATCCAATAAAGCCTGTTATTGCTCCATATGCCGTTTTGAAGAACTTTGCCGAGTAATCAGCTAGAACCTGAACCATACTGGCTTGGCCTTTTACACCATATCCAGACATGTTCATTACTTCACCGATGGCAAAAAAGATGGCAGCTGCGAAAACTGGTCTCGGTGCTCTTTTTGACCATGTTTTAAAAGTTTCCTTTATCTGCTTCCATGTTGGTCTTAAGAATATCATGGAAATAATTATACTTATGAATATCCATGTATAGGCATTCCATAATAACCTTGTTGGAATTGGTTTACCATCAACTGACAAACCATTGATAGGAAATATTTGAACTTTATAAAAATAGTTAAACCATGCTTTAGGTAAATTAATAATAAGAATTGAAACGATTAAGATTATCCAAGGCATCAATGCTTTCCACAAAGGATATTTCTTTTCGTATTGTTTTTCTTCTTCAGTCAGCTTTGTTTTATCTATTACCTTTTTACCGGTAACGGTAAGATAAATTACCATTACAATAATGACAGCTACACCGCAAATAATACCGGTAAGTGAAACCAAGTTATCATATTTATTAGTAAATAATGCTACGATTGTGATTACTGCTCCAGTAATAAGGCATGGTAGCCAGCCTTCTTTTATACCTTTCCATCTGCCTACTATCCAGAGCATGCAGAAACCAATCAAGGTTGATGCTACCGGAAGGAACATGCTGAAATAGTGTCCAGCATCCGAAAGCGTGATAGGGTGCATTCCTTT
Source organism: Bacillota bacterium (assembly GCA_030705825.1). Lineage (GTDB taxonomy): Bacteria > Bacillota > Clostridia > Acetivibrionales > JANLFN01 > JAUZPR01. The sequence goes on along the minus strand of JAUZPR010000100.1, from coordinate 11,455 downwards.
TGATGTAAGAAAACCATTTGCAAGGTCTACAAAAGCAACTATAGGTGCTCCAAGCAAGGCATATGTACAAAGTGAGTCATAACCTATAGCTGGAAGAGCTATAGCAACATATGTTGAATATCCCATCGCTAACATAATCGGAGGAAGAATTGAAACAGGGGTTGCACCAACCGCCACCATCAAGGTTCCAAATCCGATATTAATCATCATTATCTGAACTGCCCTGTTTTCGCTGGAAATGGTTTTAATGAATATTATTATCCTTTTGAGGGCTCCTGTCTTCTCCATGAATGCCATTTGCAACAAAGAAGTTGCAACAATAAGAGATACGGGAAATGATTTGATTAATCCTGCAAGCGAAGAACGTAAAATTACTTCAAGTGTACTTTTAAAGAAAAGTCCTGCAATTACTGAAACAACCAGCCAACCTACAATACCGCTTACATCAGCAGGCTTTTTCCAAATGATGAGCATACAAAGAATTACCACAATGGGTAATAAGGTAAGTAACAATGAACTCACAGACATTTTGACCCTACCATCCTTCCGAATTTTCTTTCAATACCTGCCATTCTACTTTTCTACAAATTTACAGTGTATTGATATTCTCTCTAAATTGGATAAAAAACATGAATTTTTTCAAGTATATTTTATTATATTCATTAAAAAAAATAAAGGACTATTTTCAAGTCCTTCGTATAGTATAAATACCATATAATTCAAAGCAGATGTTATTTGAGTACCTGCACAATCGCTTTTTCCAAAGTTTTAAGCTTGACGTTTATTTCATCTATTTCGACATCATCTTTTTCCTGCTTCAGATCTACTTTCACTAATTCCGACAGCTCTTCAAATTCCTCTTTAAGGGTTTCCATAAGGTCAATAACTGCAAGCCTCTTGTAACTATAGCTTTCAACCGGAGCCTCAACTGTGCCGATAACCTTTCCGGCACTTACCATATATGACTCTCCTCTGGATGGAATGACTGTTTCTATACCGAACTTTTCATTTATAAGCTCTGAAAATTCACTCATTCCCTCTTCTTCGCCATGTACTATGAATATTTTTTGGGGTTTCTTCTTAAAGCCCTTTATCCAATCCAAGAGTCCGTCACGATCTGCGTGTCCTGAAAACCCGTCAATAACTTCTATCCTTGCTTTTACCGTTATGTCTTCACCAAACAGCTTTACCTTTTTTGCTCCGTCAACAAGCTGTCTGCCCAGAGTACCTACTGCCTGGTAGCCAACAAAAAGAATTGTTGACTCCTTTCTCCAAAGGTTGTGCTTGAGATGATGCTTAATTCTTCCTGCTTCACACATACCGCTTGCAGATATTATTATGACACTATCTGTTCTTTCATTTAAGGCTCTTGATTCATCAGGAGTTTTTGTAAACTGCAGTCCGGGGAAATCAAGGGGATTATCCCCGTTTTCTATGTATTGTCTGGCTTCACTGTCAAAGCAGTCAAGATTGTTTCTGAATACCTGTGTTGCGGAAATTGCCAAAGGACTGTCAACAAAAACAGGAACACTGAATAATTTCTTCATCTTTTCACTGTACTTTTCACGCTGCTGATGAAGATCATATATTATTTCCTGGGTCCTTCCGACTGCAAAGGAAGGTATTATCACGTTTCCGCCTTTTTCTATTGTTTCGTTTGCTATATTTACAAAACGTTCAACCTTGTCTTCATTTATCTCATGAAGTCTGTTTCCGTAGGTTGACTCTATAATCAGGTAATCCGCCGAATCTATAATTGACGGATCTCTCAAAATCGGAATCCCCTTGTTTCCCAGGTCGCCTGAGAAGACGATTTTTGTTTCTGTTCCGTTTTCCTCCACCCATATCTCCAGAATTGAAGAACCCAGAATATGGCCTGCGTCATTAAAACGTACCCGTATGTTATCAGACAGCTTTACAGTTTCTCCGTAACGCTTGCTGTCAAACAGAACCATACAGTTTCTTGCATCCTCAAAAGTATATAACGGCTGTATGGGCGGCTTTCCTGCCCTCAATCTTTTCCTGTTGGTCCATTCAGTTTCCATTTCCTGAATGTGTCCGCAATCAGGAAGCATAATGGCGCATAAATCTGTTGTTGCCTGCGTAGTTACAACCTTTCCTTTAAAGCCATCCATAAATATCTTTGGGATTCTTCCGCTGTGATCAATATGTGCGTGCGTCAGCAATATGTAGTCAATATCTGCAGGATTGAACTGAAACGGCTCCTCATTAAGAGCGTTCTCCTTTGAATGTCCCTGGAACATTCCGCAGTCTACGAGAAACCTGCAGCCCTTTGTCTCAACCAGGTAACTGGAACCTGTTACGGTTTTTGCAGCACCAAGAAAAGTAATTTTCATAGCAGCACCTCACAATGACTTATTTTTACTATTTATAAATTAATTCGACACTTTTTTATATATTCCTTTTTATTTGTCAAACTAACAAATTATTAAGATGAAGGAAATAATCCAATTGGGTTCACATTAAAATATGATTGAATCATGCACTTAATTCAAAATTCCAGTTAAATCTTTATAATGAAATTAAACAAATAAATTGAAAATATTCTTGACTAGAATGCTCTTATCGTTTATAATACAATCTGTCGCTCAAGACGGGCCTTTAGCTCAGTTGGTTAGAGCAACCGGCTCATAACCGGTTGGTCCGGGGTTCGAGTCCCTGAAGGCCCACCAAAATCAGTTAATAGATAATAGATTATAGTTAATAGTTATTGTTTTTATTTACTATAATCTATTATCTATAATCTATTAACTAAAATTTTGCCCAGATAGCTCAGTCGGTAGAGCAGAGGACTGAAAATCCTCGTGTCGCTGGTTCGATTCCGGCTCTGGGCACCACAGCAGTTAATAGATTATAGATAATAATTGATAGTTACTTATAACTATCCACTATTATCTATCAACTATAAACTTAATAAATGGAGGGGTTCCCGAGTGGCCAAAGGGGGCAGACTGTAAATCTGTTGTCAGCGACTTCGATGGTTCGAATCCATCTCCCTCCACCATTAAATCAAAAATGAAAGCAGCCTTACAATTTTGTATGGTTGCTTTTTTATGCTTCTGATCCCTTCTTAAGTGGTTATGATATAATACCATGGTAAAATATATTAAAGTTTATTTTGAGGTCTATTCATATGAAATACACGGCAAATGTAATTTCCATTATACGAATGTTAATGTCGGCATTACTGATATTTTCAACAGATAATAAGGTAATCTTTTTTATTATTTATATTTTATGCGGGTTCAGTGATTTTATAGATGGATATATAGCCCGAAAAACCGGTTCACAAAGCAATTTGGGTGCCAGACTCGATTCGTTTGCCGATCTATTGTTTTTTGGGGCTGTTACTGCCGTTTTGGTTATTTGGGCAGGAAGCCAGCTGAAAAACTTTTTAATTATTATCGCTCTCATAATCTTAATAAGGTTGATTAATCTGTTTATCTCCCTTATTAAGTACCATTCGCCTGTTTTTCTGCACACCTGGGCTAATAAGGCAACCGGCTTTCTTATATTTTTTACTCCTCTTGTCTTTTTGGTAACAAGCAGATCACTTTATTTCTACATTGTCTGCGTAGCTGCTGTGCTATCGGCAATTGAAGACGGTATAATACACTTTGTTTCTGCAAAACCTGATTTAAACAGAAAAGGCCTGTTTTTCAAGTGACATCCCCTTCTTGGGTTTTATCTTCTAGTATTTCTTGATTCGGAGGTAAAGAAAACTGCGCAGGGTTGTATTTGTTGACCCTGACGGAGAAATGATAGACTTCAGAGGATAACAGATATTTATAAGAAATTAATGATCTATATTTAATATGTAGGGGCGAACCAATGTGTTCGCCCTAATTTTATCTACAGATTAAAGTTTGTTTACCAATGCCTTAAAGGTATTTCCGCGTTCCTCGAAATTCCGGAACATGTCAAAGCTTGTGCTTGCAGGTGAAAGAATAACAATATCACCTGGTTTTGAAATCTCATAAGCTTTTTTTACTACCTCTTCATAGGTACTACACTTAATTATGGGTATATCCGCACCTTTTCCGCTTCGTTGTATTTCTTCCTTAAGCGCCTGTTCAATCTTTGGCGCTGTAGCACCGATAAGAATAAGGACTTTTACCTTTTCAGCTATAACAGGACCTATTGAATCATAAGGAATATTCTTATCCTTTCCGCCCGCTATCAATATGACCTTTTGATTGAAGGAATTCAGACCTGCCGTTGTTCTTGAAGGACTGCTTGCTATGGAATCGTTATAATATTTTACTCCATTAAGTTCTCTTACAAGTTCTATCCTGTGTTCAACACCGGTAAAAGATGATGTAACCTTTGCTATTGTCTCAGGGCTTACAAAATCAATTACAGCCGCTGCCGCGGCAAGATAGTTTTCTATGTTGTGGACTCCGGGAATTATTATGTCGGATATATCAACTATTTCGGTCTCTTTCCAGTTTTTCCTGTAAACCAGTTTTGAACCCTTTAAGCAGGCACCTTCCTCAAGATTGTTAATCCTGCTGAAAAATATTGTTTCTCCTTTTACTTCCTTTGCTATCTCCCTGGTTATCAGATTATCATAATTCAATATGACCTTGCCGTCTTGCTTATGTTTAAATATGTTCTTTTTTGCTTCGGTATACTCTTCCATGGATTTATGCACGTCAAGATGGTTTGGCGACAAATTTGTTATAACCGCTATATCTGCGCTTTTTTTCATGGTATGAAGCTGAAAGCTGCTTAATTCAAGCACTACCTTGTCTGTTTCCCTTATTTCCTCCACCCTGTCAAGCAGCGGTGTGCCTATATTTCCTCCAAGCCAGCATTTAAAGCCCTGCTGTTCAAGCATTTTATATATCAGGGTAGTTGTAGTCGTTTTGCCGTCGCTTCCGGTTATACCGAATATTTGAGCGGGACAGAGGTTAAAAAACACCTCCATCTCTGATGTCAGTTGTGCACCGTTTCTGCAGGCTTCAACAAGCTCGGGAAGATCAAAGCGCATGCCTGGAGTCCTGAATATGATATCAAAACCCTCCTGCAAGCCTTTAAGGTAATCCTCCCCGAGAACATATTTTATATCAAGTCCGCTCAACTGCTTGAGCATTAATCCCAGCTTCTCTTCTGTGTTTTTGTCGAATGCTGTTATCTTTGCTCCGAGTGAGTAAAGATATTTTATAAGGGGAGTATTGCTTATTCCTATACCCAGGACTGCTACCTTTTTATTTTTTATGTAATTTTTGAATTCTTCAATTTTATTATTCACAGGTTCCCTCCGCAAAATTAATCCTTTATCATATTAATCCTATTAACTTTAAATTCTCCAAATTTATATTTACTTCATATTATTAAGGCTGTTATAATTTGAACCTATTCCATTATACATTCAATTATTTCGGGCTTACGGGACATAATGCATATTTGGAACTTAATTCAACTTATATATTATAGAACAAATTATAAAGTTTTTAAATCAAAAATTGATTTTTCTCAGGTTTATCTGCTAGAATAGCAAGAGATGTTCTCTGGCACAGAAGTGCCAGGAGTTTCCTCCTAAATGGAGCAAATAACTTTTATTTGAATAAAATAATTTACCACTTGCATTTGAAGTACTTTTCTAGTAAAATATTTATTGCCCTTGAAAATAGCTGCTGAAATACATGCGGATGTGGCGGAATTGGCAGACGCGCTAGATTCAGGTTCTAGAGCTCGCAAGGGTGTGCAGGTTCAAGTCCTGTCATCCGCACCACTTAAAAGAGTAAGGTTTTGAGAATTGTTATGAATTCTTAGAACCTTATTTTTTTATGAATTTCTAACTAAACTTCTAACATAATGGTTTTTAAGCTATAACTTCTAGCTAATTGCAAATCTACTATTAATTCTATCAGCCACACTTGTATGCATTTGTAATCCTTATACTGGTGGTACCTTCTGGAGACCAAATTGAAAATCGTAATAATTTTAGCCAAGGTAGCACTAGTAAAACTGAATAGTAAATACTGCTTTTTTATTGTAAATCCCATAACATCACTCCGACCAAAATTTAAGCAGGTTTCGAAATGAAACCCGCTTTTTTATTAAAACTAATATGAAACTTAATAACCATCCCCATGTTTCTTTAATGGCAGAGCGGTAATTTGTGTAACACAGCAAATGATACCGAAACGAAAACCCAACTTTAGAAATCAGTACTTGAGATTATAGAAATCCCGTCCTTTTTATATCCATTAAGTATTTCATCCAGCTTCCTGATTTTGAATGTAATGACTCCATCTTTAATGATCGCTGTCTTATATTTTCTATTGACTGCTCCCAGAGCTGTTTTATAAACACATGCTGTGGCATCCAATCCTATAATATACAATTGGTTTATCTGATTTTTAATGAGAAAATCAGATAATTTTGAGTTAGAAAAAGCATCCGACCTGGATTTAGAAAAGTAATTACCGTTTATTATCTGTAATCTCGAATCCAGTTTTGCGCCTGGCTTGCCCTTTATGCAACGCCCGGCAGTTATATGCCTGTCAAGTATGTTATTATTAGTTTCCTGTCCGATATAAATGACTAATATATTTTTACTTTCTGCCTTTTCAATAATTTTATTCACTTTTTTTATAAACTCTTCAGAACCCTGGTACGGATACGGTGATTTTGCGGTTTTACCGGTAGCATCCTCCTGAATATCTACTACCAGTAGAGCTTTACCGGGTGAAGAATATTCACTTATTGCAGTTCCATGTGTCGGCGTTTTAAAATTCCTTATCTGTAAATATGAAACAGACAATAATAAGGCAGTCAAGGAAAAAATAATAATTAATATTTTAATAATTCTTTTCACTTTGCTCTCCCTATTCACATAATTATATCGTTACTTTAATTATATTATTTTGTTTATCAGCCTGCAAGTAAGTGTGACTGTCACTTATCTTCGAAGATTTTTATGCCCTTGATTTTGCAAAAGAGTGCATGGAATATGCTCCATGCACTCTTTCTTTTAATACATTGCGGTATAAATTGTCAAGCGGACAGACTCCCTGGGGATATAGCATTACTTCTCGGCCGGTTCTTCCGCTTTTTCTGTTGCTTCCTCTACTTCCGCCGATTCTTTCAATTTATAGACGGTAGCCAGCTTTTCAATATTGTTGGATACCTTCAGTCCTGCATCCAGATGCAGATCGTTTACCGTCACATGGTCGCCGGCATTCATGCCCGACACATCCACCTTGATAATTTCAGGGATGCTTTCCGTCTTTCCAGAAATTTCTATCTCGTGTCTGTCGATCTCCAGAATCAGTTTTTTGAAGTCCAATTCGGGAATGCCCTCAAATACAACCGGCACTTTTACCTTTATATCTTCTTTGCCGGAAGCTACCTGCAGGTCCAGGTGAATCATCCTGCAGGAAATATGGTCCCTTTGGATATCCTTGATAAATGCCAGGTGCTTTTTATTATTAATTATGATCTGCAATTTCGCCCTTTCTCCGTGTTGGCTGACAATGTTTGCAACATCGGAATATTTGAACTTTACCGGAATATTCTCCTGGAAATCCCTGCTGTAGACGATTCCCGGTAAAAAGCCCATTCCTCTGATTTTCTTAGCTTTTTCACTTCTTTCCAGTGCGACCAGTTGAGCTATGCTCATGATAAAGACCTCTTTTCTATATTGTCATATCTATGTTGCAAAAAAATCCGGGTTAAGGAATAATGACATCTTGCAACAGATAGCTTACGGTAAGACCAGTGTAAAAAAGTGGACAGCATAATTCTTTTTTACATAATCTATAGCCTAAGAATACAACTTGAAAATTTGAAAGGAAACCTTTGTTTTGGGGGCCTTTAACAGGTATATCCACGCATCCTGGATAATACAAGAAATAATCGGGACGCATGGACAATTCCTTAAGTATGCTCCGATTTCCTTGGAACGGCACATTATCCTTTTCAATAACGGACGCTGCACGGCGTCAATCCACTGTCAATATGGCTCAGCAGTGCAGCCGTATATTTTTGATATTATAGCTGTCCATGCCAAGAAAATAGTCGTAACCGTCATAATCGTTACGACGCAGCTGTACTGCCTGCCTTTCCGTCATGGCAACATTCATTTGCGCGAGTTTCCGCCAAAGCTATTGCGGTTCCATATAGCAACATACTCGCAACTATTTTTTTGCGGCTACAAAAAGATTGGGAAGCTTATTATATAAATTGCATGATTCTTGAATGTCGAATCCTTGTCTTGAAATTACATCTTCAACCTCATGCATCTTGAGATTCGCTGTAAATGGAACAATACCGGCTTTGCAAAGTAATGACTGGGTACAGCTAATAATATTTTTCTTTTCACCACAACAATCGGTTGTTGAAAGAAAAATACTGTTAGGTCTTAACAGTTCATAGATACGAGAAAGAAAAGAATCAATGTCTTTTATGTAACATAAGATATTAAATGCCATAACTGCATCAAATGAGCCCGTTACCCATCGTGTATCAAAAATATCTGATACTTGGTAATGTATATTCTTAATATTCGCACTTTTCATTTTTGCAGCAGCAATATTGATCATTTTATCCGCCGTATCGATAGCATATATTTCTTTGACGCTTTTTGACAATTCTATTGTGGTAATCCCGCTGCCACAGCCAATATCTAAAACAATGCTATTCTGATTCAGATATTTCTGTGATTTGCTGATTGTATCAATATAGACTTGACTATATGTTCGAAGTGCATGTTTATCGTACCCTGATGCCAATCGATTCCAGAATGTTGTACTTTCCAATTTCATTCCCCCAAGACTTCATAATTACTGGACTGTTATTGTATAACAGCCGTTCGACCAGTGGTCGAATGATTATAGTCTAGCACATTTTCGACCACTGGTCAAATCTATGATTGTATGATATAATACTATCGGTAGGTGTATAAGATGGACAAGCGCAATTTAATTATTGAAGCGATGTACAAGCTGCTTAAGGAAGACAAAGGGGCATTCTGCTCTGTGAGCGAAATAGCTAAAGAGGCCGGCATCGGAAAAGGGAGCATTTATTACTACTTCAAATCTAAAGACGAAATTTTCGACGCTTTAGTGGAACACGTATATTATGAAAAGATACGTCATTGCAAGGAAGTAATAAGTTGCAGCCATATAAATGCTTTAGAAAAACTACAGTTGCTTTTTAGTGTCTATGGACAATATATCATTGATCCGTCGATAGATTCTTATCTTCACCTGCAGCAAAATGCCGCAATTCATCAAAAGTCTCTTGCACAAATTCACAATTTGCTTTCGCCTATTGTTGCAGAGATTTTTAATAACGGAGTAAACGAAAATCTTTTTATATGCGAAAGTCCACAGGAAACTGCAGAACTGTTTCTCTCTAGTTTTTGTTTCTTATTTGATCCAGGTATATTTTCATGGTCTGATAATCAAATTTTAAAAAAACTTAAGGCTTTAGCCGATTTGTTTGAAAGTGGATTGAGTGCTCCAAAAGGAAGTCTGCAATTTTTATATCAAAGTTTCCAAAAACAGATATAGCAACTTATGCAATTAATTTAATTTGCAGATCATAATATATTCTTCTTCTGTTGCTGAAACAGTTTCAAAGCCCAGAGCTTTATACATTCTAACAGCATAATTATCTTTTTGAACGGCTAGAGAGGTTTGTTTGTAGCCTTGTTTTTTCAATAATTGCAGCATGTTACTCATTAATGCTGTTCCTATTCCCTTTTTGCGGTATTCCTTATATAAAGAAATTGCAAATTCAGGTGTACTGTCATCTATATTTCCAAAGCCTTTCACATTACCTGCCAGTATCCTGGTCCAAACGGCGCCCACTATTTTTCCGTCACATTCTGCGACAAGGCAATTGTCGGTCGGTTTTCCGAAATTATCAATAAATACGCTTAATTGAGGCTGCTTTATTACTTCTCTTGGCAGCAAATTGTTTTCATCCCTCTGAAAGATTGCCTCATATAAAAAATCCTCAAGAAGATGTATTTCAGACGGCTTTATATTTCGGATCATATAATCGTTCATTATTCCTCCTGCATAAGCTTTAATTAACAACTTAATTGCATAAACATTTTTTCCATAACATAAACATAAAAAGCTTTTTAAACTTCTTCATCCTCGTCTCTCTTCCCCTTGATTACATCAACTATTATCCCTGTACATCCGCATATGATCATCGATAGTGTAATTACTCCTGCAAATATAAATCCCTGTTCATTGGAGCCGAATATAATTATCAGAATATAAAAAATCAAAGCAGATAAAACGCCCCCCAATATTGCATAAGCTAACCCATTCATGTGATCCCTCCTGATTTATTTTATAAATATCTTAACCCCAATTGTCTTTTTAAGTGACTCAATTTTATTGTTGTAATATTCCTTGTATTTAGCAGGATATTGATTTGACGGTAGGTCCGGGTTATCTTTACTGAAATCTTCTTTCAATTTCCTTTTGTATTTGCCGATGATTAAATCTTTCTTAATGGAATTCTTCATTCTTTTCCAATATTCTTCTTCTGTGATATTCTGCTTTTTGACCAGGCCTTTAATATCCTCACCATACTGCACAGCTGCTTCTTTCTGCTGCTGAAAAGCTTTGTTTACCTCATCCTCAGTAACACTGAATTTTTCTTTGACTGCCTCCTGATATAAGACCTCCCTTTCGACTGTGGTGTTAATAAGTTCTGTATCAGAAGGAACCTTGTCGGTAGGATACAGAGCTTTAAAATTATCAAATTCTGTTTTTGTTATTTTTCTATCTCCAATCACAGCCACAATATTTAAATCTTTTTCTATATCTGCCTTATCTGTTTTTTGATCCGTGTTAAAAATTTTATTATGAAAAGCAAAAATTACTATTCCTAAAATCAAAATTACTACAGGTATTAAAATAGCCATAGTTTTCTTAGATTTAAATTCAGGCATCGTACCTATCCTCCAAAACTAATTTTTGATGAACGTAATATTTTTACCTTTATACCCCATTTTGTGTGCAACATGGTTTATATTAAATTCATATGTTTATTCTAACTTTAATTCCCATTTACTTCAACAACTTACACTTATTTTTTATGATACTGTGTTATAATATGGACATTGATATCATGGAGGATGCTTATGACGCTTACAACACTATGCTATATAAAAAATAACGGAAAAACCCTGATGCTGCACCGCATTAAAAAGCAGAACGATATCCATGAAGGAAAATGGAACGGTTTGGGAGGGCATTTTGAGCAAGGTGAAACCCCTGAAGAATGCATTATAAGAGAAGTTTACGAAGAAAGCGGCCTCACACTTAAAAAGCCCATGCTGCGTGGTATTCTCTCCTTCCCGCTTTTTGACGGCTTTGAGGATGAATATACCTTTCTTTTTACTGCTTCGGAATTTGAAGGTCAATTGATTGATTCTCCCGAAGGCATGCTGGAATGG
>JAUZPR010000010.1 GCA_030705825.1 Bacillota bacterium | reverse complement strand
TGGAGGATAAGTTTCCAGAAATAATATTAGACGGGTTTATTATTATGCCAAATCACCTGCATGGTTTAATATATATTACTGATATGGATTTATCTTCGTACACAAATGACAATTCTCAGACGGGCGAACACACGGGTTCGCCCCTACACAAAATCATACAATGGTATAAAACAATGACAACAAATGAATATATAAAAAATGTAAAACAGTAAAATTGGTTGCCATTTAACAAGAGGATTTGGCAAAGAAATTATTATGAGCATATTATTAGGAACACGGAAGAATTGAAAAAAATCCAGGCATATATAAGAGATAACCCAAAGAATTGGGAATCGGATGAGGATAACATTCTGTAGGGGCAGACCCATGTGTCTGCCCTCAAAATTTTCATTCAACCACCTACAGTGACAAGGGCACAATCCTTTAATCGCTATCCTGAGGTAGAAAGATAGAATGAGGTCGTATGTGCGAGCCAAGTAAATACGTTTTCCCCAAACTCCCAACTCCCAACTCCCAACCCCCAACCCCCAACCGCCTTTTCTCCTATTTCCTATATTTTCAGTGTTGACCTTTTTGTTATTATAGTAAATAATGATTACACAAGTTAACATAAATGAAGAACATAAGTGTAACATAATATGCTACTACTGGGACATTGGACATGTACCCCAATTATACAGGATATGCCTATTACAGTTTCTTTACACTTAGTTCTGATATGTTGACTGAGTATATACCCGATGTTATAATGGGTTTGAAATTCAAGTATTATGTAAACTTAAATACTTGGATGAATTAAACGCCGGTCAGGTTATAAAATCGGGAAGGGGCGTAACCTGACTTTAATATTGAAGCCTACTTCCACAAATTAAAATCTCACAAGGAGGATTTGAGAGTATGAGGAATCTCAAGAAGTTATTGGCAGTAGTATTAGTTGTAGCAGTAATGCTCTCGACAATGGCTACAATAGCATTTGCTGATACAACATCTATATCTGCCGATGCACAATCATGTGCAACCCTTGGAATGTTGAAGGGAGCAGGCAACGGTGTTGATGCTGCTTATACCGCATCATTACCTACAAGAATTCAGGCAGCTATCCTGCTTCTCAGGATGGAAGGTCTTGAAGATGCAGCTGCAAACTACACAGGAACAGATAATTTCTCTGATGTAAAAGCAGCATGGGAAAAGCCTTACACAGCATACCTGAAGGCTCACCCGGAAGTTGGTTTCCAGGGAGTTGGAAATAATAAGCTTGATCCTAACTCATTAATCGATGCAAAAGCTTATTACAAGGTAATGCTCACAGCTCTGGGATACACAATTCCAGACGATTACACTTGGGACAATACAATATCCTTTGCAGCTAGCAAGGGCCTTTCAAAGGCACTTGACGCAAAGAGTTTCACAATTGATACTCTTGCAACTGCAACAATTGAAGCTTTGAAAGCTAATGCAAAAGGCAGTGATAAGTCATTGGTTGCTACAATGGCTGAAAAGGATGCAGCATTCGCAGCAAAAGCAACTACAGCAGGTATCTATACAGTTGATTCTACATTAAAGGTTTCTTCTGTTAACTTCGTTGATGCAAAGACTGTACAGATTAAATTCTCTGTACCTGTATTGAAATCAACAGTTGTTTCAGGATCTGACACTTTGTTAGGTGTAAGCTTTACAGCAGTTGGCGGAGCACCTGCAATTACTTCTGCAAGTGCTGGTGCAGTATTGAGCGATGACGGCAAGACTCTTACTGTAACTCCAGCTGGTGCAGAATACTTCGGTGGCGACTATGCAATTACTGTTGCAACATCTATAACAGATGTGAACGCTAATGCTATAGTAGCATATTCAGCAGTTACTACTCTGAAGGATACAACCAGACCGACTGTTACAGTATCATATCCTGCTAATGGTATAGCAAGATATACTTTCTCAGAACCAATGAATATCGCTAATAGTGCAGCCGTAAACGCAGCACTCTCAGTAGTATCTCCGGCTGATGGAGCAACAGCACCATCTCCGAGTGCAACATTGGCAGCTGACAAAAAATCCTTTGATTTGGACATCAGTGGATATACAACAGGAAAGACTTATACAGTTACACTTGTTGGCGTAGCTGATTATGCCGGAAATCTTATAGCTCCTAACCCATATACTGCAGCAGTAGTAAATCAGACTGTTGATTCAGTAAAACCAACAGTAACAGCACAGGCTTTGGATATTAACAAGATTCAGCTCACATACTCAGAAAAGATGAGCAATTATGGTACACTTAATGGTGTAGCTATTAGTACAACTCCTTTAACTGGAAATGCTACAGTAGATACAACAGGACTTGTTGTTACAGCTACTCTTCCTGGTGCAGTACCAGCATTAAATGGTGTAGCATTAGTAACTTTGACAGGATATAGTGATCTTTCAGGAAATACTGGTGATACCTATACTAAACTTATGAATTTTGTTACTGATACTACAGCTCCGACTTATGTAAGTAATTCAATAGCAACTATAGGTGCAGACCAGTACTTGCTCGTTAAGTACAATGAAAATGTTACCATTGGTGCAGCTCCTGGTTCAGATGCATTAACTGGAACTTATATTGATTCAACTTCAATTACAAAGGCATTTACAGCTGTTCCGATAGCTAATGCTTCACAGTACTTGCCAACAGTTGGTCAGACTACTACAGATACAATTAAGATAAAAATCACAGGATTGGCAGCTGGTACTTATACAGCTACTATACCTGGAACTGTTGTTGATGACCTGGCAACTGCTCCTAACTCAGCAGCAGCTCAGACTGTTACTTTCTCAGTTGGAACATTTAATGATCCTACTAAACCGACAGTATCAAACATCTATGTACAGAGAGATAAAACTAACTCTTCAAACCTTGAAGATGCTGTATATGTAGTATACTCAATGGATGTTACTCCAGCTACAGCACTCAACGTAAGTAATTACCTCGTTGAAGGTCAGAGCATATTCTCAAGTGCGATATTTGATGGTGATGCACACACTGTAAAACTTACATTGAAGCCAAATGTAATTACAGTAGGTGGATCAAGAGTTATGACAATTCAGAACGTGGCAACAGTAGCTGGAAAAGTAATGGATACTAACACTTCTGCTAAAAACTTTGTAGAAAATGTTAAACCTTACCTTGCATCAGCTAAATTCTCGAGTTCAACTACAATAACTGCAACATTCAGTGAAAACCTTGCAGCAGGCGGTTCAACAAATGCGTTTGAAGTATATGTAAACGGTGTTAAACTTACTTCCGGTGTATCTGCAACAGCTACTTCAGCAGGTTCAAAAGATGTTGTAATAACAGTTCCATCAATTGATCTTACTAAGACATATCAGATCAAATATGTTGGAACAGACTTTGTAGATCAGGCAACAGTGGCAAATATGGCTCCTCAGTCTGGCTTGGTAACTGTAGTCAACTGATAAGAATTTTTGAACAACTAAATCTATTAAGTTATTGAACGAAGGATAGAGAAATCTATCCTTCGTTTTTTTTACTTTAAAATTGTTATTTAGTAAAACCATATTTTTACTTGAAAATATGGTATACTTTATTTGATTAAACATATAATCTTTCGAATTATTTATTTTGGTTATCATAAACTATGATTTACATAATACTTACCTATTTTGTATTGTTGCAAATCTATTACAATTTCTTTACACTTGATTACCAAATGTTGACTAGCCATAAGTCCGATGATATAATTTGTTTGATATTCAAATCAGGTAAAATATGCCTGATATGGGTTAACAGATTAAAAGTCTGGTTATACGTACATTCGGAAGAGGGCGTAACCCGACTTGCAAGTAGATTTGCCCGCTTCCAATATTAAAATCTCACAAGGAGGATTTGAGAGTATGAGGAATCTCAAGAAATTATTGGCAGTTGTCTTGGTTGTAGTAGTAATGCTCTCTGCTATGGCTACAGTAGCATTCGCTGACAACTCAACTATATCTGCCGATGCACAGGCTTGTGCTACACTTAGTATGCTCCAGGGTTCTGGCAGCGGTGTAACAGCAGCTTATACTGCAACACAGCCTACAAGAATTCAGGCAGCTATACTTCTTCTCAGATTGAAGGGTCTCGAGGCTGATGCAAAGGCATTTACCGGAACAGACAACTTCTCTGACGTTAAAGCAGGATGGGAAAAACCCTACACTGCATATTTGAAAGCACATCCGGAACTTGGTTTCGGCGGAGTTGGCAGCAACAAGTTTGCTCCTGACCAGAAGATCGATGCTAAGTCATACTACAAAGTAATGCTTACAGCTCTCGGATATGTAATCCCAACTGACTACACTTGGGACAATACTATATCCTTTGCAGCAAGCAAAGGTCTTGCAAAAGCTAACGATGCAAAGACTTTCACAATCGATACTCTTGCAGTTGCAACAGTTGAGACTTTGAAAGCTAATGTAAAAGGCAGTGACAAGTCATTAGTTGCTGCTATGGCTGAAAAAGATGCAGCATTCGCAGCTAAAGCAACTGCAGCTGGCATCTATACTGCTGATACTACATTAAAGGTTGCTTCTGTTAACTATGTTAATGGTAAGACAGTAACAATTGTATTTAGTAAGCCGGTAACATCAGCAACAGTTCTTAACGGAGCTTTATTAAATGCTAATATAACCATACAAAATATTGCTGGAGCACCTTTTGTTACAGCAGCTTCAGCTGCAGCTTCATTAAGCGATGATCGCAAGACTCTTACTATAACTCCACAAACTACAGAATATTTTGGCGGTGACTATGTTATTACTGTAGGAACTGGTGTTACAGATGACAGCAACAATGCTATTAAAGCATATTCAGCAATTTCCACTTTGAAGGATACTGACAGACCAACAGTAGCAGTATCATATCCTTTCAATGGTGTAGCAAGATTTACATTCTCAGAACCTGTAAAGGTTACTGACAGCGCTGCAATGGCAGCTTTAATTTCAGTTACTGCTCCTTCTGACGGAGCTGCTGCTGGAGCACCTTCAGCAACACTGGCAGCTGATAAGAAATCATTTGACTTGGATATTTCAGGATATACAACTGGTAAGAGCTATACAGTTACTTTAGTTGGTGTAGGTGATTATGCTGGAAATCTTATTACTCCTAATCCATGTACTGCTACAGTAATAAATAACACTGTTGATTCTGTAAAGCCAACAGTTACAGCAGAAGCAGTGGATGTTGATAAGGTTAAATTGACTTTCTCTGAAAAGTTAAAAACAGGTCACTTAGGTACAGTTAATGGAATAGCTATCGCTGGTAATTCTACAGTAGATTCAACAGGTCTTATTTATACTGTAACAGCAGCTGGTGCAACACCAAGATTGAGTGGTACAGCTTTGTTAACAGTTGCAGGATTCCAGGATCTTTCTGGAAATGCTGGTGATACCTATACCAAACTTATGAACTTTGTTGCTGATACTACTGCTCCTTCTTATGTAAGCAGTGAAGTTAAGGCTATAGGTCCTACTCAGTACTTACTCGTTAAGTACGATGAAAATGTTGTAAAAGCTGCAGGTTTAGCTTCCACAGCTATAATGACTGGAACTTATGTAGATTCCAACTCAATCACAAAATCATTTACTGCAAAAACATTAGGCGATACTACTCTGTATATGCCAACAGTAGGACAAACAACAACTGATACAATTCAGATTGACTTATCTTCATTACCATCTGGCATATATTCAGCTACAATATCTGGTGCAGCTGTTGATGGAGCAGGTAATGCAGCTAATTCCAAGACTGTTTCATTCTCAATTGGAACATTCAATGATCCTACTAAGCCAACAGTAGCAAGTATTACTGTACAGGCTACCGAAGATGCTGTAACTGTAGTATTCTCAATGGATGTTACACCTGCAACAGCTCTCAATGTAAGCAATTACCTCGTTGAAGGTCAGAGTATATTCTCAGGCGCTATATTTAATGGCGATGCACATACTGTAAAACTTACATTGAATCCAAATGTAATTACAATAGGCGGAGCAAGAAATATGACAGTTCAGAATGTAGCAACAGCAGCAGGAAAGGTAATGGATACTTCTACTGTTACTAAGACATTCGTAGAAAATGTTAAACCATACCTTGCATCGGCTAAATTCACTAGTGGAACTGCAATAACTGCAACATTCAGTGAAACTCTTGGCGCTGGTTCAACAAATGCATTTGAAGTATATGTTGGCGGTGTTAAACTCACTTCCGGCGTAACTGCAGTTGCAGCAACCCCTGGTTCAAAGGATGTTATAATAACTGTACCTACAATTGATCTTTCCAAGACTTATCAGATCAAATTTGTTGGAACAGACTTTGTAGACCAGGCAATACCTGGAAACAAAGCACCTGCATCAGGATTGATAACAGTTACCAACTGATGAGTGCAAACTAATTAGGTTCATTAAGTAATTAAGCGAAGGATAGAGAAATCTATCCTTCGTTTTTTTGTTCTATAATTAATGTCTTCAACTATTTACAGGGCCATTTTCCTGTACAAAAATAAACGGATATGCTATTATTTATGATAACAGAATAATACAAATGACAGGTGAAATGGATATGAGTAAAGTAAAAAAAAAGTCAAATAAAAATGCACAGATAAATGATTCCAATATATTTTATATATTGCCGCTGGTATTTATAATAGCTGTTATACCTCTTATTGTTTACTTTAAGTACTATAGCTTAAGTGGTATCGAGGCACAGGTCCTTGGCTCAGGTATAGTTACCGATGTTTTCAACTATTATAAAATGGTATGGTTATTATTAGCCACATCTATTGCTTTAATAATATTCATTTTCAAATTAAAAACGAATAAATTGGAAATAATAAAATCTAAGCTCCTAATACCCATAATTATATATTCGGTCTTAGTAATAATCTCAACCTTAATAAGTCAATATAAAGAAGTCGCTTTATGGGGATTTTTTGGAAGATACGAAGGAATGTTTGTATTACTTAGCTATATGCTTTTAGTATTGATAACCTATAATTTAATTAATACTGAAAGAAGCTTAAAGGTTATAATTTATTCATTAGTTCCTTCTTCAGTAATAATTCTTACAATTGGTTTATTCCAATATTTTGGTCTGGACTTCTTTAATACTTCATTCGGTCAGTCCTTAATTATGTCCCCCAGTGTAAGAAAAATGATTTCTTCTGTTGATTTTACTGTAGGTTCACACACTGTCTATTCAACATTGGATAATTCTAATTTTGTAGGTAGTTATGTTGTTTTATTGTTACCAATCGCAATTGGCTTGATTATATGTGCAAGAAAGCCTCTTTCCAGAATATTTTCATCCATTTTTTTAGTACTGCTGCTATTTAATACTTTTGGATGTAACTCAAGAGCCGGTATAGTAGGTAGTGTATTCTCACTTCTATTTTTACTATTTTTCTATAGAAAACAGATTATTAAACATTATAAAATATTAATTGCAGTTGCTGCCGGATTTACCATTTTATTAGCTGGAATAAATGTTATTTCAAATGGAAAGGTTTTATCAAGAATAAAATCTATAATACCAAATGATGCTATTGCTGCAAATACTGGTATAAAAATAGAAAATATTTTGCTTCAAGGCAGCAAAATGGACATTATAACCAATACAGCACAAATAAAACTTGAATCAAGTAATAATCAGATTAAGTATTTTGATCAGGGTAAGCTACTGGATATAATTCAAAATAATGATCCTACTTTACGTAAAATTACTTTTAAGGATCCTAAGTATTCTAACTATGAATTTGATATAAATAATAGTACTGGAGCTATCACAGCTAAAATCGGGGGTAATCAATTTGAATTCTGTAACACATTGGATGGATTCAGAATGCTGGCCAATAACGGAGTACCAACAACAATTGAGTATCCTGAAAAATTCGGTTTCAATAATCAGGAAAGTTTAGGCTCAGGCAGAGGCTTTATATGGTCAAGATCTATTCCATTGCTAAAGAATACAATTCTGATAGGTCATGGACCTGATACTTTTCCATTATACTTTCCGCAAAATGATTTTATAGGAAAATTAGATGCTTATAATGATTCAGGTACTTATGTAGATAAGCCTCATAATTTCTTTCTTCAAATAGGTATAAATACTGGGATTCTTTCTTTGGCAGCTATTTTAATACTATTCTTAATGTACTTTGCAGATGGCTTTAAATTGTTCTTTCGACGTAAAATATCCAGTTGGTTGGAGATAACAGGTGTTAGTATTTTATGCTCATGTATTGGTTACGTATTTGCAGGAATATTTAACGACAGTGTTATTGATGTAGCGCCTGTGTTTTGGATTATATTTGGGCTTGGCGTGGCGGTAAATAGATTGATCAGAAAACAGGATGAAAAGCCTGCTGGGGAAGCTAAAAATAACAATAAATTAAGTAAAGGAAACTCTACGAAAAAAAAGTTAAAAACTATATAAAATGATGGTCAAATAGATTTATCTGGAGATGTCTATGAGGGTACTTATAACAGGCTGTAATGGAATGTTGGGAAAAGATATTGAAGAGATATTTAATAGTAAACATAATATTTCAGGTATTAATAGCAACATTTTAGACATTACAGATAGGGGAAGAACTATAAATTATATAAAGAATAGTAACCCTGATATAGTCATTCATACTGCAGCATATACAGATGTCGACAGATGTGAAATGGATATAGAAAATGCTTTCAAGGTAAATGCTCTTGGGACAAGAAATATAGCCATAGCATGCAATGAAATTAATGTCCCTGTAGTATATATAAGTTCTGATTATGTTTACGATGGATATAAAAGTACACCATATTATGAATATGACCTTACAAATCCGATAAATGTTTATGGAAGGTCAAAGCTTGAAGGTGAAAATTTTATAAAATCCATTTGTAGCAAGTTTTTTATTGTCAGGACTTCCTGGCTATATGGACAAAATGGTAAAAATTTTATCAATTCAATATTAAAAATGGCTAAAGATAAAAATGAAATTTCCATAGTTTTTGATCAAGTAGGCTCTCCGACATATACGAGAGATTTGGCAGAATCACTTTTGGAGCTAATTTCGGCTTCGGATTATGGTACATATCATATAACAAATGAAGATTATTGTTCTTGGTATGATCTTGCAAGATTTGTGCTACTTGATTATCTAAAACTTAAAAATATAAAATTAGAACCGATAACATCTGAGCAGTTGGATAGACCTGCAGCCAGGCCGAAAAATTCAAGATTAGAAAAATTTTATTTAAGACTTAACGGTTATACACAGTTGCGGTCATATAAAGAAGCAGTTGTAGATTATCTAAGGTCTTTCTATTTATAGGGGGAAAAACATGAAGGGAATAATTCTTGCAGGTGGTGCCGGTACAAGACTATATCCAATCACTAAGGCCATATCAAAACAAATATTACCGGTATTTGACAAGCCTATGATTTACTACCCTCTATCAGTTCTTATGCTTGCAGGCATACAGGAAATTCTTATTATTACTACTCCAAGGGATATCGCTTTTTTTAAAGAACTTTTTGGAGACGGAGATCAATTGGGTCTTAAAATATGCTATGCAATACAGGAACTACCAAGAGGGCTGGCTGATGCATTTATTATAGGAGAAAGTTTTATAGGAAGTGATAATGTAAGTCTTATACTAGGTGATAACATTTTCTACGGCCAAGGTTTTGGAGGTATACTTGAAGAAGTTACACAAATAAAAGATGGCGCGACAGTTTTCGGGTATTATGTGAATAATCCTGAGGCTTATGGAGTTCTTGGTTTTGATGAAAAAGGGAAGATAAATTCAATTGAAGAAAAACCTGATATGCCAAAATCCCGTTATGTTGTGCCAGGTTTGTATTTTTACGATAATGATGTAGTAAGAATTGCTAAGAATATTAAGCCTTCCGAGCGCGGTGAACTTGAAATTACAGAAGTCAACAATATTTATCTTAAAAAAGGAAAGTTAAATGTTAGATTACTGGGAAGAGGAATGGCATGGCTTGATGCCGGTACTCATAACACTATGCTTGAGGCAAGTAATTTTGTAGAAGCTGTGCAAAAACGGCAAGGTTTATATATTGCCTGTTTAGAAGAAATTGCATATAGAAAAGGGTATATAGATAAAAATCAATTACTGAAATTGGCAAAATCCTTACTCAAGTCCGATTACGGTAATTACTTGCTACAGATAGCAGAGGGTTTTTAATATGGGGGACAGCTATGGGACAATTTAAATTTATAGAGACCGGAATAGATGGGCTATTAATTGTCGAACCTCAAATGCATTGTGATAATCGGGGTTACTTTATGGAAACTTATAACTTTAATGATTTTAAAGCTGCCGGTATAAATGAGGTATTTGTGCAGGATAACCAATCAAAATCTACAAAAGGTGTTTTGCGCGGCTTACATTTTCAAATGAGTCATCCTCAAGGTAAACTCGTAAGAGTCATTTCAGGAGAAGTTTTTGATGTTGCAGTAGATTTACGAAGGGATTCCAGTACATATAAGAAATGGTATGGTGTTAATCTTTCTGATGTTAATAGAAAACAGTTCTACATTCCTCCAGGATTTGCTCATGGTTTTTTAGTATTATCCGATGAAGCAGAGTTTGCTTATAAATGTACAGACTTCTATTATCCTGACGATGAATGCGGAGTAATATGGAATGACCCTGAAATTGGGATTAAATGGCCATTGGATGATATTAGTGATATAATATTTTCAGAAAAAGACTTATCGTTAAAAAGCTGTTTGAAAGCAGATATTATTTAAATTACTACAGGCTGGAGCTTCTTTATGAATAATAAGAAAGAATACAAGCAATCAACTACAAATTATAAATCACCAACTATTCTAGTAACAGGCGGGGCAGGGTTCATAGGTAGTAATTTTATTATATACCTTCTAAACAAGTATCCGGGATATAAGGTGCTAAATCTTGATGCATTAAAATATTCGGGTAATTTAGATAATCTAAAGGATATAGAACATTATCAGAACTATAGTTTTATAAAAGGCGACATATGTGATACGAAACTGCTGGACAGGCTGTTTAATGAGCATAAACCTGACTATGTAGTTAATTTTGCAGCAGAGTCCCATGTCGATCGCAGCATAAATGATCCAGGGATATTTGTCAGAACAAATGTAGAGGGTACGCAGGTTCTGCTTGATGCCTGCAGGAAACATTGGCTTAGAAACGGTTCAGAGTTAAGAGTTCAGAGTTCAGAGAAAACTTCCGATTTCCAACTATCGGCTTCGAACAAGTATTTACAGATTTCTACCGATGAGGTGTATGGTTCGCTTGGAGATAAAGGATATTTTAATGAAAATTCTCCTTTAGCGCCAAATAGTCCTTATTCTGCAAGTAAGGCATCTGCAGATATGTTTGTCAGGGCATATTATAAAACTTATGGACTGAATATTAATATTACGCGTTGCTCAAATAATTTCGGACTGCGTCAGTACCCGGAAAAATTAATACCTTTAATGATTACTAATGCATTGCAGGACAAGGAACTGCCGGTATATGGAGATGGAATGAATATAAGGGACTGGCTTTATGTAGAGGATCACTGCAGAGCGATAGATTTAGTCCTCCATGAAGGAAGGCCGGGGGAAGTGTACAATATTGGTGGAAATAATGAAAAGACTAATTTAGAAATAGTAAAATTGATATTAAAAGAACTCGGGAAGCCCGATACTTTGATAAAATTTGTAAAAGACAGATTGGGGCATGATAGAAGATATGCTGTTGATTCAACGAAAATAAGAAATGAATTGAATTGGCAGCCGGAAATGAAATTTGAAACTGGCATAATTAAAACTATAAATTGGCACATGGAAAGAATATCAGTATAGGTGAGGATTTTTAATATGGATGATTACTTTGTTCACGAATCAAGTTATATAGACGAGCCTTGTGAAATAGGTACTGGATCCAAGGTATGGCATTTTTCTCATATAATGAGTAATTGTAAAATTGGACGTAATTGTAATATAGGTCAGAATGTGGTCATATCACCTGACGTAGTAATTGGAAATAATGTAAAAATACAAAATAATGTTTCGGTCTATACGGGTGTTATTTGTGAGGACGATGTTTTTTTAGGACCTTCTATGGTTTTTACCAATGTAATAAATCCAAGGAGCCATGTAAACCGTAAAAATGAATATAAAGCTACGCTGGTAAAAAAGGGTGCGTCCATAGGTGCTAACGCGACAATAGTATGTGGGCACACAATTGGAGAATATGCTTTTATAGGCGCCGGTACTGTAGTGACAAAGGATATACCCAATTTTGCCCTTGTTACAGGGAATCCCGGGCGAATTAAAGGGTGGGTATGCAAGTGCGGCGCGAAATTGGATTTTAATAAAAAGATAGCTGAATGCAAAGCTTGTGGTGAGAAATATACAATGCACGATGAAAATACTGTAATAATTACTAATGCTTAATTAAAAGGGGATTTTTGAATGGATAGGAAAATCAGGCTTGGAATTATCGGCTGCGGAAGAATATCTTATAAACATATTGAAGCAGCATCTAATTTTTTTAATGATATAGAGCTTGTGTCTGTATGTGATGTCATATCAGATAAAGCTGAACAAAAGGTAAAGGAATACGTTGATTATCTTTCAAAACAGAAAAAAGATGTGTCTACTTTACCATCGATATATATGGATTATGAAAAAATGCTGGATAATGAACAGCTTGATCTTGTATCCATATGCACTCCAAGCGGGCTTCATCCTATACACGGTATAAGTGTTGCAAAAAGGGGAATTAATGTTCTTACTGAAAAGCCAATGGCTACAAATTTGAAATTAGCTGATGATTTAATAAGGACTTGTGATGAAAATAAAGTAAAGCTATTTGTCGTTAAGCAGAACAGGCTAAACACCACAATGCAATATCTTAAAAAGGCTATAGATAAAAATAGATTCGGCAGAATCTATATGATGCTTGTAAATGTTTTGTGGACAAGACCTCAGAGTTATTATGATGAATCAACATGGAGAGGTACCTGGGAATTTGACGGCGGAGCTTTTATGAACCAGGCAAGTCATTATTTCGACTTGATTGAATGGTTTGGAGGACCTGTTGAGTACGTTACAGCCGCAACGGCTACAATGGCAAGAAGGATTGAAACTGAAGATACAGGGTCTGCTATTATCAAGTTCAGAAATGGTATTATGGGGAACGTAAATGTAACAATGCTGACCTACCCAAAGAATCTGGAGGGAAGCATTACTGTAATAGGAGAAAAAGGCACAGTAAGAATTGGCGGCGTTGCAATAAATAAAGTTGAAAAGTGGGAGTTTGCTGAACCGGACGAAGATGATATTAAAGTACTGGACTCAAACTATGAGCCACCGAACATTTATGGATTCGGACATACCGGATATTATGAAAACGTAATTGATGTTTTGAAAAATGGTTCAAAGCCCAGCACAGATGGACGTGGAGGCAGGAAATCCCTTGAACTTATACTTGCCTTGTATAAATCATCAAGGGAAGGAAGAACTATTCATATTCCATTGGATCTTTAATAGATATGTTGATTATATATGGGGTGCGGAAATGATTGAATTTATTGATTTGAAAGAACAGTATAAAAGATTGAAGAACGAGATTAATACGAATATACAAAAAGTCCTTGAACATGGAAAGTTTATAATGGGGCCTGAAATAACCGAACTTGAAAAAAAACTGGCTGATTATGCCGGTGTCAAGCATGCTATTACATGCTCGAACGGAACTGATGCATTGCTTATTCCGCTTATGGCATGGGGCATTGGTAGCGGAGATGCGGTTTTTACAACTCCTTTTACCTTCTTTGCTACTGCAGAAGTAATAAAACTGTTAGGAGCAACACCGGTTTTTGTAGATATTGATGAGAATACTTATAACATAAATCCTGAAGCCCTGGAAAGTGCGATTCTCAAGACTATCAAGGAAGGTAATCTGAAGCCCAGGGCTATTATTCCTGTTGATATATTTGGGCAACCCGCAGATTACGATAAGCTTGAGAAGATTTCAAAAAAATATAATTTGCTTATGCTTGAAGATGCTGCTCAGAGCTTTGGTGCGGTTTATAATAAAAAGATTGCCGGAAGCTTCGGTGACGCTGCATCAACCTCATTTTTCCCTGCAAAGCCATTAGGTTGTTACGGTGACGGTGGAGCAGTTTTTACCAATAATGATGAATTGGTTACTGTAATGAAGTCTATCAGGGTACACGGACAGGGTTCCGATAAGTACGAGAATGTGAGGCTTGGAATTAACGGAAGGCTTGATACTATTCAAGCAGCTGTTTTGCTTGCTAAACTTGAGATATTCAATGAGGAAATCAATTTGAGAAATAAAGTGGCAGCTAAATATACTAGGGAATTGTCCGGATATGTTAAGACTCCCTGTGTAAAAGAAGGATGCATTTCAACATGGGCACAGTACTCAGTACTTGCAAAGGATAGCTCACAGAAAGCAGGTGTTCTAAATAACCTTAAAAAAAATAATATTCCTGCAGCAGTTTATTACCCTATTCCGTTACACCTGCAAACTGTCTTCAAGAATTTAGGGTATGTGAAAGGTCAGTTTCCCGTATCGGAAAATGTCTGCGAGCGTATATTCAGTTTACCTATGCACCCATACCTTTCTGATATAGATATGAATACCATAGTCGATGTAATTAAAAAGTCAGTATGATTTATTTGTTTATAATGGGGGGACAAATTTGGATATAAAAAGTGAGCTTTTATTTAAAATCAAGAACAAAACCGCAACTGTCGGTGTAGTTGGCCTTGGATATGTCGGGCTTCCTTTGTCGGTGGAAAAAGCAAAATCCGGCTATAAAACAATAGGCTTTGATGTTCAGAAGCAGAAGGTCGATATGGTGAATCAGGGGGTAAATTACATTGGAGATGTTGTGGATTCTGATCTTTCCGAAATGGTTAAGAAAGGTGTTCTGAGTGCAACATCCGATTTTGCATTCATAAGGGATGTGGATTGTGTTGCTATTTGTGTTCCCACTCCGCTCGATGAATATCAGCAGCCTGATATAAGTTATGTTAGGTCATCCTCAGAAAAGATAGCAGAATATTTACATAAAGGAATGCTGGTCGTTCTGGAAAGTACAACTTATCCTGGTACAACAGAAGAGTTGGTAAAACCGATATTGGAAAAAATTTCGGGCCTTAAATGCGGGCAGGACTTTTACCTTGCGTTTTCACCAGAAAGAGTGGATCCGGGAAATTTAATTTATAAAACAAAAAATACCCCGAAGGTTGTTGGTGGAGTTGGTATAGACAGTACTGAAATTGCAGCAGCATTATATAGAAATGTACTTGAGAGCGAAATATTTGAAGTGTCCTGTCCTGCAGTGGCTGAAATGGAAAAGATACTGGAGAATACATACAGGAACATTAATATAGGTCTTGCTAACGAAATGGCTATAATTTGCAATAAAATGAACATAAATGTCTGGGAAGTCATTGAAGCGGCTAAAACAAAACCGTATGGGTTTCAGGCATTCTACCCAGGCCCGGGTATAGGAGGGCATTGTATTCCGTTAGATCCGTTTTATCTCACATGGAAAGCAAGGGAGTACGATTACCACACCCGGTTGATTGAGACGTCGGGTGAGATTAATAATTTTATGCCCCAGTACGTTATAGAGCGGGCATCGAAAATTCTTAACAGATTCAAAAAGCCGTTAAATGGCTCCAAGATATTAATTTTGGGAGTAGCATACAAGCAGGATATTGATGATTACAGAGAAAGTCCTGCATTAAAGGTAATAGAGAACTTCGAAAAAGAGGGTTCCTTAGTAAGCTATATTGACCCATATATACCGGAGTTAAAACATAAGGGTAAAGAATATAAAGCAGCAGCCTTAAACGCTGAAAACCTGGGTAAGGCAGATCTTGTTGTTATAACAACTATGCACAGCTGCTTTGATTATGCTTTTATACAAGAGAATTCCAAGTATATTTTTGATACTAAAAATGCAATGAAAAATATAAGAAGCAGAAATAATATTGAATTACTTTAAACTATATTTAAAAAGGAGTGTTTTAAATGTACAAAGTTGAAGGAAGTAAGATTTTGGTTATCGGAGGCGCTGGATTAATAGGGTCTCATGTTGTAGAAGAACTTGTAAAAGAAGATGTTGAAGAGATAGTAGTATATGATAATTTCTGCAGGGGTACAAGGGATAATCTTAGAAGTGCTTTAAAGGATCCAAGAGTTAAGATATACGATATAGGCGGTGATATAACACAGACAGACATTTTAAATTCAGCAATGAAAGGAAAGGATTATGTTTTTCACCTTGCAGCACTGTGGCTTCTTCAATGCTACGATTATCCTAGAGCAGCTTTTGATGTAAACATAAGAGGTACTTTCAATGTATTGGAAGCTTGTGTAAATAACAATATAAAGAAGCTTGTTTACTCTTCTTCAGCCTCTGTGTATGGAGATGCAGTTCAAATTCCAATGACTGAAGATCATCCTTACAATAACAGGACTTTCTACGGGGCGACAAAAATTGCCGGTGAACATATGTGCCGTGCTTTTTATGATAGATATAAGCTAAATTATGTAGGATTAAGATATATGAATGTTTATGGAGCAAGACAGGACTATAGAGGAACCTATGTTGCCGTAATAATGAAAATACTCGACAGGATAGACAAAGGCTTGCCTCCTATAGTCTACGGTGATGGATCGCAGGCATATGATTTTATTTATGTTTCAGATATAGCAAGAGCAAATGTATGTGCATTAAAATCCGATGCTACCGATAAGTGTTACAATGTTGGTATGGGCATAAAAACATCAATTAGAGAACTTTGTGAAATGGTTCTTGATATCACCGGCTCAGACCTTAAGATACAATATGAGCCTTCCGGACAAACCTTTGTAACAAATAGAATCGGAAGTACAGAAAGAGCTGAAAAAGACCTTGGTTTTAAAGCAAAAATAGAATTAAAAGAAGGTTTGAAAAAACTGATTGAGTGGAGAAATGAACAAATAAGGTAATAAGTTTAAATAAATAATGAGATTGGAATTTTATAATGTGTGGTATAGCTGGAATTTTTAACATGAACGGAGAACCGGCATCCCCTGTAATACTGAAAAAGATGACCGATAGTATTGCTCACAGAGGACCTGACGGGGAAGGGTTCTTTGTAGACAGTTTTATAGGTTTGGGGCATAGGAGGCTAGCTATTATAGACTTGTCTCCTGCAGGTCATCAGCCTATGATGACCTCTGACGGTAGATACATTATTTCTTATAATGGAGAAGTGTATAATTATATGCAGCTTCGTTTGGAGTTGGAAAGTTTGGGTTACCAATTCCACTCCAAGTCTGATACAGAAGCTGTTCTACTTTCATATGCTCAATGGGGAAGCGGTTGCTTAAACAAGCTGAACGGTATGTTTGCATTTGCAATTTGGGACAAGCATAACCAGGAACTGTTTATAGCAAGGGATCGCTATGGTATAAAACCAGTATACTATACTTTCCAGAATAACAGCTTTATTTTCGCATCGGAACAAAAAGCCATATTGTGTCATCCTTCAGTCAAAAAGGAAATCGATCATGAGGCACTTATAGAGTATTTTACATTCCAGAATATATTTACTGATAAGACACTACTTAAAGAAGTAAAAATACTGCCGGCTGGATGTTGGGCAAAAATTCCCCTGGGGAGTAATAAAAACTGCCTGGATATAGAGAGGTACTGGGACTTCGAATTTTCTGAGCCTGAATTCACGTACCGAGAAGAGGAATATGTAGAAGAACTTGATCGGCTGTTCAGGCAGGCAGTAAGCAGACAACTGGTAAGTGATGTTGATATTGGCTCATATTTAAGCGGCGGCATGGATTCGGGATCTATAACTGCTATTGCAGCTGCCCAATTACCATATATCAAAACATTTACCTGTGGGTTTGACCTCAATTCGGCATCCGGATTGGAGCTTTCCTTCGATGAAAGGGAACAGGCTGAGCTGATGTCTTATCTTTTTAAAACTGAGCACTATGAAATGGTTCTTAAGGCCGGGGATATGGAAAGAGTTATGAAAAGCCTGGTTTGGCACCTTGAAGAACCAAGGGTAGGGCAAAGCTATCCTAATTTCTATGCTGCCCAGCTTGCTTCAAAATTCGTGAAGGTTGTACTGTCGGGCTGCGGTGGAGATGAGCTCTTTGGCGGGTATCCGTGGAGATACTACCGGGCAGTTGTTAACAATGATTTTGAGGATTACATAGATAAATATTATGTTTTTTGGCAGAGACTAATTCCCAACAAGGATATACAAAAGGTATTCGGACCTATATGGGGTAATGTGAAGCATGTTTGGACAAGGGATATATTCAAGGATGTTTTTAAAAAACCTCTTGGGAAAGTAAATACTCCTGAGGATTATATCAACTACTCTTTATATTTTGAGGCGAAGACCTTCCTGCACGGATTATTGGTAATTGAAGACAAGATCAGTATGGCTCATAGTCTGGAAACCAGGGTACCTTTTTTGGATAATGACCTGGTTGATTTTGCAACAAAAATACCTATAAAATATAAACTCAAAAATCTGCAGGATGTAGTACGTATAAATGAAAATGAGGCTGGTAGCAAAACGAATAAGTACTTTCAGAAAACAAGAGATGGTAAATTAATATTAAGGAAATTAATGGAACGTTATATACCAAAACAAGTTACAGATGCAGTGAAACAAGGTTTTTCCGCACCAGACGCCTCATGGTTCAGAGGCGAAAGTATAGAATATGTTAAAAATATACTTTGCAATAAACATGCAAATATATATGATTATTTTGACAGGGATTCTATAAGTAATCTTCTTGATGAACACTTTGAAGGAAAACAAAACCGGAGACTCTTTATCTGGTCGCTTTTAAACTTTGAACTCTGGTGCAAAGAGTACCTGTAGATAGTTCTTCATGTATAACGCTGAGGTGATTTGATTGTTTAGAAATATAAAAAGCCACTATGGAGCTTTAAAGGACCTGATGGGCCTACTTACCAGACACAGACAGCTGACCATTGAGATGGCAAAGCGAGATATAACAGACAGATACCGCGGACAATTCCTGGGAGTGTTCTGGGCGTTCGGGCATCCGCTTACACTTATGGCAGTCTATACTTTTGTATTCGTTGTGGTATTTAAGATAAAAATAGGCGGTACTGTTGCAATGCCTTTAGATTACACCACATATTTGCTAAGCGGTTTGATACCATGGATGAGTTTTCAGGAATCAATGTCAAAAGGCAGTGTTGCCATTACATCTAATGCCAATCTAGTCAAACAGGTTGTTTTCCCTATTGAGATACTCCCTATCAAAGGGGCAATAGCTTCCATGTTTACAATGGTCATATATTTTATAATCCTTATTATATATGTCCTTTTTTCACATCATGGTTTGTTGTGGACATACTGTCTTTTGCCTTTGGTCATTTTAATACAAACAGTGACTATGATAGGGATAAGCTATGTGCTTTCTGCGGTAGGGGCATATTTCAGGGATATGAAGGATTTTGTTCAGGTTTTTTGTGTCGCAGGAGTATATCTTATTCCTGTTGTATATCTTCCTGAAAGTGTACCGCAGCTTTTCAGACCTTTACTTTATTTAAATCCGTTCAGCTATTATATGTGGGTATACCAGGATACGCTTTATTTTGGTAGGTTCATGCATTGGTGGGCGTGGATATTTGTATCTGTAGTAAGCTGTGTTTTGTTTTATTTTGGATATAGAATTTTTAAAAAGCTAAAAGTGATGTTCGGGAGTGTATTGTAATGCCTCAAAAAGAGATTGCAATTGATGTTAAAGGCTTGTCAAAAATGTATAAGGTTTATAAAAAGCCTTCAGAGATGTTTCTTGAGATAATAACCAGAAAACCAAAATATAAGGAGTTCTGGGCGTTAAGGG
Organism: Bacillota bacterium; assembly: GCA_030705825.1. Lineage (GTDB taxonomy): Bacteria > Bacillota > Clostridia > Acetivibrionales > JANLFN01 > JAUZPR01. The sequence goes on along the minus strand of JAUZPR010000010.1, from coordinate 27,578 downwards.
ACATATCGTTTCAGGTTCCCCGCGGTGAAGTTGTAGGAGTTATTGGAAGAAACGGTGCAGGTAAAAGTACATTATTAAAAATTTTGGCAGGTACACTTGATAAAACAAACGGGTCAGTAAAAGTAAACGGTAAGATTTCCGCTATACTTGAGCTGGGAACAGGCTTTCATCCCGACTGTACAGGCAGAGAGAACATATATATGGGCGGGCTGTGCCTTGGGATGAGCAAGGAAGAAATCAATAATAAAATTGATGATATAATTGAGTTCAGTGAGCTTGAAGATGTAATTGACCAGCCTTTTAAAACCTATTCAAGTGGTATGCAGGCAAGACTGACCTTTTCTGTTGCAATAAGCGTCGACCCTGATATTTTCATTGTTGATGAGGCTTTAGCCGCAGGGGACCAGTTTTTTGTATCAAAATGTATCAGAAGGATAGAGGAAATATGTAACAGCGGTGCTACGGTACTGTTTGTATCGCATGGCCTTTCCATGATTGAAAGATTTTGCAGGACTGTTATGTGGATCGAAAATGGACAAATTATTATGCATGGTGGATCACATGAGGTTTGCAAGGCTTATGAGCTAGCAGGGTTAACCTCGGATCAAAAAAGCTTGCAGCAAAGATGTGATAAGAATGCAGAAAAGGTTGAAAAAAAGAAGCTCAATAAGGAGAATACATTTCAAGCAGAAGAAGGAGAAAAGAGGACTTCAAGTAATATACTTAATAAAAGTAATGAATTGATAGGGACCGGTGAGGTTAGAATTATTGATTTTGAAATTTTAAACAGCGAGTTAAATAGTACCAATATTTTAACAGTTGGAAAACAATATAAACTTAAAATAACTCTTGACAGTAAAATTGATAAGGAAAGCATAGGTTTAAGTGTCCAGTTTATAACAGAGGATGCAAGGGTAGCTTGTTCATTTGCTTCATATGCGTTTATTAAACCTGATGGGAATGAAACCCATATAGATATACCTGTTTCCAAAGGTATCAATGTTGTTGAGGTGGACCTACCTTCGCTTTTTTTAGGTGCGGGGAGATATTTTATCACACTTGGTGTTACTCCAAACAGAGGTGATTGCAATACAGTGGATGAATATTTTGATGTGAAGTGGAAGCGATGGGCAGTTTCTGTACAACGTGAGGGTTTGACACAATGGGTTGTTTTTGAACAGCCGGTTATATGGAAGGCTTTAAAATGAGGGCACAGATAACTTTTTGTAATGACATAGATTTTGCATCCTGGGATTCATATAAAGAAGTCCATAATGTTCTTTTTAACGACTTTGGTATTAGGGCACAGGATTCATTCTGGCTCTTTGATCCTACTGGGTCTAAAATGGCCCTGTTCAAGGGAAGCATCAAGGAAAAAGGCCCAAAGCATGACGAGATTCTTGAAGGAATAATGTCGGATGATTTCGCTATTTTGCACAGCGCAGGCAATTTTGACATAACAAACACTACACAAATACCCAATAGAGAACTGATAGCCGAAGGACTGGAATATCTTAAAAAATACGCCAGAGTGCCTGAAATCTGGACAAATCATGGTGATGAAGGGGATATACAAAATATAGGAGGAAAAGCTCCTACATATCAAAAAGGCGACGATCCTGTTTCTGACTGTTATATACTAGATTTACTGCTTCAATACGGAGTTCATTTTTATTGTACCGATACAAATTTAATCAATAATTTTGTTTTCAATATTAAGGAAAAATCCGGCACACAGCTACTTGAACCGGTAGTTACAAGGTCCGGACACAAAATACTAACTTTCAACCGCTACAGGGGCCTTTTACCCAAGGCACCGGATGCTTATTCATTGGGGAAGCAGCTGTCGGAGGAGAATTTATCCGCCTTGATTGCGCAGGAGGGGTATACAATTATATATCAGCACTGGTGTGTTCACCGTATGTCTGATGGGAGTCCGTATACTGCCAAAAATCCGGTTTTCCCCGACGAAACGTTAGAAAGGCTGTCAAAGCTGACGGTGTTAAGGAATCAGGATATAATTGATATACCTTTATTAACGGATTTATTAAGAGACATTAGAATAAAAGAAGAACAATGAATAAGAGGAGCTTTAACCCGATGAAAATAAAGCATATTGTTTTATTATGTTCATTATCCTTGGTTCTGGGGTTCTTTAACAGCCAGGCGGCGGTTTTAAATAATGGAACAAATGAGTATATTAATAATTTAAACATATACAGATTTGAGATTCAGGGAAGTGATTACACAAACCCGGATTTGTCTCCGGTACGAATTGGCAAATCAATTGATAAAATTGATAAAGTATATGATTACGATTTCAATAAGCTTGAATCAGTCGAAAAAAAACTGAAGAATGTTGACAGAAAAACTGCACTGTCATATATATTCAATACACTTACAAAGAACTGTACAAACAATACAGATAAACAACTGGCGGTTTTGCGTTTTTTGTACAAGAGCAGCTATCATAATGATATACAGCCTATGTACAGGGATAGAACAATGGTTACCGACCCATTGGTTTTACTGGGATTGGGTGAAATGCGCTGTGGGCAGGTGAATGCAGTAGCAGCAGATTTATTCGATTCTGTTGGATATAACACAAGAATGGTTTGGCTTGGCGGACACATAGTTTCGGAGATATATTACGATAATGGCTGGCATTTTTTTGATGCAGATATTTTCGGTGGAAGCCAAACAGTCCTGATAAATAAAAAGATACCTTCAATTGTTGAACTTAGTAAGCAACCTTTTTTAGTTGATTCACTTCCAGCATATTATGAACTTGATTACAAAGGAACAGTTGAACAAAATAGAGGTATTGATGACGTTGTGCCATATGCAGTATATCCGTCTTATTTTTACTTTTCCCAATATGCATATACTCATGCTCCCTGTTATTATGTCAAAACAGGTGATGTTAAAAATAAATATTATGGATGGAATACCGTTAAATACATTCCCGATAGTAATATAAAGATTTATGATTTTAGTGTTAAGTATCAGCCATATGTTACAATGATAAAAAGTATCAGTAAAATTAGTTCGAGCAAATTTAGGTTGGAGTTGAATGCGTCGATTGATAAAGATAATGATTTAATTGGCTATGATGTATATATTTCCATGCACTCCCGGGGTTGGGATTATAATGACTTTAAAGGCAGCACTAGTTGTAAAATATATTGGGCTTCATCTTTGGGTTGGAAACCATCCATGTACGATAAATTGTTCAGCTTACCTCCTAGTGACATTGCAAATATCAAAACCTTAGATACTAGTATAACAATAAATGTACCAAAGGGAAAAACATATTATATAACGGTGACTCCTTTTGACAAGCATGGAGAAGAGGTAGGTAAAAAACTATACTACATGTCAAGTGAAATAAAGCTTAAAAATTAGTTAATTTACATGTTTTGTATATAAATATTATACTATATACAAAATTAATAAACTGTTTCAATATATATACAGATGTTGATATTTGATTTGCTTAATATTATATTAAATCTGATGATTTAATTAGCTGGCTGTATAAATGAGTTTAGGAGGTTCCTCAATTATGGACGATAAGATTACTAAACCGAGATGCCATATACCTTGGCAGCAGATGGTTATTGACAGTGATGGAACAGTTGTGCCATGCTGTTATTGGAGTGCTTATGGCAATGTGAATCCACCGTGTGGTAATTTGAACAAACAAAGTTTGTTAGAAATTTGGAACAGCGATGTCTACAGGAATTTGAGAGATAATATGGCTAAAGGTGATCTTGAGAAAGCTGGCTGTAGCAAATGTCTTGCGATACAGCAGGGCGTGGGTTTGGACTTAAGGTATGATATTGACTCTGACAGTGAGGAACCTGTTTCTACTGAATATACTAAAAACATGAGAAAACTAAAGCAGGAAATAGGAGAAGGTAAAAGTGTGTTGAAATCTTTACCTACAGTCATTTCCTTAACACCATCTCATGTTTGCAATTATAGGTGTATACATTGTTATCAGGATAGTACTCGTGAAGTAAGTTTACAGCGTAAGGATGCCGTTGCAGAAATATTATCACTTATTCCGGTTCTTGTAAGAATTGTTGCTGGCGGTGGAGAGCCTTTTATTATTCCATTATGGAAGGAATTCTTAAAATCATCTGACTTAACTATAAATCCATATTTGAATTTCGCTACTAGTACGAATGCTTCCATAATATCAGACGAAATTCTTAGTAGTTTGAATAAGTTTAAAACGTTGGCTTTAAATGTTTCCTTTGATGGTGCAACAAAGGAAGTTTATGAAAAAGTAAGAATTAATGGTAATTTCGGAAATGTTGTAAATAATATAGACAGACTTATAGAGATAACTAATAAGAAGCCTAATTCATTCACTTCTATAACGATGTCTGTAATGAAAGCAAATATTATTAATATCCCTGAACTGATACGTTTTGCGGCCTCCAGAAAATTAGATTTCGGCCTTTCACCTGTTTTAACAATGCCTATTGACCAAGCCATCAATTGCTTTAATAATCCTGTCAGTGAAATGAAAGGCTGGAAGGAAGCAATAGAATTAAGTTACAATTTATTTGATGAATTATTCCAATTTAAACTAAATGAATTGAATGAAGCTTCAAGGATACAGTATAGGAATTATATTACAGTATTGGATAAATCCATACCCTGGGATATCCTTAAAAAAGAGCATTTTCTGATAGAGGGTAAAATTGATGATAGCATGAATAATGCATACAAGAATCAATATGGTGATAACTTGATAATAGCAATATTCCCTTATGGCGGTGACAAACCTCAAAAATGTATGTATTATGCCATTCCAAAAGGTAATACTTATTCTGTTTACTTACCTAATGGTAAATATGCACTTGGTTTATATCCTAGGAATGTTGTACCAGGATATTTTCCTAATTGGAATATTACTATATACAATGGTAAAGTCATCAACGACTTATACGTTAAAGATAATAATAATTTATTTAAAAAGTGCTTGGCTAGATTTTTTAAATAATAATACATATTTTTTCCCGAACCTAAAATGTAAATTTACACAGGTGGTGTAAGAGATGGATTTTCCATCATTAAGTATTATTTCTAAATATACAGAATCCGAATATGAAAAAGAGTTTCTGGAATTTGAATTCAAGCCTGGACTGGAGTATTATCTCAGGCGGCTTGACAGACTTATGTTTTCGGGGCAGAGTGCTTTAGATGCCGGGTGCGGTGCAGGACAATGGACTATTGCCCTGTCTCAGAGATACTCAGATGTACACGCGATTGATTTGAAAAATGACAGGCTTACGATACTTGAAAAAATTAAAGATAAGATGAATATACGTAATATCAGTGTGAAAGAAGGCTCTATTGAAATACTTCCATACGACGATAATCAGTTTGACCTTGTTTTTTGCTATAGTGTAATTATGTTTACAAACATAGAAAAAACATTGAAAGAGTTTTTTAGGGTCTTAAAACCAGGGGGGCGGATATATGTATGCCTGAACGGGGATGGTTGGAGCAAATACCTGATTAATGAACGCGGAGCAGATAATGAGAATGTAAGAAATGCAGGCAGGTCTACACTCTATAATACCTATTGGAGCAGGGCAATCGGAGAAGGTATCATAAATGATCTACGGCAGGAGTTTGAATTATATTCATATATTATAAATCAGGCAGGTAAACAGGTTGCAGATATGCTAACCGATACCATGTGCCTGAAACTGGCTTTAAGCAGGGAATCCGGAAGAAAAATGATAGGGTATATAACTCAATACTGCTATGATAATTACAAAAATACACTTGTAAATGATATAAAAGCAGTGCTATTAGGGGGGAGTATACCTCCAAGCTGTGGTGTTACCAGAGCTTATAGTGCTGAAGAGTTTGGAAAGGAGGCTGAAGAGGCTGGTTTTACCAACTTTCAGTGGTCCGGAGAATCCGGCTTGGTTTGTGACTGGACTCAGCCGCAAATAGATTCCAAATTCGCAGGATTTTACCAGAATGAACTGGCAGTTTGGGAATGTATTTTCAGTAAGCCAGATAAGTCATTTAATTTTGAGTCTCCCATAAAATTTATACAAAGCTTGGTTCCTATCAGGACTGAGTCTGTTTATTTAGAAGACTGCGCAGTACCTGTTTTAAGTAACGGAAGCTTTTACAGCTACCCATCATATTTGTTGGAGCATAATAAAAAGTTGTCAATACGGCTTGGACAGGAAGAATTTCTGAGGGCCTTATCGAAAGAACTGGTCACCGGCTGTGAAAGTGAGGAGGAAGCGTATGTTAGTATCCTTTCATTTGTACAGAGAAGCATTTTTCGTGACCCTGTGGCACAGCCGCTTAATCCCGACGGGAGTCTTCCGGATTCTCTTACTATTTTGATTTCGGGTAGGGGAAGGTGTGGCCATGTTTCCAAGGTCTTAGAGGATTTATTTAAATATGCAGGTATGGACGCTAAAATCACTTATCTGGGCAAGCATATAATTACAGAGGTTATAGTTGACGGACGCTGGGTAATTGCTGATGCTGATGCCTTTAAAAACGGAATAATTCCAAGAAATAGTTCCGGTAAACCAATTTCAATGGAAGACATTGCTGAGAATCCATACCAGCTGGACAAGTATAGGGCTACTGGTTGGTTTATAAGACCCGCAACAAGTTATACAAAAGGTATTTTAGGTAATGAGGTTAAGGGGTATGTAGATGCTTTGGAGCCTAAGGAAAGAGGTTTTGTATCCGGTTACTATTCAGAAAAGGCAGTAGGTTACCCGCCTGAAATCCCGGATATTATAGAATTTGGAATATTTACGAAGGGTATTATAAGGCTAAAAAGGCTTTGTCTTAAGTGGTCGGATTCATCTGTCAAAGATGGCTCTGTTAAAGGCTATAGTGTTCGAATAGGTACAACGTCAAGAAACTGGACCTATAAGCATTTGAGTATTAATGATGATATGCTTAATTCTACTTCTGATGACGTGTTCACGGTTTTCACCAATAAAACCCACGTTGAACTGGATATTCCTGAAAATGTGTCTAAAGTATTTGCTGAAGTTACTGCAATAAGTAACAGAATTGAAAAAGAGCCTGATACCTTCTTTTGGCCTTCGGAGGAAGCTAGCTATGTTATTGAAAAAAATTATTAAATCAATATTTGTTGGATATTTTTTACCAATCGTTAATCGTGAAATTGAGAATAAAACTTCCGGTTTTATTACAAAGGAAGATTTCGAAGGTTTAATTCTGCCAAATGAATTAAGTGCACAGAACAGTAAAGAAATAAACATTTTAGATAAGCTAAAAAGTGATACTGTTCCTATGGATTTAGTGATTGCGACTATTGCCCGCTCTGTTTCAAATAGCAGTGATAATTCAGTTATTTTACCGCATGATTCTACACAGCCTAATAAAGATCCTAAAAATATAAGGATAGGCTTTTATGGAAATATTGCAAACAATGCCTACAACTTTATAAAGTGTTTGCGCAGGCTTGGATATAATGCGGAACTTATCATAGAAGACAGTTTTTTTGATGCATTTCTTTTAAACCGTCCTTTTTGGGAGGATGTTGAAGTTGAGTGTGTATCTTATGAAGATGGCCTACAGTACGAAAGTGAGTGGAGTCAGCCTCATTATGTAAGAAGAGTAGCATATGATAACGAGCTTCAAATCAAATATCAAGGACGCTACTCTGCAATTCAGGAGGTAAAGGAACTGTATAAGGATGCTTTTGGAATTAATCTGCCTGATGACAAGGCCTTTCTTCTGGCACAAAACATGGGACATTGGCCATATCTTCTGTCAATGGCCAGATATGATATTGTACAGCTCTCTGGTGCCCCTATCAGTATGGGTATATTTTGCCCAAAGCCTTATGTTGTTTTTCCAACAGGTGGAGATTTATTCATTTCTCCTTTTGAAGAAAACCTGTTTGGTTTCTTAATGAGGGCTGGATATAAAAGCGCCCGTAAGCTACTGTTCTGCGAAACAAATTATCCTGAATATATAAGGCGCTTGAATGTTAATGCAGAATGCAGGTTTGCTCCAATGATGATAGACACTGATACCTATTCACCGGGAGAACAGGAAAATATAAGGAAGCAGTGGTGCAGTAAGAATGGTGGACGTCGTTTTATTCTATCTGTCTGCAGACAATCATGGGAGTGGAAAGGTAATGACAGGTTAATTAAGGCTTTTTATAAATTTTCATGTGATCATCCTGAATGGAGGTTGGTTATTATGGAATGGGGGCCTGATGTAAATAAGACCAAGGTCTTGATATCGCAGCTGGGTATAGAAGAAAAGATCATATGGCAAAAGCTTTGTTCTAAACTATTGCTTAGAAAATACCAGCAGGTTGCGAATCTTGTGGCAGACCAGTTTGTTATGGAAGGGTATGGGACAAGTGTTCTTGAATCGCTTGCGGCAGGAAAGCCTGTTCTGATGAATCTCGAAAAATCAAATAATGTAAATGAATACCTTGCAGAAGAACCTCCTTTCATCCGTGCAAAAAGTACAGAGGAGATTTATAATTGTTTATGTAGAATTGTGAATGAAACATTTTTGGAAGAATATTCAACTAAAGGCCTCAAGTGGTTAAATAAGGTACATGGATACCAAGAGGTGTATGTAAATTATGTGACATCTTATTTAGATGCTTTGAATTTAAATTCTAAGGGTGAGGACATATGAAAATTTTCTTTATGGGGGCTACCAAGTTCGGATTCAAGTGCATGCTGAAAGCTATAAATCTTGGGTTTGAAATTGTCGGATGTGCGTATACTCCAAAAGTTTTCAATATAAGTTATGCTCCGAAGGGTGTAAACAATATTAATTATTTCGACTTTGCCGAAGCAGCCAGACAATTCAATATACCCTGTATTAGCTATGACAAGGACAATATAGAGGACTTTAATTCGCGGGTGAAGTCTCTTGAACCGGATTTAATTATAGTAGCCGGTTGGTATTATATGCTGCCGAAGTTATTGAGGGAAATAGCCCCAAAAGGCGTAATCGGTCTTCATGCAAGCTTGTTGCCCAGGTACAGGGGAGGCGCACCTTTGGTGTGGGCTATGATCAATGGAGAAAAGTATACCGGGTTAAGTATGTTTTATATAAGCCAAGGTGTAGATACCGGTGACATAATCGGGCAGGAAAGCTTTGAAATAGGTGAAAGCGATACAATTGCGGATTTGCTTGTTAAGACTGAAGCTGCTGCCGAAGTTCTGCTTGAAAAATACCTTCCTTTAATGGCTACCGATAAAGCGCCAAGGATAAAACAAAAAGAAAGCGATGTTACCATATATCCTCAAAGATCTCCCAAGGACGGAGAAATAGACTGGTCGTGGGAGCCTCAAAGGATAAGGAATTTTATAAGAGCGCAAACTCATCCCTACCCGGGCGCTTTCACAGTAATATCCGGTAAAAAAATTATAATATGGGATGCAGATATTATAGAAGAGTGAGGTTAATTATGGCTGAGGATAAAAAAATATTTCCTATTACCAAACCTGTTTTGGATAAAAAAGAAGTTGAACTAGTTGAAAAGTGCCTAAACTCAGGTTGGGTTACTCAGGGCCCGATGACTCAGAAGTTTGAACAGGCGGTTGCCAAGAGGCACCAGGTGGAATATGCTCTTGCAGTTACTTCATGTACGGCGGCATTACACTTATCAACGTTGGCTTTAGGGTTAAAGCCTGGTGATGAGGTCATAGTCCCTGCCTTTACATGGATAACGTCTGCGAATTGCGTTGAGTATGCAGGTGCCAAGGTTGTATTTGTGGATGTTAAAGAAGACACTTTTAATCTGGATCCTAAAGATTTTGAAGCAAAGATAACTCCTTGTACTCGTGCTGTAGTTGTGGTTCATTTATTCGGACTGGCTGCAGAGATGAAGGAGATACTGGAAATTGCCAACCGTTATTCAATAAAAGTAATTGAAGATTGTGCATGTGCCATAGGGACAACATATAATAAAAAACCTGTCGGTGGCCTTGGCAATATTGGATGTTTCTCGTTCCATCCAAGAAAGGTTATTACAACAGGTGAAGGTGGAATGATTACAACAAATGATCCGGAACTTGCCAGGAAAACCGGTTCCTTAAGAAATCACGGTGCTTCAGGTAACCCAGGCCCAAAGGAAGGTCCTGCAAAACCTTATATAATGGGCGAGTTTGATAACCTTGGGTTCAACTACAGATTATCTGATATTCAGGCTGCGGTTGGTCTTGCGCAAATGGATAAACTGGAAAACTTGCTGGATGAAAGAGCTTCAATTGCCATGAAATATATGAATTTACTTTCAGGTCTGGACGGAATCATTCTTCCGCCTTATTCCGGTATATGCGGACATACCTATCAGTCATATGTTATCCGTTTGGCTGGTAAGAACAAGGGAAAAAGGAATAAGGTTATGGAAATTCTTGCAGAGAATGGTATACAAACAAGACCTGGAACACATGCTGTTCATCGCTTAGGGTATTATACAAAAAAATATGGTATCAAACCGAATGATTTCCCTGTTGCATGCAATAGTGAAGACAGTACCATTACTCTTCCGATTTATCACGGCATGACGCAGGAAGATCAAGATTATATAACAGAGATACTTAAGAGGGGATTATGAAATTAGAGAACACAATATCTTTTGAAGAGTCTGGTTGGATAGAGGAGTTCCGAAAAAAAAATAAACGGTCACCCAGAGTACTTCATATAGGAAATATAGCCAACAATGCATATATAAATTCAAAAATTATGAATAGGGCAGGGGTTAAATGTGATGTTCTATGCTATGATTACTACCACATTATGGGCTGCCCGGAGTGGGAAGATGCTGATTTTGAGGGAATAATCAAAGATGATTTTGCTCCTGACTGGAAATCGGTTAATCTTAAGGGATTTAAGAGGCCTAAGTGGTTTATTCAGGGACCAATGGAGCTATGCCTCAATTATCTGATTGCAAAGCACAGTGGGAGGTTCATTGCAAGGCTTAAATTTCAGTTTTTACTAAAACTATTTATGCTTATAAATTTTAGGCAGAATTACCGTAAATTCATACAAAACCATGATAAAACCTACCGTGTTTTGTCCAAAATGTATAAACTTTTTATACACGCAAAATCTGCCAGTTATAAGACAGCAATTGTTAACTTAATGAAGCGTAATATGGATAGGCTTTTTACTCTCTTAAGATGGAAATTTCCAATAGGAAGTGTAATGTTTTTATTGATTTCAACTTTAGCCAGCCCTATAGCCTTAGTATTATGCATAATTGTAGGTATCCTGTTTGTATTCTTGAAAATTCTAAAAATCATTGTATTATGTGGAGTTAGATTTATTCGTTTTGTATTTAAACCTCATCTAGCAGAAGAAACCGAAAAGTTATCAGATAATAATGTGCAATGGTATTTCGCAAGTCACGCCAATCATTTGATTGATCTTTTTAAAGAGGATTTTCCTGGGAGGAGTGACCAATTAACTATGAATGATTTGGAAATGTACCGAAATATAGTTTATAAATGGAAAGAGCTGTTTAAGTATTATGATTTAATTCATGGATATGCTACAGATGGTGTTTGGGGTTTGCTCACAGAAAAATCCTATGTTGCATATGAACATGGTACAATAAGAAATATACCTTTCCAGGATACGGTTCAAGGTCGTCTTTGCGCTTTGACTTATAGAGAAGCAGACAGAGTATGTATTACAAATGCTGACAATATTAAAGCGGCAATAAAACTACGGCTTAATAATTATGGTTTTATTCCTCATCCAATAAATGAAGATTTTATGAAAAATGATAAAATTACTACGGAGCTTGAAAGAGAACTTCACAGTTCGTTGGATAGTGACTTTATCATCTTTCATCCATCAAGACAGCACTGGGAAGAGCAAAGACACCCTGACTGGGAAAAGGGAAATGACATCTTTATCAAGGGTTTTGCGGAATTTATAAAATGTGTCAATCCCCGTGGTGCCGCCATATTAGTTGATTGGGGAGCTAAGGTGGAACAGAGTAAGGAACTGCTTGTAAAGCTTGGTGTAGCAAACAGGGTTAAATGGATAAAACCATTACCCAATAGAATGATGATACGGTACATCAGGGCTACCGATATGCTGGCAGATCAGTTTTATTTGGGCGCTTTTGGCAGTACAATGCCAAAGGCGTTGGCGTGTGGGAAGCCATCAATGCTGTATTTGGACTGTAGCCTTCATAGATGGTGTTTTGAAGAGATGCCGCCTGTTCTTAATACAAGAACGGAGCAGGATGTTTTTTCTGAACTTAAGAAGCTTTATTTGAATAGTGAGTGGAGAAGCAAGCTGTGCAAGGATGGTTTGGCATGGTACGAAAAGTATCACTCAAATAAGGTTATACAGGACACTCTCCTAAATGTATATGGGAGAATCATTCAAGATAAAACATGCCCGAGAAGCTGATAAATAAAGTTAGAAAGACAATAATTTACAAACAATATAAGTAGAGGTGTAACAATGAATATCCTTATTGCCGGTGGCGGAGGTTTTTTAGGCAAATTTTTAATCAAAAGATTTTTGATGGACAAGAACCAGGTTACGGTTCTTGACTTAGGTATATGCAAGGAATCAGTAGAACAGCTGGGCTGTGAGTTTATAGACTGTGATATTTCGTCCCCCCTACCAGTTGAACTTGGTAAAAATTATGATACTGCAATCTTTCTTTCACAATCACCTTTTTACAGGCAGCTTCCTGAAAAAGCATCGCTTGTAATTGCCGTAAATGTGGCGGGACTGACTACTTTTACAGAATTGGCAAGGCTTCATGGCGTCAAGCATTTACTATATGCTTCAAGCGGAAATGTATATGCACCGTCATTGGCAAAACTCAGTGAAAACTCCGATATTAAGCCCTCAAATATATATGGCCTTTCTAAGAAAATCGGTGAAGATATATTGGAGTACTATAAGCCATATTTTAAAATTACGTCTTTAAGATATTTTTGTATTTATGGCCCTAACCAGAAAAATATGCTCATTCCAAACCTTATAGAAAGGGTGAGAAATGGTCAGCAGATTACATTAGACAGAACGGAAAACGAAGATGCTGCCGGTACAGGCGGTTTTAAAATTACGCCAACATTTGTAAAGGATGTTGCTGATGTAATGTCGCACTTAATTCAGAATACAATTGAAGGCTGCTTCAATGTAAGTGGTACCGAAGAGCTATCTATAAGACAGCTTGCTGAAACTATAGGGGAAAAGATAGGCAAAGAACCGATATTTCAAGTAACTGATAATTTGAGAACCGGAGATCTGCTGGCAGACAATTCCAAATTGATTTCAGTATATAAAAAGAAATTTACCAGTTTTGCTGATGGTATAAAAGAAATTTAAAAACTTTTGGAGTGAGGGAATGTTATTTTTAAAGTTAATTTACAAAATTTTGAAAACATTTTTTAAAACAATTCTGCTTATTATTGCCATTCCCGTATTATTCCTTCTGGCGGTCCTGACCAGGTTTGTAAAAAAGCCTGTAGATATTGGTTTGGGTCCGGAACCTATGATAAATAACGTATATCATAAAAAAGCCTTGCAATATTATGGCTTTAAAGCAGAGACCTTCGTCAATTCCGTATACTACATAACCGATCAATTTGATATAAGAGGGGATCTTAAGTTTAAAGGCCCTTTGAGTATTTTAAGGGATTATTGCCTTTTCATAATGTCAATATTCAGGTATAAATGCTTGTATATTTATTTTAACGGAGGGACCCTTGGATTTAGAAAAGTACTATGGAGAATTGAACCTTTACTTTATAGAGTTGCGAATGTCAAGGTTGTTATAATGCCTTATGGCGGGGATATCCAAGATCTCTCAAGATGCCCTAACCTTTTATTCAAGCACGCTATGTCACGTGATTATCCCAATTTCAAAAACAACAGGAAACTAGTTTCTAAGAAAATTGATTTGTGGACCAAATACGCTAATCATATTATTGGCGGCTGTGATTGGGTAGATTATATGTATTACTGGGATACACTCATGCTTGGGCATTTTTCTATAGACACTGATTTATGGTGTTCTCAGTCTTTAGTTAATCAAAGCGAAAATCCTCAGAATACAAGTAAAAAAACTATTAAAATATTGCATGCACCGAATCACAGGACTATAAAAGGTTCCTCATTTTTTGTAGAGGCAATAGATGAACTGAAAACGGAAGGGTTAGATATTGAGCTAATTATCGCGGAGAAGGTTTCAAATGAGGAAATTAGAAAACTAATGACTGAAGTAGATATTGTGGCGGACCAGTTAATTGTAGGTTGGTATGCAATGTTTGCTATCGAAGCAATGTCCATGGGTAAGCCTGTTTTATGCTATCTTCGAAGTGATTTGGAAGAACTTTATATCAATGCGGGAATAGTAAAAAAAGAAGAGATTCCAATTATTAATTGTAAACCCGATACTGTTAAGGATAGGATTAGGGAACTTGCAATAAATCCCCACATGCTGAAACAACTAGGGGAACGTTCAAGGGAGTATGCAATAAAGCATCATTCGGTAGAATTCATTGGTGGTATGTTTAAGAAAATTAATGATTCAATTGGAATATCTAGAGAAGGGAATTAATCTATAATGAAAGTCCTTCACTTGCCCACTTCGGTTGGTGGGAACTCATTTGCATTATCCAGAGGAGAAAAAAATTTAAATATAGAATCAGATGTCCTTGTACTGCATGATAGTTGGTTAAGATACCAATCGGATAGAATTGTTTTTAAGGAGCTTCCGCAAACAAAAATACAAAAAATCCTTGAGATCCCAAAAATAATTCAAACTATCATGGATGTACGAGATAAATATGATATTTTTCATTTTAACTTTGGTACCAGTTTATTAGATTTATGGCTTCAGGGATTACCCCTTTTAGACATTCCTTTTTTTAAACGTAAGGGTAAAATTGTTGTAACTTATAACGGGGATGATGCAAGGCTTAACAATCCTATTACTTATAAGGAGGATTTCGGAAAACATCATAATCTCAACTTTTATAAAGAGCATACCATGTCGGGCAAATATGATAATGCAAAAAAGAAACGAACAGAAAAGTTTGGCAGGTTTGCAGATGCAATCTTTGCGCTTAATCCTGATTTGTTTTATTTTTTACCTGAAAAAACAGTATTTCTACCTTATGCAATTTTGAACAATTGTAATAAGGTAGAATCCAATAAGCATAATGGAAAGAAAATAAAAATTGTACATTCTCCAACCAATAGGCAGGTGAAGGGAACACAAATAGTAATAGATGCTGTAAATGAAGTAAATTCTAAAACAGGAAACCGTTTAGAATTAATACTAGTTGAAAACATGCAGCATGGTGAAGCACTGGAAATATATAAACAGGCAGATTTAGCAATTGATCAATTAAATATAGGATGGTATGGCGGGTTTGCAATTGAAATGATGCAGCTTGGTATTCCTGTAATGGCGTTTATAAATGATTACGATCTACGGTTTATACCAAAAGATATGAAGAAGGAATGTAAGGAAGCATTCATTAATATAAACCCTCTAACTTTAGCAAATAAGCTAATAGAAGTCATCGAAAACATTCATATACTTGACAGGTATGCAAAGGCTTCTTATGATTATGCTAATAAGTGGCATAACATTAATTATGTTGCCAGTATAACAAAACAGACATATGAGGAAATTCTTGGATAATAATTAAATTTTTTAGAAGGAATTAGTTATGTGTGGAATATGTGGTATTGTTAATAAAAACGGACAAGAGGTAAGCCGTGCAATACTTGGTTTGATGTCTGATACCGTATCACACAGAGGACCCAATGATGCTGGTTCTTATTTTGATGCAAGTATTGCTTTGGGTCATAGACGACTTTCAATAATAGACCTTTCCAACGACGGTCACCAACCCATGCATTATATGGGTCGTTATACTATTGTCTTCAATGGTGAAATATTTAATTATATTGAATTAAAAGAAGAGCTTACACAAGCCGGGTATTCATTCCTGTCAAAAACAGATACGGAAATTATTATGGCTGCATACGATTATTGGGGGAAAGATTGTGTAAACTATTTCAATGGAATGTGGGCATTTGCATTGTATGATAAAAAAGAAAACATTCTATTTTGTTCCAGGGACAGGTTTGGAATAAAACCTTTCTATTATGCAAATTTAGAGGAAATATTTCTATTTGGTTCAGAAATCAAACAGTTATTAGTACATGATAAGGTTATAAGAAAAGTAAACTTAAAAAGAGCAATAGATTTTCTGCTTTACAGTATTACAGATCATACTGAAGAGACTCTATTTGAAGGGATTTTTCAGCTCAGGGGCGGGTATAACCTTATATATGACCTTGACAAGTACAGTTTTTACATATATCAATGGTATAATCTTAAGGAAAATATAAAGCACATAGATTCCAGCTTCGAAGAAGCGAGCAGTAGATTTGAAATATTATTTAAAGATTCTGTAAAACTAAGGTTGCGTTCAGATGTGAAAATCGGGTCATGTCTTTCAGGGGGCCTTGATAGTTCATCCATTGTAACAGTTATTAATGATATTTTTAAACAAATGAGTTTATTATCCAATCAGGAGACAGTTTCAGCCTGTTTTGAAAACAAAGAATATGATGAACAGTATTATATAGATGAAGTCATACGTAAAACAGGTGTTTCATCACATAAAGTATTTCCAGACTTTAAATATCTCAATAAAACGATTGATAAAATGATATGGTATCAAGATGAACCTTTTGGTTCAACAAGTATTTTCTCTCAATGGTGTGTTTTTGAGGAGGCAAAAAGAAATAACCTGATTGTTATGTTGGATGGCCAGGGCTCGGATGAGCAGCTGGCAGGATATCATCCATTCTTTGGATTATTCTTGGCGGGTCTATTAAGAAAAGGTAGACTTCTACAATTTTTAAAAGAAAAAGAAAGCATAAAAAAGCTGCATGGATATAAAGAAACTTATATTTTAAGGTTGCTCGGAAATTCTTTTTTACCTAGAGAATTAAGAAAAAATTTATCTATATTTTTAAAGAGGAAAAAAATTGAGTGGTTGAATGTAGAATATGATAAAAAAGAAATCAACGATTTTGGAGTTTACAAAGATATTAGAAGTCTTTCAATAGAAGAGATAATCAATATAAGTGTCCCAATGCTGCTTCATTATGAAGACAGAAACTCAATGGCACATTCAATTGAAGCCAGGGTTCCCTTTTTGGACCACAGATTGGTAGAATTTAATCTGGGGCTACCTGATAATTTCAAAATACATAACGCACAAACGAAATATATATTAAGAGAATCTTTAAAAGACATACTGCCGGAGAAAATCAAAAACAGATATGATAAAATGGGCTTTGTTACACCTGAATTTATTTGGATAAAAGAAAATAAAGATATAATTAGAAGGGAATTAAGTAAGGCTTGTAGTGACTTACAGCCGATAGTCAATACGGAAATTGTCCTAGCCTGGTTTGATGGAATACTGGAAGGAAAATATGAATTTGATCACACACTTTGGAGGTTGATTTGTTTAGGTAGATGGGTTAATTTATTTAGAGTTAAAACCTGATATTACTGAATTGATTTGTTTCCAAGTTAAAAAATTTAATACGAAAGGAAAATGGAAATGAGCAAAAAAGTTTTAATGATTGCCTACCATTATCCTCCCGAATCTAACGGAGGTGTTCAGAGGCCTTTTGCTTTTGCCAAGTATCTGAAGAGATTTGGTTACAAGGTAGAAGTTCTTACTACAGACACCTTCGGTTGTCTTGATAGTGAAGAGAACATTATACGATTTCCTTCATTTGATGGAAGTCTGCACGCTAAAAAGAAAATAGACAAAACATTCACTATTTTAATTAAAGCTTTGAGAAAAGCCTTATTTCAAATAGGATTCCTGAATATTTACCATTACATATGGTATAAAACTGTTTTACATAATATTGATAAAATCGTTTCTGAATCCAAGCCTGATATGGTTTTTGCGACTTATTCACCATTGTGTAATCTGAAAATAGGAACCTACATCAGATCGAAGTATGGTATCCCTCTTATAACTGACTTTAGAGATGGTTTTTTGTTTGAAGGTTTGCATAGATTTAACTTTATACAAAAGATATTGGCGAAGAAACTGGAACGGGAAATTGTGGACGAATCGGACGCCATAACAACGGTTTCGCCCCCAATCAGTCAGTACTTCAGCAATAAATATAAAAAAGATAATGTATATACAATTTATAACGGGTTTGACACTGATGATTTAAAATTAATATCACAAAATAATAAAGCTCTAGATTCTGGAGTATTCAGGTTAGTTCATTTCGGGGGAATTGCCAGCAGCCGGAAAAGAGATGCAAAACCTTTATTTGAAGCTTTACGGAAAATGAAATCCGAAGGTACATTATCTAATAGTAATTTTGAGATCTTATTTTTCGGACGGATTTTGAAAAAAGAATTAAATGAAATTAAAAAATATCAACTTACTGATATAGTTAAAATTAAAGGTTATATGGATAGGATTATAGGTCTCTCATTGATGAGGAGTGCCTGCAGCGCATTACTGTTTTATGGAGATCCCGGAACTAAAAGTATAGTCAGTACAAAGCTTCTGGAATACATTTTTATGGACAAACCGATATTGGGAATCTGTAAAAGGAATGAAGCTGAAAAAATTATTAAAGAAACGAATACTGGAATTGTTACTGACTTCAGGGCGGAAGATATCGAAAAAGCTATACTAGAAATGATCACTTATAACAGGTTCAACCCGGATTACGAAAAGATTAATGGTTTTTCCAGAGAAAAGCTTTCCATGGAATTGGCTCAAATTATTGAATCAATTACAAAATAAAAGCAAACGAAAGTGTATTGTGATGAATACAAATGTTATATCTGTAATAATTTTAAATTGGAACGGCAAACAGCATTTAAGCGAATGTATTGCTTCAGTTCAAAACCAAACATATAAGAATTACGAAGTAATATTAGTTGATAATGGTTCAACGGATGGTTCCCAGGATTTTATAAAATCCAATTTTCCAGATGTGAATCTTGTTTGCCTGGACAGGAATTACGGATTTGCCAAAGGCAATAATCTTGGAATAGAGGCATCTCAAGGTGAATATATAGTCCTGCTAAACAATGATACAAGGGTTGAGGTAGATTGGCTTGAAAACCTCCACAAATGTATTTCTACAGATCCCGCAGTCGGGTTTTGTGCGTCTAAAATGATATCTTACTATGATAATAGAGTAATTGATTCTGCAGGAGACGGCTTTGCTGTTTGCGGTGCCGGCTTTAAAAGAGGCCATGGAGATATACCGGATAGGTATATGGAAAATGATTATGTATTTGGTGCATGTGCAGGAGCAGCTATTTATAAAAGGGAAATGCTGGACAGAATCGGATTTCTGGATGAGAACTTTTTTGCAATTTATGAAGATTCAGACTTAAGCTTTAGAGCCCAGCTTGCCGGATATAAATGCAAATTTGCTGCCAATGCCGTTGTATATCATAAAGTAAATACTACGCTTGGTAAATTCAGTAGCTTTTATGTATATTATGGACACAGGAATGTAGAATTAACTTATTTAAAAAATATGCCAGGTATATTGATTATAAAAACTATTATACCGCATACTTTTTATAATTTTTTTGCGTTTGGTTATTTCATTACTAAAGGTAAATGTTTTTCATTTCTTAGAGCAAAGTTTGCCGTCCTTAAGGAAATAAAAAATATATTAAAAAAAAGAAAAGAGATTAAAAAACTTAAGGTAGTAGACAACTCATATCTTTGGAGTGTTTTCGAAAAGAAATGGCTTAAAAATAGGACAAAGGGAAAATGATTAATATAATCTAAAACCCCATTTTTTAAAATAATAAGCAGCAGACTTAACATTAATCCACATTAATTTCAGACTTTTATGAGCACCCCTCTGCCACTCATGAATTACAGCAGCATTGGTATAAAAAATCGATTTAGAAACTTGATTAACCCGCCTGGTTATATCGGCGTCCTCCAAATACAGGAATATATTCTCATCAAAACCTTTGATCTTTTTGAATACTTCTGTTCTAAAAAACATAAAGCATCCGGTTGCATATTCTATTTCGAAAATCTTATTATAGCCGGTTTCACGCATTGTAAAATAATTCTGTCTTTTTTTAAATAACCCTGGTAATACAAGACGAATGAAAAGATCAATGAAAGTAGGATTATGTTTGCATAAATATTGTATTTCACCGTCAGGGTATTTTATCAATGGGCTCAATAACCCAATGTCAACATTATTTTCACAATATTTGAACATATCTTCTATAGCAGAATCAATAACAGATATGTCAGGATTTATTATTATATGGTAATTTGAGTCTAATAAATCAATTACTGTATTGTGACCTGCTCCAAAACCTACGTTTTTCTTGTTTTCTATTATGCGGATATTACCCTCTAAACATCTGATCTTTTCAACTGTACCATCTGTTGATGCATTATCCACCACATAAATTATATAACTAATGCCGTTTTTTATATTAGAAACTATACTATTGATTGTATTTTCAATTATCTTTTCATTGTTGTATGTTACAATAGACATTGAGATATTATACATTATAAATTTTCCTCGCAATTCTTCAAAACATCAAATTAACCTGATGTATATTTTCATTATAATTAAGACTGTTAAGGTTAACAAGAATTATAAATTGAATTACATAATTATGTGATATAAAATATATTTAGTATTTATTGAATTGTAAATGAAATGGGGCTTGAGAGGTACATGTCTAATCTGATTAATTATCTAATAAGATTTTATAAGATTATAATAGTTCTTGTTGATCTTTTATTGATAAATGTAGCCTATATTATTGCATTCTTGATAAAATTTAATGGTCAACTTCCAAGTTACAATTTTTCCCCATATCTAAAATCAATGCCGTTCATTACAATTTCTGCTTTGATTCTTTTTGATATTTATGGAATACTCAGATTCTATAGAAAATCATTGTATGACTCTATCTTATCTATAACTTTCGTTGTTTTTCTTCTTGGTATAATTACAACTACAATAACATATTTTCTCCAGGGATTTTCTTTCCCAAGAAGTGTCTTGTTAGTTGCACCCCTGCTGCAGTTTATAATGCTTGGAATTTGGTATTCATTTATTTTCTTGCTGAAAAAGTATTCCAGCGCTAAAAGGCTTATGATTATTGGGTATTCCGACAATATGGAGGATATATTCGACAAGGTAAGTATAACCATTGAAAAATCTGATATAAGCATCAAGTATGTCTATTCACCCCTTGAGATTGATAAGATTGTAAAGAGGATAAAAAATGTTGATGAAGTATTGATATGCCCTGGTTTAACGGATGAACAGAAAATGCAGATCAGTAATATGTGCCTGATGCATGGGAAAGTGGTATATGTTATTCCTCAACTATTTGAGATATCTCTTATGAATACGAGATTGGTACAGTTTGAGGATGTACCGGCTTTTATGATAGACAGGCTGGGCCTTAGTATTGAACAAAGATTTTTCAAAAGGATATTTGATCTTTTCTTCTCTTCGGTCGGAATAATTGTATTGCTGCCTGTTATCCTGATCGCTGCATTATGTATTAAATGTACTTCCCGAGGTAATATAATTTACGTTCAGGAGAGGGTAACCTACAAGGATAAGCTATTCAGGATGTACAAGTTCAGAACCATGTACGACGGAGCCGAGAAAGAGACAGGGCCTGTTATATCCGGCAAAGACGATCCAAGAGTCACGCCTTTAGGAAAATTTTTAAGAAAGTTCAGAATAGATGAAATACCTCAGCTGTTTAATGTCCTAAAAGGTGATTTGAGTATTGTCGGACCGAGATCCGAGAGGCCATACTTTGTAGAACAGTATGAAAAGGATATTCCCGAATATAAGCAGAGAAATGTAGTTAAAGCAGGTATTACAGGATATGCACAGGTTTTGGGCAACTATGATACTTCTGCCGAGGACAAGCTCAGATATGATTTGATCTACATTAAGAACTTTTCACTGCTGTTTGATTTAAAGCTTATTTTGCGAACAGTTAAGGTGGTTTTTACTGGAAACACAGTTTATAACAGCAGTTTTGAAAAAAATACAAAGTCTCATAAGAATTTATTTAACTATAAGTAATATTTGTGACATTAATATGTGACCTTACCAACTGAATATATCTGACATAATTGTTATCTTTAACACATGGAAGGAGAGATAACAATGGTAGATATAAAATCCTTGCTTAGGCGCGATGTTTCATTCCAAGAGACTCCAAGTTTTTATCCTTATTTTATCACCTGACAAAAAATCCCATTATTTTCTTGAACCATACTTATATAAATGATATAATGAATTTAATCAAAATAATTATTGTTTTGAAGGGGTCATCATATGGAAGATAAGGCCTTTGAACTTCTTACACAAATGTATTCGGATTTCAGTAAAAGATTCGACAAGGTTGAAAATGAAATTTCGGATATAAAAACTGATGTATCGGGTCTAAAAGTTGATGTTTCAAGTCTAAAGAAGACCGTTTTACATATAGAACAAGATCATGGGAATAAGCTGGATATACTTCTTGACGTAAATAAAATGAATACCGACAAGCGAAATGAGATTGAAAGAAAAGTTGATAAATTAACCAATAAGGTAGACCAACATGAAATCAGAATAAAAGTTATTGAAGGAGGACGAAAATAAGTCCTTCTTTTTTTAACCCTCACCCACGTCCCCTCTCCCACATCAGGAGAGGGGTTTGGGGTGAGGGTTTGAGTTTTTATCTCCCGGATGATATACTAAAAATGCCAAATTAACAAAAGGATTGATTACCATGGAACAAATCGACATATTAATTATAGGCGGTGGAGTCGTAGGACTTGCGGTTTGTGAGAAATTATCCCTTACACATAAGGATAGTACCATAATTCTCATGGAACGCCATGATAAATTCGGTGAGGAAACCTCCAGCCGCAACAGCGAGGTTATTCACTCGGGAATTTATTATCCTGCAGAGAGCCTTAAGACAAAGCTGTGTGTCAGGGGAAACAAAATGCTTTATGACTTCTGCAGTAAGTGGGACATTCCGCATAAGAGGCTTGGAAAGCTAATAATAGCCCGTAATTCCGAAGAAGTACCGGTAATAGAAGCTTTCATGCAGCAGGGACTTAAAAATGATGTGACAGATCTTGAACTGTTGAACGCGGAACAGGTTCAAAAGCTGGAACCCAATATTAGTGCTGCTGCTGCAATTTTTTCTCCGTCTACCGGAATAGTTGACTCACACAAGTTTATGGCAAGGCTGGAGAGTATCTCAGTGGATAATGGTGCCATGCCTGCATATGGGCATGAAGTTACTGCTATTGCAAAGACAGGGGATATGTACAGGGTTGCTTATAAAACTCCTGAGGGAACAGAGGATGAACTTGAGTGCAGTTGGGTTATTAATTGCGCCGGACTTGGTTCGGATAAAATAGCAGCAATGGAAGGTATAGATATAGATAAAGCAGGTTACAGCCTTCATCCCTGTAAGGGTGACTATTTCAGCATAACCGGCAGCAAGTCGGCGCTGGTTACCAGGCTTGTTTACCCGCCACCGCTTAAAAATCTCAAGGGTCTGGGAGTTCATATAACAAAATCCCTCGACGGCAGGATTCGTCTGGGACCAGATGCCGCTTACGTTGACAATATAAATTATGACGTGAACCCTGATAAGCTGGATGAGTTCTATACGGCAGTCAAGGACTATATCCCTTTTATCAATAAAGACGACCTTTCCCCCGACATGGCAGGAATCAGGCCAAAGCTGCAGGGTCCGGGTGACGCCTTCAGGGATTTTATAATACATCATGAAGAGGACAAGGGTCTAAAGGGAATAATAAATCTGATAGGAATAGAATCCCCGGGATTGACAAGCAGTTTGAGTATAGCCGAGATGGTCGCAGAGATGATAGCCTGACAATAACTGATTAGGTGGACCAAACATGATATCGGAATAAAGTTATTGAAGGAGGACGTAAATAAGTCCTTCTTTTTTAACCCTCACCCCCGGCCCCTCTCCCACATCAGGAGAGGGGAGACTTAGAGTCAGGGGACGTTATCTTTGAATATCGTTATCAGGAGATTATCCACTCCTCATTCTATCTTTCTCCCCTGGGGAGAAACGAACTGCAGTGCTTCGAAGTCTTCTTTATCTACTGCAAAGCCCTTCTTTTCGTTCCCCCTTGTGGGGGAAGATAGATGGGGGTGGACAGAGGGAAAGCCCCTCTCTCTCCTCACTCTTCTCCGGAAAACTGCTCCATATCTACCCAATCCTGTTTTAACAGTGACCACCAGTCTATTGCCAGGCCTTGAAGGATATAATCGTACGGCAGCCAGCCGTATCCATCCTCTCCCCATTCACTGCCCCAGGAGTTCTTTATCAAGATGGCCCCGGTTGTTGTTTTTCCATTAACTGTGTTGGTAATCTGGATTGAATCGTCGTATCCAACAGCTGCAATCGCATGTCCACCCAGAATTTTTTCATTTACCGATGGAAATGGTATCATACCGGTTTTGTCAGCTTGAGTTATTGATTGATATACGGTAAAGCCAAATACTGAAGGAACCTTGTCGTTCAAATATTTTTTAATGCTTTCAAGTACTGTCTTCTTAGATGTTCCCGCCGGGTCATGTTTGAAATAACTGACACCCTTGTAGCTTTGACCGAATGCATAACAGAAAGCGTCAGGTTCTGTATCAAATTTTTTAGTGTCATAGGGCCAGTACTCTTCAGGTGGGGTACCGAAAAGTACAAGTGCTCCTAATGCACTTCGCAGAAAAGCGCCGGTGTCACCTTGGGTATGCAGTAAATTCCGTGTTGCCTTGTAAATAAAGAGTCTGGATACGTGGTTAAACTTTCCGAATGCCTTGTTTTCAAAATATTCAACTACCGACGAGATGGCATGGGCAGTACACGAACCTATGTCTCCCTGGTTTTCCACCGGGGAGCACCATTTTCTCAGATCTATCGATTCTGATTTCTGAGGTTTTTGTTTTCTACGGGCATTAGACATTATTTTTCTTATCTGCTTATGCTCGGGGGTATAATCCCTGATATCGGGATAATCGGGTATCCAACCTAATTTGTAACAGAAGTTTGAATTCATATCATCTCTCCTTTTACTATTATTACATAATATGACAAATTATATCATATTATTTATTGAATGTAAATAATATACATTACTGTTCATTTAAGTAAACCGTTATTTGACCGTTATAATTAAATAAGGTAAAATAAATTAGTTGGGAGTTGGGAGAATAATTTGAAGTCGCTCATTTTAAATAAAAAAACAATAATCCTGCTTTTTATTACTATCTTATGGTGCTGTATAATATTCTGGTTTTCGGCGCAGCCTGCCGGTACTTCTACAGAGATGAGCAGCAGTGTTTCAAAAACCCTGCTTGACCTGTTTGACAAGCTGTTTAAAGGAAATACACCTCATTTTATTACAGGGGTTGTCTTAAATGGGGATCACTATGTAAGAAAAAGCGGGCATGCCATTGAATATTTTATTCTTGGAATTCTTGTATTGAACTTACTGCGTCAATTTAAAATAAAAAGATATGGTATATGGGCAATTTTGCTGAGCACCCTGTATGCTTCATCGGACGAGTTTCACCAGTTGTTTGTACCGGGCAGGGCAGCAATGATAAGTGATGTGATTCTGGATACAACAGCGGCGGCTGTAGGAATTATTATTGTATATTTACTTTTTTATAAAAAAGGAAGGCTGAAAGGGAATACATAAACGGGCAGTCACATGGGTCTGCCCCTACATAAACTTATGGGGGTTTTTATGGCAAAGTATCTTGTAACCGGTGGAGCCGGTTTTATTGGCAGCAATATTGTTGAGAGACTGGTTGGATTGGGTCATGATGTTAGAGTTGTAGACAATCTTTCTACCGGCAGGCTTGAAAATATTGAAAATTTTCATAATAGAATAGAATTTATTAACGCGGATCTTTCCGATTATAAAACAGCTGCTGAAAGTGTTAAAGGTATTGACTATATAATTCATGAAGCCGCCATGCCATCAGTTCCGCTCTCGGTTCAGGATCCGGTAGGTGTAAACAGGAGCATAGTAAACACCACGGTAAATCTTTTTAAAGCTGCTGTGGACAGCGGGTCGGTAAAAAGAATAGTTCAGGCCGCATCTGCTTCGGCGTATGGAAATTCGGAGGTACTGCCAAAGAACGAGGATATGAACCCTGAACCGTTATCTCCGTATGCTGTAGCAAAGGTTACGCAGGAATATTACGGAAAGGCTTTCTTTCATATATATGGGCTTGAAGTTATTTCGCTGCGTTACTTCAATGTATTTGGTCCGAAACAGGATCCGGGCTCATATTATGCGGGTGTAATATCGATATTTACAAATACGATGCTCCAGGGAAATGCTCCCGTAATTTTCGGGGATGGATTGACAAGCAGGGATTACATATACATAGATGATGTAGTTGATGCCAATCTTTCAGCTTGTTCGTGCAGATGGCCGGGCAGGTCCGAAGTTATAAATGTTGGGTGCGGAAACAGATTATCATTGAATGAACTGGTTGAAACACTAAACAAGATACTTGGCAAGAATTTAAAACCCGTTTATAAGGATGAACGGGTAGGCGACGTAAAGCATTCACAGGCCGATATAACCAGAGCACGAAATATATTGGGCTTCAATCCACGGGTGGGTGTTGAGGAAGGACTTGTCAAACTTATTGATTGGATGAAAAAGTAATAATATCCGACTATATTGCTGTACTATTTGTAATTATAATGAAAATGGTAGAAATTTCAAACATAAATTAACAGACTCAAAGAAATGCCTTTGGTTATTATTTAAGGCTTCTGTTCAATAATTTCAGGAAGGTTGATTACTTCCTAAACTGCTTTTGTAAGGCGCTGATCGCTTCTGTGTATTTTTTTCTGTTCGGTATTTCTGCTGTAGTGAATTAGCACTTTGTCCAATCTTCTACTGTAGACTTGTACCTCATCGGCCAGTAGATCAAAATCGTTTTTCTGAATAATGAGATTCATTTTAACGTACATTTTTGCGATAAGGGCATGCATGATTTCATTTGACACAATATGTGACCCCCTTATAAAATGCACTACGCTTTAGTAGACAGAACCAGGAACTGCATTACCATATAATAATGTCGTTTTGTATTATATAATAATTTACAATAATTATAACATATTATGGAATATTATTAAACAAATTATCGTATTATGAATATAGTTATTTTAAAAAAATAGAAGCTGTCATATTGTGCGTACTATGCATGGAAGAAGTTGTCGATTTAAATAAAATAAGTATTTATATTTTTGTAACATAAATGTTATAATGAAAATAAAAAACAACTTGTAGTATTTTTTATTTTACGGAACAAAAAACAGCATTTGAAGTCTAATTAATATTGTGAAAAAATTTATCACCAGGTTTAAATAGTAAATAAAAATAAGTAAATCGAAATATATAAACAAAATCATAAGG
>JAUZPR010000001.1 GCA_030705825.1 Bacillota bacterium | reverse complement strand
TCCTGTTCCAAGGAATGTACCGATACAGTCGAATATATCAGAAAGAACAAACGCAAGTATGGTTGTTAGTGTCAGTAATATTTGCGAAGTGTTAGTAAACAATCCGGTGAATGTAAGCTTGAAGAAAGTATGATCTATACTGGGAGGACGGAATTACGCAGAATGATATACTGTCACTCCCATTGGTATTCCAATAACAGTAGTTGCAACGATACCGATAAGTATTGCTCCTCTTACCTTAAGCAGCATAAGTACTGCAATTATTGCAACACCGATAAGTGCAAGTATGGTAGCCTTATCCTTGAAATCAACAATTCCGGGAACTACATTTCCAAATGCTCCTGTAGCATCGGCTGTACTATTTGGTGAAAATTTAAGGAAATGTGCATCCATGAAGCCTATATATGCGATAAACAGTCCAATACCTCCGCTTATAGCATACTGAAGAGATCTTGGTATAGCTTCGATGATCATTTTTCTTACTTTTGTTACTGTTATTATTGTATTTACGATACCACTGATAAGAACGATTGCAAGTGCCTGCTGCCATTTAAAGCCCAAACCTAAGCAAACAGTGAAGGTGAAGAATGCATTCATACCCATACCTGGTGCCTGTGCATACGGTACATTGGCTACAAATGCCATCATCAGGGTTGCAACAATAGTAGCTATAATAGTTGCTGTAAATACTGCTCCCCTGTCCATGCCTGTTTTTGACAAGATATCCGGATTAACGAATATTATGTAGGCCATGGTCATAAATGTGGTCAAACCTGCCATTAATTCTGTACGAACATTGGTGCCGTTTTCCTGCAGTTTGAATAGCTTGTTCATAAGAAACTTACCCCTCCCTTAAATCTTTTTTATAAAGCCTTAACTTTAACGGGTTTAAACCCGGTTAAGCCGTTCGAAAAAAGTTGGATCAAATAAACTGTTAAGAACATTCTGACTACATTTCAAAACAGGACTGGACTGAAAATCTTATCGTATATCTTATTATAAGGGATTACCTGACATAAGTTTTTTTACTTTTTTATACTATCAAAAAGATATGGATTTTGTCAATTAAAGAAACGAACATTTTTCATCAAATTTTATTTAATATTCGATAATACCTGCTGTTTTTATAAATATCTTAAGATTATTTACCAATAGAGCCATTTGTTGATTTATATTTATTTAACTTAAAATCATATAAATTGAGACGGATTTTTAATTAAATTAAAGTATTTATGCCTGAATGCAAATCAAAATTAAAATTTACACGTCGTTCTCGCCGCTTATCTCCTCGTTGCTGAGATTATCTCACCAAATTCTTATCATATTGTTTAAAATAATATAAATTATAGCCTGTTTATTAAATTGCATTACATCCGAATATTCTGTTTCTACGTCAAGTTCCACAAACTGTAAGAATACATATTAAAAAAGCTTGATATACTCGACTGTGTATGCTAATAATGGCAATGTCAAAACCGAGGCTATAGTTGTTACAAATATGTTTTCTGTTGCAAATTTATAGTCGGAATCATATTGGGAAGCCAGGGCGGCAACTATTGTACCGGCCGGCATGCCTAACTGAAGCACTACTACTTTTTTTACAAACGGATCGAGAATACCGTCAAACAAAGACATTAGTAAGAATGCTGCTGCAGGAATAAGAATCAACTTGAACAAGGACATCACAAAAACCGGATATCTTTGCAGTAAGCCTTTAACTCCATCTATTTTAACCTCTGAAAGTATAATTCCTATGAATACCATTGAAATATATATTGTTGTGCCGCCCAGCTTGCCCAGCGAATCGTTGAACAGCCTGTAAGCTGCAGCAACCGTGTTGTTGTTGACCACCAGATTTTGAAAATTTATAACCGATAAAAGTATTCCTATTGTGAAAGAAACAGTATTTCCGTTTATAAGATGTTTCAAATTATCTTTCCAATTGACTGTATTATGCCTGTTTACAAGGTAGATTCCCAAAGTCCACAAAAGGGTATCATTTGACAAGTTGAAAAATATGGCGTAAATGATTCCCTTGGTTCCATAAAGAGCTGTCAGCAGTGGATAGGCCATGAACATTACGTTGCCGAAGGTTGAACACATACTGTAAACGCTGGCGGCAGGACCATCCAGTTTCAATCTTGATGACATGAATACACTTGTCAGGAAAGACAGAAACAGAAAAATCAGTCCGAAGAAATATATAAAAAGACCGGTCTCAAGTGTTTTTCCCTTGAAGCTGTACTGCGACATTGTAGCGATTATCAGAAGCGGTGTTGTAAGCTTTACAACGCACTTTGAAAGTATTGGTCCTGTACTTTCAGGCAGATATTTTGTTTTTCCTGCAACAAACCCTGTTGCCCCTAGTAAAGTTAGAATAATGATTTGTCTGACTATTATATCGATCTGCTGCATTCAGTAACTCCCATTCGATTCTCTTAGTTTTTTAATTATAGGTGTTTTTATTTATTATTTCAATAATAATATTCTTCATATATTGTAATTTTCCTTTTGCTATTTTTGATTCGTTAAAAAATGAATCAAACGTCCTGATATCCTTCAAAGTTAATCCAATAAGAACAAATCATACTGCAAACCCGGTCATTTTATATGAACAGGCCAAACATAAGACAACCCCAAAAGCTCGAAGCTTTCGGGGTTTGATATTTTTACTCCCACTCTATGGTTGCCGGTGGCTTGCTTGTTACATCGTAAACTATCCTGTTGATATGTTTAACTTCGTTAACAATTCTGTTTGATATCTTTTCCAATATATCATACGGAATCCTTGCCCAGTCTGCCGTCATAAAATCGGTTGTGGTAACTGCTCTTAAAGCAAGCGTGTAATCATAGGTTCTTTCGTCCCCCATTACGCCTACACTTCTCATGCCGGTCAGAACCGTGAAATACTGGTTTATATTCTTATCAAGACCTGTGTTTGCAATTTCCTCCCGGAAAATGTGATCGGAATCTCTGAGTATTTCAAGCTTTTCCTTTGTGACATCCCCGATTATTCTTATTGCCAGTCCGGGTCCGGGGAATGGCTGTCTCCATACTATTTCAGCCGGAATTTCAAGCTCTTCTCCTACCTTTCTGACCTCATCCTTAAAAAGGTTCCTCAGCGGCTCGATTATTTCCTTAAAATCCACGTAATCGGGCAGGCCTCCAACATTGTGATGGCTCTTGATTACCGCAGCATCACCCTTACCGCTTTCTATAACATCAGGATAAATGGTTCCCTGCACAAGGAAATCCACTTTTCCTATTTTCTTAGCCTCATCCTCAAAGACTCTGATGAATTCCTCACCTATTATTTTCCTCTTTCTTTCAGGATCTGTAACTCCTGCCAACTTGCTTAAAAATCTTTCTTCTACATTGGATCTTATAAGATTAATATCGTACTGGTTCCTGAATACCTGTTCGACCTGGTCTCCTTCGTACTTTCTCAACAAGCCGTGGTCTACAAAAATACAGGTCAGCTGCTTACCGACAGCCCTACTTATCAGGACGGCAGCAACTGAGGAATCTACTCCCCCGGAAAGTGCACATAGTACCTTTTTATCTCCTACCTTTTCCTTTATCTCCTTTATTGACTGTTCCACAAATGAAGACATTTTCCAGTCTCCCGAGCAGCCGCATATATTGTAAAGGAAATTCCTCAATATCTCCCTGCCCCTTGGGGTGTGCTCCACTTCAGGGTGAAACTGAACTCCGTAAAATTTCTTATCAATATTCTCCATTGCTCCGTTGGGACAATTTGCAGAATCCGCTATCCTTCTGAAACCCTCCGGAAGCTTGTTTACATAGTAGGTATGGCTCATCCAGCAGGTTGTATCTGCTTCCACTCCGCACATAAGCTTACTTGAAGTATCGAATTTGATGCCGGCTTTTCCATATTCCCTTTGGCTGGCACGCTCAACGCTGCCCCCGAGCATTACACTCATGAGCTGCATACCGTAGCATATACCTAATATGGGTATTCCCAGATTAAATATTTCCTTGTCGCAGAAAGGAGCATTCGGGTCAAGTACAGATGCCTGCCCGCCTGTAAATATTATTCCTTTAGGGTTCAGCGACTTGATTCTGTCTATAGAAACATTATAGGGAAGCACTTCACAATAAACATTGGCCTCCCTTACCCTTCTTGCTATCAACTGGTTGTATTGGGCTCCAAAATCCATTACAATAATCAGTTCGTTTTTCAAAACAGCACCTCTTTTCATTAATTTTTATATTAAAATTATTAAATTCCAAGGTAATATAATGTAATATTATATCGAAATCAGGCATTCATTGTAAAGGTAAATCGGGCGGAAAAATAAATTTAGATACTATCGTGAAATGGGACACTCCTCTCCGAGTGTCCCAAAGCGGAATGTCCCATAATATAGTTTCGTCTTACATAACAACCTTTTTTAGTATTTAAGTCAATAGATTTAAATATTTAATTTAAATTTTCTGTGCACTTCCATCTAGAATTTTTAAAACTCCATTTTCATATCCAACGGTATACGATACCTTGTAGCCGGTTTTTGACGAGGTTCCCTGATCTGTTGATTCCTCAGCACTTATTGTAATATCAACCTTTATAGTCCCATCCTTATTAAGACTTGCAGTTGAGCTGAGAACCTGTACATTGGTGGTATTTAAATAACCGGTTTTGAATCTGTCGTAGTCTGTTACCGATCTGGATTCATATCCCCAAAGAAGGTATGCCGTAGCATAATCTTTAGTATTAATACAGCCATAAAGGTATTTAACCAGTTCAATTGCATTATCGGTCAGGTCCTTTCCGCTAAGCTTGCCGGAAAAGAGTCCCTTGCCTCCTACGTTGGCCACCTGAGGATTGTCTGCCCATTTGTCAAGCGAATCAACGCACTGATATATCGGTATACTGAACCCCATATTCCCCTCCTGAATATATGCTGAGTTTATACCCAGCACATCTCCGGTAAGGGAGTCTATCAGAGGCCCTCCACTGCTTCCAGGAGATATTGGCGCAGATATCTGGTATATTTTATTATAGGTGTAGTTTTCTATATCAAAGCTTCTGTCCAATCCGCTTATTATTCCTGTAGTGACTGTATTCTGATAGCCAAGCGGACTGCCAAGTGCAATAACCTCATCACCAAGCTGTGCCTTTTTTTCCTTCGCTATTTTTAGAGGTTGAATCCCTGCAAGTTCAGGTACTCTAACCAGTGCAACATCTAGGTCTGTACCCTTTCCCACAACCAGGCCCGTATATTCCGTTTTTGAGTCAGGAAGCCTTACGGTTACAGTTGAGGAATTTCCAACCACATGAGCATTTGTTACTATATCCCCATAATTATCATACAGGAATCCTGAGCCTGAGATATTTTCTTCCTTTATTTCAAGGTAAAAAACCTGCTTCTGGCATTGGGTAATAATTTCTTTTCGTGTCGGGTTTGTATTATCCTTTTGGGCCCCCGTGCCGGAATTTAATGCCGAAAGCTTTGACGGTGAAGTTATTTCACGGTCTTCATAATGTTTATTGATAAATATTATGGATATAATGCAGCCAACAGCCAATAAAGCAGATAAACATATACTAACGGCTATAAAAACCGGTTTTCTTTTAATACTCATTCAGACTTCCCCTCATATCTAAAATAAATATACTGCAGTAACATATTAATTCTGAATCGAATCTCCACTGCCCACCTCATTATATACTGCTCCAACCGGCCTGACATATTTGGGATATGGCGCAGTGAAATAATAACTGAAGTTGGTACCCCCTCCGGGTTCTATAGTTTCAGGGTCACAATTTACAGTAACCTCATCAATTACATTTCCATATTCATCATAAATCTTTAAAAGAACCTTTGTATTATAAATAGTAAAATCACCATTATTAAAGACAGTTCCGCTTACCTCTTTATAATCTGCGCCGTCCGTCGAATCGGCGGTTATTTTGACCGAACCGCTTGTTATTGAGTTCTCCCTGGTCAAAATATCTTTAGTTATATCTTTTATTTTGCCTTCCATTTGGTCCATTTTGTTCTGAATTGCATTTTTTAAGTCTAAAACTTTTTTATTTCCGTTCAGGTATCTTGAAGTCATATCCAGTTCATCATAAAAGGTACTGTAGTTCTTTGAAGCCAAAGCAGCTTTTTCTTCATTAGCGGCTATATTTTCAATGTTTTTAAGAATATTGGAAGCAACTTTTTTGGCATCTGGTGTATTAATAGCCGATACAACCTTATAAATAGGACAAAGCTGCAAAAGGGTCTGTTTGGAACTGGCATCATTTTGTAGCTGCATAACATTTATCATGGTTCTTTTATTATCAATTATTTTTGAGAAAATTCCAAGGAACACACCATTATCCTGTTTAATGGAAGTATCAGCCTTTAATAGATTTGTTAAGGCACCGTTATAATCCTTGCTATTTATCAGATTATCTACATTTTGCAGGATTCCTGAGATATTTTGACCCTTTTTAAGAATCTCAGCATCAGTCTTTAATGCCGGATAATTGGGACGAAGCTCCAAGGCCTGTGATACCAATTTAGAAGCCTCCTGGAACTTTCCTTCCATTGCTGCATCTTCTGCCTGCTGTTTAATTCTCTCTACTTTGGAATCAATATTTACCTGGTGTCTGTATGACGTGAAGACTAAACCCCCTGCTATTACTGCTGTAATAACCGGAATAAGCCATATAAGCCAAATTCGTGATTTCTTTACACTTGTATCGTGAGTTTTTTCCTTTGGCCCGTTAGAATCAAATTTTATATCATCGGCTGCTGCCGCTTCATTAGCCGAATAAACAACCTTTGTACCGCATTTTCTGCAAAAAAGGTCTTCAGAATCAAGCTCTGTACCGCAATTAATACAATGCATATATAAAAGTAACCTCACTTTGAAAAACAAAAAATATATATTGAGTAAATACAATTACTGGATATATTCTACAGTGTATTTAAAAATCCTGCAAGAAAACCAGCCTATTTAACCAATATTATTTTAAGGAAAAGTTGTAAAAAATCGATTTTTAATATTTATCTACCTGGGCAAGCTGCATGAAGAACCGTTAAGATATTTAAATAATCTTCCCTGGTATCTGCCTTCCCGTTCCATTTTATCCTCTATCATATCTCTAAGCTTCCACCAGCTGGTATTCCAGTTGCAGAACAGGCTCCTGTCTGCAGGCGCCCTTCCTAAAAGCCGCTGTATTACTATTTGTGGATCAAGATATTCAATAAATTTAATTACTCTTTCAATATATTCATCCTTGGCAACCGGATGAATCTCCCCCTTTTCATACATTTCTCCAAGCTTTGTATCTTTCAATATGTATAACGAATGACATTTAACCTGGTTTATACCAAGTGCCGAAAGAATTTTCGCTCCTTCCACCACATCAATGAATTCATCGGTAGGAAAATCCAGAATATAGTGTGCACATATATCCAAGCCATAATTTCTTATTCTTATGGCTGCATCTATGAATTCCGCAAGAGAATGTCCCCTGTTGATAAATTCCAGTGTTCTGTAATTTACAGTTTGAAGACCCACTTCAAGAACAATATCAACTTTTCTGACATCCCGTATGTGCCTGAGAAAATCCAGATAAGCCTCGTTTATGCAGTCAGGCCGTGTAGAAATATATATTGCAACCACACCTTCAACACATGCCTCATCAATATACTTCTTAAAATCCTGCAAAGGAAGGTATGTATTGCTGTAATTCTGAAAATAGGCTATAAATTTTTCAGAATTATAGTTCTTACCGATATACTGAGCGTTTTGTCCTATTTGTTCCTTAACTGTTTTTGAATTTGGAAGGCATTCAAACCCGGCACCCTCTTCGCCGCAGAATGTACACCCTCCTGTTCCCAGTGTACCGTCCCTGTTTGGACAAGTTACCGGGATGTTTACCGGAAGTTTGTATACCCTGGAACCGTATCTGGATTTTAAAAAAACGGAGAACTTATAATACAGCAAAAAATCAGACACCTTCCTTATTTTTAATACTTCAGCAGGTGTTTTGAGCTGTCACGAACCAAATCGTAAACGGCTGAAAGCGGCATACCTGTTTTCAGTGCAATTTCCCTGCAATCCTCATATTCAGGTGCAAGCTTCCTTATACTCCCCATAGTTGAGACTTTAACACGTACCGGACCGTATTGGGTATCTATCCCAACAATTTCCCTATTCATACAGTACCTTTTTGCAACACTTCTGCGCACACCAAGCGTGGTTGTTTCGCTTAGAATTATATCCAGTAGCTTCTGTTCAAGTTCGTAATCCGCAAGAACTGTCAGCATTACGGCAGGCCTGTTCTTTTTCATATAAATCGGGGTATGGAATACATCCAGCGCACCTGCCTGAAATAGCTTTTCAGATGTAAATCCAAGCAGTTCCGGACTCATATCGTCAATATTTGTCTCCAGCACAACTATTTCTTCCGAGGATTGTTTATTATCCGAAAGCTCACCCATTATCACTCTCAATGCATTGAACTTTCCGGTTTCTCTTTTCCCCATTCCATAACCGGTCTTTTCAATTAGTATGGAGGGCATATTTCCAAATTCAGATGCACAGCATTTAATTATTCCCATACCGGTTGGAGTGACCAGTTCAGTATTTATATCCTCCTGAATGACAGGAATATTACTGTTTGCAAGCATTTCCACCACAGCCGGAACAGGGACAGGTATAACTCCGTGCTGGCATTTAATAAAACCTTTTCCTTCATGGAGCGGTGAAGAATATATCTTGTCTATTTTCAGCATATCCATGCATATACATGTGCCTACAATGTCAACAATGGAATCAATGGCTCCCACCTCATGGAAGGTAACATCCCAGACATCCATATTATGTACTTTAGCCTCTGCCTTTGCTATCTCAAGAAATATGTTTTTGCTCATTTCCTTAACTTTACTGTCAAGGTCACTCCAATCAATCATCATATGGATATTTTTCAGATTTCTTGCCGGGTGCCCGTGAGAGTGACTGTGGCAGTGATCATGGCTATGTTCATGATCATGCTCGTGGGGGTGGGTATGTTCATGGTCGTGGGTATGTTCATGGTCGTGGGTATGCCCGTCGCCATGTTCATGATCTTCGTGAACATGTTCATGCATATGCTCATGCGCCTCTTCCGATTCCTCCTGCTCCCCGGTTATTTTAACATCAACATCGGTTCCGATTATTCCGTTTTTCATCCTGCTTCCGATTTCTATTTCATACCCCTTAAGATTGAGCTTTCCCAATTTTTCAAGGAAGATATCCTTATCTATACCCAGGTCCAATAATGCCCCGAGTGTCATATCTCCGCTTATTCCTGAAAAACAGTCAAAGTATAGAACTTTCATATTATACCACCTATCCCCCGACCCCTTCCCTCTGATGGAAGGGGAGTTTTTATTTAAGGCGGGGTCACCCCGCCGCCCCGGCAACTTTCCGTTGCATTCCACAGGGAGTCCCCTGCACCCCGTTTTATAAACTTTATTTGTTTTAGAACCCTACTTTTTAAATCTTCAATCGTTTACTTAACTTGTCAACTATCCCCCGACACATTCCCTCCAATAGAAGGGGAGATTTTTTTATCAGGCGGGGTCACCCTGCCGCCCCGGCAACTTTCCGTTGCATTCCACAGGGAGTCCCCTGCACCTCGTTATAAATTGAGAATTGAGAATGTTACATAATCCCCATAATTGCTCAAGCTACATCTGATTTATAGAGCTGGCTAGGTAGCCTGCTCCGAAGCCGTTATCTATATTTACTACACCGATCCCGCTTGCACAGCTGTTCAGCATTGTCAAAAGTGCTGCAAGGCCTCCGAAATTAGCGCCGTAACCTACACTTGTGGGTACCGCAATTACCGGTTTATCGACAAGGCCGCTTACAACACTGGCAAGGGCACCTTCCATTCCGGCCACTACAATCAGCACATTAGCCTTCATAATAGGTTCCATATTGGCAAAAAGCCTGTGAATACCTGCCACGCCCACATCGTAAAGCCTGTCCACCTTGTTTCCGAGGGTTTCGGCTGTCACAGCCGCCTCTTCGGCAACGGGAATATCTGATGTGCCTGCCGTTATAACTGCAATTACCTTTTCGGTAGCTTTGATGTCTCTTCTTTTGACAACTACTATTCGTGCAGCTTCATAGTAGACAGCATCCTGTGTTATTGTTTTAATGGCTTCATAAACTTCACTGCCGGCTCTTGTAGCCATTATATTGTTCTCTCTGAGCATAAGCCTTTCAACTATTGCTTTTATCTGGTCAACTGTTTTTCCCTGACAATAGATTACCTCAGGATATCCGTTTCTTAGCTTCCTGTGGTAGTCTATTTTTGCAAAGCCGAGGTCTTCAAAGGGTTGGCTTTTTAATTTGATAACCGCCTCATCAATACTGGTGCTTCCGTTTTTAACATTTTCAAGTAGTTGTTTGAGATTATCAGCTTCCATAATCAACCTCCAAAACATTCCTTAACATTTGAGCACTGTTGTTATCTATTGTTCCGCTTTTCAAAGCTATTCCCACTGTCTGAGCTGCAAGACTCCCATATAAACATAAAAAATCAGGACATTTATCCTGTATAGCCAGCAGGTGCTTTTGCAGGGTAATGCCGTCTCCTCTTGAGACAGGGCCCGTTAAAGCTTTTATACTGCCAAGTTCCATAATGTTCTCTATTGTTTTATCCATTAACGGCCTGAAAGCTTTAAAACCTTCTTTTTCGTCGATGCCAGATGCTTTAAAAAAAGCTCCAGCCATATTTGACAGCGTTACAATATAATTCGATAAAACGCAAGCAGCAGCATGGTACAACGCCTTATCCTGCTTATTTAAATCTATTATTTCAGAATCAAGAGATTTAACTACTATCCTCGAAATACTTTCAGCCTCATTGTCACCTTCAAACCCGAAATAGATCCCGAACAGTGCTTTCCAGGAGTTTTCCCTGTCGGCAAAGGTCTGCAGAGGATGAAGTGAACCCGTATTCCCACCCCTTGATTTTAGCGGTTCAAGTACATCCGATGCTTCCGCTCCGCTGCAGTGCAAAAACACTTTGTTTTTTATATCGGCTGTAGCTACTTTTTCTACTATGTCAGATGCAGCCTTTTCCAGTTCCTTATCCGGAACTGTAATAAATATCACCTGGGAGCTGCATACTGTTTGAAGAAGGTTATTGGTAAAAGAAGTTTTCAATATTGAGTTAAGTAAAGATATGGATTCGTCACTTTTACTAAATGCGCCTGAAATTTCAAAACCCTTGCTTAAAAGGGCTGCAGCCATGGAACATCCAACTTTACCCGCACCTATTATCCCGATTTTCATTTGAAACACCGCCGTTTTCATACACTATTTCAGAATAGTCTCATTCATACTGCCGGTTCTATATCCCCTTAAATCAAGGGCGGTATATGAGAAACCTATTTTCTTGAATTCATCGTAAACCTTATCCATAAGCCCGGTATCAAAAAATTTGCTTCTTTCCTGTGAGGCTACCTCAATTCTGGCAACTTCCCCGTGATGGCGGACTCTGATGTTCTTAAATCCTGCATCCAGTAAATATTGTTCCGCCTTATCTATCATTTCCAATTTTTCTCTGGTTATATCCTGGCCGTATGGAATACGGGACGCAAGACATGCGAACGACTGCTTGTCCCACGTGGGCAGACCCATTTCTTTTGATAAAATACGTATATCTTCCTTAGTCAAACATGCTTTTCTCAGCGGGCTTACTATTCTAAGCTCTTTAACAGCCTGCATTCCGGGTCTGTAATCACCCTCGTCGTCAATGTTTGAACCGTCAGCGATATATTTGATGTTGTTTTCTTCAGCTATTTTGCAGATTTTAGTAAAAAGCTCTTTCTTGCAGTAATAGCATCTGTCTACAGGATTACCCGAAAAACCTTCTATATCAAGCTCTTCAGATATAATTACGAAATGCCTGATTCCCAGCTCTTTTATAAAAGCCACAGCCTCTTTGAATTCTCTTTCCGGATATGTAGAAGAACGTGCTGTGACAGCTATGACATTATCCCCCAATACTTCATGTGCCGCCTTAAGGAGAAACGTACTGTCAACACCACCTGAAAAGGCTACTGCAAGGCTTCCAAGTTCCCTTATATTATTTTTAAGTAAGTTCAATTTTTCGTTTGGTTCCATATTTAGCCGCTCCTGATTTTGTTTGATTTTTAAAACAAAACTCTTTTAAGAGTTACCAAATTGATAATATCACATTTTTATATAGATAAGTATATGAGAATCTTGCCTAATTGCATAATATAAATGTAAGTAAATTCCATGGCACAGCAAAATTATGCACCCGGATAAATAAGTTAATGCAAAAAACATAAAGAAAAACCTGGTTATAAAACCAGGCTTTTCTGTTATTATTGCTCTTCCTTCTTTAAAGCGCCCATTGAGAGGTAGGAATTTATGAAGCCATCCAATTCCCCATCCATAACAGACTGGACATTACCTTCTTCATAGTTGCTTCTGTGGTCTTTTACAAGTGTATAGGGACAAAAAACATAAGATCTTATCTGGCTGCCCCATGCAATTTCCATTTGTATTCCTTTTAAATCCTCTATCTTTTCTTTATGTTCCCGCTCTTTTAATTCCAAAAGCTTGGCCTTCAACATTTTCATAGCCGT
The DNA here is from genome assembly GCA_030705825.1 of Bacillota bacterium. Lineage (GTDB taxonomy): Bacteria > Bacillota > Clostridia > Acetivibrionales > JANLFN01 > JAUZPR01. The sequence continues at coordinate 81,039 of JAUZPR010000001.1, read as the reverse complement.
ATCCCTGTTTTGGAACTGTGAACGTTCAGTCTGACATGATACGACAACGCCGGTGGGAATATGTGTAATTCTGATTGCGGATTCGGTCTTGTTAATGTGCTGTCCACCAGCCCCACTTGCACGGTAGGTATCAACACGGAGGTCGTCAGGGTCTATATCAACTTCCACCGTATCATCCAATTCGGGCATAACATCTACCGAAGCAAAAGATGTGTGCCTTCTTCCTGATGCATCAAAAGGAGATATCCTGACAAGCCTGTGGACTCCCTTCTCAGATCTTAGATAGCCGTATGCATTGTCGCCTATGACGTGAATTGTCACACTCTTGACTCCTGCCTCTTCACCGTCAAGGAAGTCCAGAATTTTTACGGTAAAGCCCCTGCTTTCACCCCAGCGTGTATACATTCTCAGAAGCATCTGTACCCAATCCTGGGCTTCGGTTCCACCGGCACCCGCATGCATTGTTATGATGGCATTGTTTTTATCATATGGACCTGTCAGGAGTGTTTCAAGCTTAAGCTTTTCATAATTTTCTTTGAGCTTTTTCAAACCTTCCTGTATTTCAGGTATTACACTATCATCATTTTCTTCAATACCAAGCTCATTCAAGGTTTTTAAATCGTCGCACTGCATCTCCATCTTCTGGAACTGTTCCAGCTTGGTCTTAAGGTTTTTGGTCCTCTGAAGTATTTTCTGTGAATTTTCAATGTCATTCCAAAAATCCGGTTCTGTTGATTTCATCTCCAGTTCTGCTATTTCGTCATTTAACCTGGCGATGTCAAAGTGAAGCCCTCATTTCGTCCAGAACACCTTTAATTTCGTCAATTTCAAGCTTGAATTGATCAAGTTCAATCACAAAAATCATCTCCTAAAATATAATTGATTAGTTCGGGGTTTGTGGTTCGTAGTTTGGAGTTACAGGGTTCATAGTTCGGGGTTAGGAGTTCAGAGTTAGAAATATTCCTTTAACTATAGCGGAATGGCGGGGCGCCGTTCCCTACAGGATATCACTCCTAAATTCCCAACTCCCAACTATTTTACTCCGAACTCTGAACCATAAACCCCTAACTCCTTACTCACTACTCCCAACTCTTAACTCTTAACTCTTAACTCTTAACTCCTAACTATTTACTTACTTTCCTTCTATCTCATGGGTAAATATAATTGCCTCTGCAATTGCTTTCATTGTAAGCCTTGAATCCATACTCTTTTTCCTCATACGTTCATAAGCCTCTGCTTCGCTGATACCATCCCTTTTAATGAGAATCCACTTTGCACGCTCTACCGATTTTCTTGTTTCATAATTTTCTGTCATTTCCTTTAGTTTCTGTTCGGTTTCGCTCAGTCTTTTGTAATACATATTAGCCAATTCAACCGTGTTCAAAAATATTTCCCTGCTTAGAGGCTTTTGGCATAATGTAAGTACCTTGCATCTTTGAACAAGATTTTCGTTTTCAATATCCCTGTAATCACCTAATGCTATGCAGGCACACAGCATTTCATCATCTATTGTTTCTATTGTCTTTCTGAGTTCTCTGGGCTGCATACCCAAATCTACTACAACAAAATCCGGATTATAACTTCTTATTAACCTTAGAAGAGAAACAGGATCAAAGCAATTACCCAGAAATATGTAACCACCCGGATTTAAAATATTACGAATATTAATTTGTGACGGATTGTCCAGTGTAGCGACGATATATTTTTCTCCAGCCATTACAACCGCCTTCCATAGTTTCCGACCTGAAATAATCTTTGAACAAATTTCTTGTTCAACCTGCAGGTTACAATTGCTTCAATACGTATTATATTATATTCATATATATTTACAAATACTTACCCGGCTTAATTATCTAACAGCTGTTTTGTAGTTCCGCTTAATTTCGTATTTCCAATATATATTCAATTAAAAACATTATCACATAGGTTAATATATCAAAAATGCCTATTAAATTAAAGAAAAATTTTTTTAAATAATAACATGGGTACTGTCGTATTACAAGCTCTATTAATACTGCTTATTGTAAATTCAGTGTCTTGGTGTTATAATATTTTTATTACTATGGTGAAAATAAGTGAAGGCGCTTATTGAGGGAAGTATGCTCTTAATATAGTGCCTTTTTATTTTACTGAACCCTGTCGGAGTTATTTTGACAGCTAATAATACGGGCAGCAAATTAATTAATCTGTAAATATATGTTAACAAATTACAGGATATAAATTATAATAAATTCAAGTGAGGTGATTTCAGTGAAGAAAATCGAGGCAATTATACGTCCCGGAAAACTGGAAGATATAAAAGATACCCTTAACAAATTCAATATACATGGCTTGACCATAAGCCAGGTTATGGGATGCGGCCTTCAGAAAGGCAGAAAAGAATATTACAGAGGTACAGAAATTACATTAAATTTACTTCCTAAAATCAAAGTTGAAATCGTGGCCAAGGACGAACATGTTGATGAAATAATCAAGCTTATCAGTGACGAAGCAAAAACAGGTGAAGTAGGAGACGGCAAAATATTCGTCTATGAAATCGAGGATGTAGTCAGGATAAGAACCGGAGAAAGAGGAGAAAACGCAATCTAGTAATAAAATAAAAAATACTGCTGTCCAGATACGGCAGTATTTTTATTATGTAAGTAAAATACTAAATAAATCTGTTTATAGCCTCTGCCACCCCATCCTCATCATTTGTTGCCTGGGTTATATATCCGGCAGCCTCTTTGAGTGAATCCTCCGCATTGCCTACTGCTATTCCGAGACCGGCATATGTAATCATGGAGATATCGTTCTCGTTATCACCGATAGCTATCATATCACTGCTGTCTATGCCATATCTCTGCGATACATATTCCAAAGCCTTTCTCTTACTTACGCCTTTGTTTAAAACTTCAAAATTGTCATAGAAAGAACTAACCACATCTATTGATTTTATACTTTCTGCTTTTTCCCTGACCCTGCTCAGTATACTACCGTCCTCCGACACCACTATTAATTTTGAGGCTTTAATACTGTTATCTCTGATAACGTCTGCCACATTGTCTACCAGCCTTACATCTATCCTGTCTTCCTCTTTCAGTTTCTCATTCAGCTTTACATAAAAGGTGGAACCGAACGCAAGCTTTTCAGTGTACATGATATCATTTGCATAAACGTGAAAATATACGTTTTCCTGATGGCATATGTCTATTACATTTATACAATCCTCTGTACTTAATGAATTGTCATAAAGCGCCTCTTCAGTAGCCATATCCCTTATTATTGCCCCGTTGCAGGCGATAACCAGTTCCCTGCTGCCTATCTGCCTCGCATACAGCCTGGCACCCTTGTATATCCTGCCTGAACAGATTATTACCTTGATGCCTTTATTCATTGCATCCTGAATAGCTTTAATATTCTTTCCCGAAATTTCTTTTTGCGAATTGAGCAGCGTACCATCCAAATCTATTGCTATAAGTTTATACATTCGATACTCCTTATTTTCTGCAGTTATTAACAAACCTTTCTATCCTTTTAATTGCTTCAAATATATTCTCTATCGAGTTTGCATAGGTGGCTCTTACAAATCCTTCTCCGCATTCTCCAAATGCATTTCCCGGTACAACCAGGACTTTTTCCTCTGCAAGAAGCTTTTCACAGAATTCATCCGAAGTCAGACCTGTCGATTTAATACACGGAAATACATAAAAAGCGCCCAGAGGTTCGAAGCAGTCAAGCCCCATTCTTCTAAACCCATCAACCATAGCCCGTCTGCGCCTGTTATATTCTCTTTTCATACTTTCCACATCATGATCGCTGTTGCGGAGGGCTTCAATCGCAGCATGCTGTGCGGTTGTAGGTGAACACATTATTGCGTACTGATGTATTTTAGTCATGACGCTGATCAGATCTCTGTGTCCGCAGGCATAGCCTATCCTCCAGCCGGTCATTGCATAAGCCTTTGAAAAACCATTTATGACAATAGTCTTTTCTTTCATTCCAGGATAGCTTGCTATCGACATATGCCTGCCCTCATACGTAAGTTCGGAGTACAGCTCATCCGATAATACAATTACATCCCTGTCTTTAAGTATTTCTGCAATCCGGGCCATATCCTCCCCTGGCATTATGGCACCTGTCGGGTTGTTTGGGAAAGGTATTATGACAACCTTGGTTTTTGGCGTCAATGCGTTTTCAAGCTGCTCCGGAGTCAACCTGAACTGGTTCTCGGCTTTTAAGTCTATTACTACCGGTGTTGCACCGCAAAATGATGCGCAGCCCTTGTATGCAACAAAACTCGGTTCCGGTATGATCACCTCATCACCAGGTCCGGCCAGCGCCCTGAGCGCTGCATCTATGGCCTCACTTCCCCCAACCGTTACAACAATTTCTTCTCTCGGTTTATATTCAAGGCCATGTTTTCTTTTCATGTACCTTGATATCTCTTCCCTCAGCTCAATAAAGCCTGCGTTTGCCGAATAGTGGGTATGCCCCTGCTCAAGTGAATATATTCCAGCTTCTCTGATATTCCATGGAGTAACAAAGTCAGGCTCGCCTATACCAAGAGAAATTGCGTCCTTCATTTCATTGATCATATCAAAGTATTTTCTTATACCGGAAGGAGGTACACTTTTAACATGCGGAAGAATCATATCCCCTATGTTCATAAGACAACAGCCTCCCTGTCATCCTTTTCCTTGTCTTCAAACGTTATGCCCTCGTCCTTATATTTTTTAAGAACAAAATGTGTAGCCGTACTCAAAACAGATTCCAATGGCGCAAGCTTTTCTGCAACGAACAGGGCTACTTCTTTCATTGTTTTCCCTTCGATTATGACTGTAAGATCAAAACCACCAGACATCAGATAGCATGCCTTTACTTCAGGATACCTGTATATCCTCTCTGCCACCTTATCAAAGCCCTCTCCTCTCTGTGGAGTCACTTTGACTTCTATAAGTGTTATAACCTTTTCCTTGTTGGTCTTATCCCAATTAATCAACGTACTGTAACCTACTATTACTTTTTCATCTTCGTACTTTTTTATGGCTTCTTTTACTTCCTGTACACTTTTACCCAGCATGACCGCTATCTGCTCTTCGGTAAGCTTATTGTTCTTTTCCAGGATTTCCAGAATTTCTTCCATTAATATCCACTCCTTATTCTAATATAATATTAGTTATTTTCTTTATGCAATTATTTATCAAACGATAAGACAACTTCTTTTTGAGTTTTCGGGTAAAATAAAAACTCCTCGGTCCCTGTACAAGGGACGAAGGAGTAAATCGCGGTACCACCCTAATTACGCTTTAAGCGTCAACTTTAACCAATGCATTCACATTGTACCCCTGTAACGTGGAGTTAACCGTCTTCCTCTATTCTTTGAAAGTAATTCAAATTTCTCAAGGAGATACTCAGGAGCTGCGTTCAATCCGGTTTTTTACCGGCTTGCACCAACCGCCGGCTCTCTTAAAATCCCCGAATATACTCTTCTCCATCATTGTATTTATATTATTTAGTATTCTTTAAAAAGATATTATTACAATTATACAAAAAAATGTTATCAATTTCAAGTACTTATTCGGCTTCTTCATCAATAAATCCATCAAGCTGCTGTTCATATTTTTTTAACGTACTTATTACTTCGCCTTTCAAAACTCTTAATTCTTCCTTTATATCGACAAGCTTTTCCTTTTCGTCTTCAACCATCGATTCCAGCTTTTTCTTCTCATCAAAAGCCTGCTGTTTTGCTTCTTCCAATATCAATTCAGCTTTTTCCTGAGCTTTAATCAGAACATTAGCAATTTTGGCGCGGTCTTCATTTATCTGATCGGCATTTTTAACAATCTCATCGTATTTAAATCTGGTTTCTCTGAGTTGGTTTTTCAAGGCACTAATTTCATTATCCTTCTCTTTTAATTTATCATCAAATTCAGTCAGCATCTTTTCTATGTATGAATTGACGTCGGATTTTTTGAATCCTCCCATAAATGATGTTCTGAAACGTTTTTCTCCTGCCATCTGAATCCTCCTCTGCCAAATTGTTATTACAGCTTATTATATATATTCAATGTTTACTTCAAAAATCCTCTTTTTTCAACAATAAAAGAACCGACGACCGCTAAAAAATACGCAGGTATCGAACTTCGTCCGATTCGGGCTGGGTTTCATCCGGACCAACCGGCCCAAAAAAAGAAGCATTGTGTATGCTCCTTTTCGGTCATAGGTCGCTTTTCCGATTAAATATTTTTTTCCAGCAATTTTGCCAGTTCTTCCTTGGGTCTTGCTCCCACCATCTTTTCTACCATTTCTCCGCCTTTGAAAACCATTAGCGTGGGAATGCTCATTACTCTGAATTTTGCCGACAGTTCTCCCTCTTCATCAACGTTTACCTTACCGATTTTTACTTTTCCGTCAAATTCCTCTGCCAATTGCTCTACAACAGGTGCAACAGCCCTGCAGGGTCCACACCATTGTGCCCAGAAATCAACAAGCACCGGTATTTCCGATTTTTCAACCTCCTGTTCGAAGTTGCCTTTTGACAATTTAACAATTTTTTCACTAGCCATAATAAACCTCCCTATAAGAGAATTTCCTCATATCCTATAAGTTTTAATATTCGTAATTATTATTATTTTATAACGTCAAGTATCAATTTACCGCTATCCACCGAAACTATATAATCATCAAGCACTGTAACCATTTTACCTTTATAGGCAATATTTTTGCTGTGTGTAATATCATATAAGGTATTTGAACTTTCATCAACCTCAAATATGATACCATTTTGAGATACGTATATTTCTTCGGGTTTCACCGGCTTTTCAAGGTTTACCGTTGACCAATCCTTAAAGTCCGATGTCAGATTTCCATAATATACTTTGGTAACATCCCCGTTATTGTCTAATTCACCGGCGTATACCATGTCATGGGCATCTACTTCCAGCAGGGCACCCTTGTTTTTGAGCGGAAGGACCGTTGTATTGGCGTTTGCTCCGCTCCTTACATTTATTTTGTTTCGTGAATCCTGATAAATCAGATTATCAACATATGCTGTTTCCTTTATTAAGGTTCCCTGTAGCGCACTCATAACAAAATCTACATTTCTGTTGACGTCAAATTTGTATATTACAGCTTTGGTATCGCTGGTTGCAATTTTGCAGTATATAACGTTAGTCAGCGGTGAAAGCTCAATGGCAACAATTTTGCTTCCCCTGGTCAAATTTCTCCTGATTTCGGGAAAATCCCTAACTACATCGGTATCCATTTCATCTGTATAAATCTGCACTCTGCCTGCTTGTGACTCAGGCGCGGCCACGGCATAGATTATCATATTTCTGTCGGGCAGCCACCTGTAATAGCTAATAATATTACCGTCTCCAGATATAGTCTTCTTTTCCTTTTTGTTTTTGATATCATAAAGCTCAAGATTACCGTTTTTAAAATAAGCCAGGTATGATCCGTCAAAAGATACTTTTAAATCTGTAGCCCCATCCGGAATGTTTATATCCATGTTTTCCTTGGGCTTATCATCCACAACATCAATACTTGTAGCTTTGAATGTAGTTTTGCTGACCAAAAATATGTCATTTATATAAAAAAGTATAACTACCTGCAAAAATATGGAGAGAATTACCCATGAGTATATTCTAGCCGTTTTTTTCATTGACCGCTTCCTCCCTCTCCGGGAGCTACCATAAATACCGTAGGAACTGTACGTTCACCCAGTGTGTCACAAGGAGTGTTGATAAGCTTGCCTTTATAGTACATTGTTGTAGACGATCCTCCGTCCAGATTTACGGCATTAACTGCGCCATATTTAAGAAGTATATCCTGAGCATCCCTTAAGGATGCCCCCAGGGATTTCAAGCTTCTGCCGTCTATAACCAGCAGTAGAACCGCACCATCCTGTCTTTGTCCGATTGCAGTCCTTGGATTAAGTCCATAACCTCCGTCACCTTGGGTTATAGTCGGTTTGCCGTTAACTATCAACGGCGGCCCAAAGCTTACGCCTTCCTTGACATTTAGTCTTTTAAGCTGTGTTATTGAATGTTTTCCGACAATCAACCTTCCCATATCGTCAAAAGCTGCTGTATCAAGCTTCTTTTCCTCACTGTCGTATTGATTGAATACCACCTTACCGTCATGAATTATAAAGCCCATTGGAATTCCGCCGGTACCTGTCCATTTATTTGAGCCTGAAGGTGCCGCATCCATAAAACCGCCCGCATTAATTGCAGCAATTGCACCGTTTTCCTTTGCTATAGCGCTGGTAGTCTCTCCTGCAGCAAGATTTGCCGAAGCATCGTCACCGCTGGATAACTTGTTTGAATAACCTACAACCAATTTTGTCGGGTCGTGAACAACCATCAGTTTACCTTCGAAGTTACCACCATCTATATTAAAGACCTCAATCTTGTCACTGTGATTTTCTGCAAAATTGAGCTGTTGGATTTCTTCTCCATGTTCAACCGGATCTACAACAAAGCTGTTGCCAAGTATATTCTTTATAGCCTTGTCTGAAAGAAACAGTTTGGCAATCCATTGATGATTGAGAGTATTCCAGGACATTCCCACCAGTGTCTTCTTTACGGTTTGGAAAGGACCGTAGAAAACAATCAAAGGCATTGTTACAGTGGAAAAAATGAGTTCAAAGGCAAGGAAAATAACTAGCTTTTTCCATAACGGCTGTTTCTTTTTTTTACTTCTATTCAAATCACTTCTCTTACGTCTTATAGATACATCCTGCTCCAACAAAAGGGAAACCCCCTACAAATTAATTTATATATTAAATGCTCAAAAATATAAGTTTATATAAAGCCAGTTTAGCAATCTTACAAGCATACCAAGTATATAATAATAGATTTTGGTCGACTTTTAAATAAAAATATACAATTATTTATAAAAATTTAATATTTAACTTGGATATCTCTTATAAAATATATAGTAAAACAGCTGTAAATAAAAAGAAAGGACTTGATTGTCCTTTCAATAAATATGATACAGCGTATTATATCTTTGACTCACCTTCCTGCCGTTTAATCTCCTTTTCAGACTTCTTATAGAATTTTTTAATATACTTTTTGTTTCCGGGAAGATTATCATCCCATGGATGATCCTTGCTTTTCATTTTTTGCTCCATAAGATCGGCTCCTTTGTATTTTTTTATTTGTTATCACATAAATTCACCTATTGCTTAAGATCCGCTCCATTTGTTGGACCGGATCTGATATTTATAATTCCCCGTTTTTTAAGAATCCATGATTTTGTACAGGCTGTTTAGGGTAAATATTATAAATACTGCCAATTTATTAACTATTATGTTATTATAAACATGATAAGATATAATATTATTTTTTACTTATTTTTAATATTATTCTTTTATTAATGGATAATAATAATTAATTGAGTTGCTGTTGCAGCTTTAGTAAAAATGACAGTTTATTGGCATTAATAATCATCATTTTGGAGGTTGTATATGTATCTTTTAGGGAAAATCACAGTCACTTCCGTTTTACCGGAAAAATTGGCACGCTTGAGAGACATTGCTTATAATCTTTGGTGGTCCTGGAATTCCGAAGCAATTGATTTATACAGAGAAATAGATCTGGTATTATGGGAAAAGCTGGGTAAAAATCCGGTTAGGTTTCTGCATGAATTAAGCCAAAAGAAACTTGAGGAAAAATTAAATGACTCCGGATTTATGAAAAGGTATGATGAAGTAGTTAAAAAATTTGACAGTTATCTGGCAAATACAGATACCTGGTTTAACAGAACATACCCCGATAATAAGAACTGTATGGTTGCTTATTTTTCTGCAGAGTATGGACTTCATGAGGTTTTGCCCATTTACTCGGGTGGTTTGGGAGTTCTTTCAGGTGACCACTGCAAATCGGCAAGTGACCTTGGAATTCCTTTTACTGCAATAGGCTTGTTTTATAAACAGGGCTATTTTAACCAGCGGATAAACCATGATGGCTGGCAGGAAACAAATTACCCCGAATTGAATGTTTCACAGCTGCCAATAAGGCCGGTGCTTCTTCCCGACGGCAAGCAAGCCAGAATAAGTGTTGAACTTCCTGGCAGGATGGTACACGCCATAATTTGGGAGGTAAAGGTTGGAAGGATTTCTCTTTACCTTATGGATACTGATATTGAGGATAACAGTCCTGGAGACAGAGTTCTTACTTCCAGACTTTACGGCGGCGATCAGGAAACCAGAATACAGCAGGAAATCTTTCTTGGTATGGGCGGAGTAAGTGTTCTTGAAACAATGGGATTAAAACCCTCCGTATTTCATATGAATGAAGGACATTCAGCCTTTCTTGGACTAGAGTTGATTAAAAAGTACATGCAGGAGAAGAATCTGTCATTCAGGGATGCCAAGGAGACAGTTTCGTCGTCGGTAATATTTACAACGCATACACCTGTCCCTGCAGGTAATGATGTTTTCCCAATACAGATGATTGACAAATATTTCAGTAATTTCTGGAACAGAATAGGGATAAGTCGTCATGAATTTCTTGACTTGGGTACAAAAATAAATGATAACCAGAATTTCAACATGACAGTCCTTGCGCTTACTCTTGCCGGTAAAAAGAACGGCGTAAGCGAACTTCACGGAGCGGTTTCACGCAATATTTTCAACAATGTATGGCCGGGCCTGCCGGAAGAAGATGTCCCAATAACACATATCACAAACGGTATTCATACACTGACCTGGCTGTCCCCAAGCTTTAAATACCTTTTTGACAAGTATTTGAATCCCGAGTGGCTGGATAAACTATATCAAAAAGATATCTGGGATGACATAGAAAAGATACCCGATGAAGAAATATGGAAAATACACTGTGCGCTCAAATCAAAAATGATAGATTTTTTACGTCAAAGGCTTAAGGGACAAAGAACGGAAAACGGAGATTCAATTGAGAGCCTTAGAGAGGTTGATTCATTATTAAGTCCTGATGCTCTTACCATAGGTTTTGCCAGGAGATTTGCAACCTATAAACGGGCAAACCTCATTTTTAGAGATGCAGCCAGAATACAAAGAATACTTAATAACCCCAATATGCCTGTCCAGATTATTTTTGCCGGCAAAGCACATCCGGCTGACAGGCCTGCCCACGAGATTATCAAGAACATACACGATATAGCCAGGCAGGAAGGTTTCAAGGGTAAAGTCATACTTGTTGAAAATTATAATATGACGTTGGCAAGGAACCTGGTCCAGGGCGTTGATATATGGCTTAATAATCCCAGACGTCCGCTTGAAGCAAGCGGAACCAGCGGACAAAAGGTTTGTATTAACGGCGTTGTAAATTTCAGTGTGCTTGACGGCTGGTGGTGTGAAGGTTACAACGGTAAAAACGGTTGGCCTATTGGTGATGACACCTTCTACGGAAATGAGTTTTACCAGGACAATGCCGATAGCGAATCAATATATGACACTCTTGAAAATCAAATAATACCATCGTATTACTATAAGGACGAAAAAGGAATTCCCGTCAAGTGGGTAAAAATCATGAAGGAGTCCATAAGATCCCTGCTGCCGCAGTATAGTACCCATAGAATGGTACAGGAATATACCGGGAAAATGTATATGCCCCTTATAGGACGTATGAGCAAAATAGAATCCAGTAATTATGAGCTTGCACGCGGACTTTCAAACTGGAAGCAAAATATTGAAAGGAATTGGCCTTCTGTGGAAATATCAGCCGACAGATCCGTCAGTCAGCTCAAGGACCTGAATTCAGTTTCAGGTGAACCTGTAAAGGTCTATGCTTCAGTCCGCCTTGGAAGTATAAGCCCGGCGGATGTAAAGGTAGAAGTATATTATGGCCTTATAGGTAAAAACAACATAATTGAAAATCCGGAAGTTCTGGAAATGCAAATGACTGAAAAAGCTGATGATGGAACTTATAAATATTGTGCAGACATAAAATTGTACGACGGTGGTGAATACGGCTATACATTCAGAGTAATGCCGTATCATCCGGATATGATCAACCGCTATGAAACAGGCCTTGTCAGGTGGGTAGTGCAATAAACAGCAATATATTGAAACGGAAGGTTAATATATAACCTTCCGTTTCAATATATAAGTGTTGTTATTTATATTGCCTCATAAGTCTGATAGTCCATTAAGGGTAGGCTAATTACTAATCATTTACTAGTCCAAAGATAGAAATAATTAAACCTATAAGTACTATCAAGTATTCAAAGCCGCCAAGATTAGAATTAGGGTCAACTGCAAGTATTCCTCCCAATAAAGTAATATTTATTCCAAGAAGCATAACCTTTACCCCTGAAATTCCTTTTCTTAATACTAAAATAATAAACCCTGCCATTAAACTCACGGCAATTATAAGAAATAGCAAAAGTGTAAGCTGTGACATCTTAATTTTCTCCTTTAATTTTTTATATACATTCCCTAAAGTAATATATCAGTATTTTCCAATATGGTCAAATTGTGATAAATCACTCGTATGTTTTGCCTTAAGTATTGTTTATAAATCAATTTTTTCTAAATTTATTTCATTGAATTGTTTAGGTCTTTAATTTCTTTGTCCATAATATATTAATAATAAGAGGAATTAAACAGGAGTTATATTATGGCTATTGAAATATTATCCTTATCCACCAACAAAATATCATCAGGCGAAATGGACAATGTAAAGAATTCTATTGCTGCTTTAAACGGCATAGTTAGTATTAATGAAATTCCAGAGCTTAGGAAGGTGGTTGTTGAATACGATTCTGAAATCATCTCCGACATTTTATTGAAAGATATAATTGATGATTATAAATAATTTATATATCGGTTCAATTTAATCCGTTATCATCTTTTCCCGATTTTTCCTTTACAAGTTTTTAATATTCTATTAATAAATAGTTTACAAAACCACCTCAACTATTCCATAATATAATTATATTTTTAAAGGGGTTAATTTTATGTCTCTAAATCTAGCTTATTTGTCATAATAAAAAGGAAGCGGGAAAATTAAATGCTAAAGCTGAATAAAGAAAAAATAATTGGTAACTTAAAGAAATTGTACGCCAAGGAAAGTCTTATTAATCTTGCTGCTATTTTGATACTTCCTCTGCTGTTCAGTCTGGCGGCGGTATTTATCAGCAATGCTGGTTTTGTAAGTACCTTAAAATGGGTATACCACAATAAAAAGCCGTTTATTCTGACATATTTCTTATCATTCGGAATAGTAAACTTATTCTATATTTTCAAGAAAAAAATATACATAACTTTGTTTTTCGTTGTGTCAGCAGTTTTTACAATTGCTGCATATATAAGTAAAGTAAAATACATGTACAGGGGAGAACCTTTAATGCCTTCCGACCTCAACCTTGGTAAGGAGGGAATGAATATACAGCAGAATTTTCTTCATCCAAGCATTTTGAAGATAATAATTTGCGTTATCCTGTTGGCGGCAGGAATAGTATTGGGCCTCCTGTTTTTCCCTAAAGATAAAAGGTTCAAAGCCTCAAGAATTTATATACCGGTGCTTTCAATCTTTCTAATATTTACTATCACTTACAGTAAGCCAATAAAACCCGTTAAAATTTTCAACCTTTCGGAGATAGCCTGGGACCAGGGGCAGAATTACCAGCAGAATGGATTTCTTCTAGGTTTTGATATGAATATTAAATGGCTGAATATACAAAAACCTGTAGGCTACAGTAAAGAAAAAATAGCGTCTATAGTAAACGGCACTCAAGCCTCTGCAACTACTGCAAGCCAAAAGCCAAACATTATTGTTATACAAAGTGAAGCTTTCTGGGATATTACAAAGCTTCCCAATGTTAAATTTTCAAAGGATCCTTTACCTTATTTTCATACCCTGCAAAATGAATATCCGTCAGGATACCTGTATACACCTGTTTTTGGCGGCGGTACTACAAATACGGAATTCCAGGTACTGACCGGAATGACAGAACATTTTTTACCACCTGGAGTATTGGTTTACAACCAATATATACACAACCCTCTGGAAACAGCTGTAACAGCCTTAAAGGATGACGGCTATGGTGCAACTGCAATTCACAGCTATATGAACTGGTTCTATAAAAGGGATCAGGTATACAAGCACTTCGGATTTGATAATTTTGATAGTGCGGAATTTTTCAACAACCCGCAAAAGGGTGAAAATTATATAAAGGATCAGGAGATAACCAATAAAATACTTGATGTGCTGCATCAGGGAAGTGACCCTAAATTTATTTTTGCAGTAACTATGGAAAACCATGGGCCTTATCCGGTAAGTGGAAACTATAAGGCTAATGTAACGGTGCAAGGTAACATCAGCGAGTCGTCCAGAGAAATGATTGAAAGATATTCAGATAACTTGTGTGATGTTGACAGTTCATTGAAATCATTGATAACAGAAATACAGAAAGAAAGTACTCCTACAATAGTAATAATATACGGTGACCATCTGCCTTACCTTGGAGCCGACTATCAGGCGTACAAGGAAACAGGCTATTACTCGGGAACTTCAAGAGAAAAATATGACAAGATGTACAGTACGCCATATATTGTCTGGAATAATATAGGTCTTGAGAAAAAGACTATGGATTTAAGCGCAAACTTCCTTTTACCAGATTTATTTAACCAAATTGGACTTAAAGGCAATACAATAATGGATTATGACAACCAATTGTTCAACAAGGGAATAAAAATTATCCCTATGGCTAAAGCCTATGATGCAAGTTTTGGTCTTAATGAAACTGCGCTGGCAGACTTTAATCAGCTTCAATACGATATGATGTTCGGCAAAGGTTATTCATATGGAAATAATCCTCCAAAAGACCCTTCCGGCTTCTATTTGGGACTTGGAAAAATAGGAATTGACTCAGCCTCCTTTAATTCATCCGGAGGTAAAAACGAGATAACCGTCAGCGGAAAGAATTTTACTCAAACAAGCTCGATCAGTATAAACGGAAAATTGATAAAAACTGATTTCAAAACTGATACAAGCCTGACGGCAGAGCTTCCCGACAAGTACAAGGCAGGAAGTGAGCTTGAAATCAGTGTTGGAGTAAAGGATACAATAGGACGGATTATAGCCACATCCAATACATTTAAAACAAATGTTCCAAAATAAACCCTGCAGAGCCATTAACGGGCGACCAAAGGTCGCCCTTCCAGCCTGCTGCTCCATTTACCGCATCTGTCACCCCAGCTTGCAAGTAATTCGTCATTTGAAAACAACTCAATAACTTCACATACATTGGAGCAGCCTGAACATTCCCTGCTCCTGGCTGAATAATCCCTCAGGCAGGCATCAAAACCTTTAAAATTGGTGTCTATACTCTTCTCCATTTTCCTTTTTGCTATAAGTGCAGCTCCATATGCACCCATAACATCATAATACTCAGGTATTATTACCTTTTTGCCCAGTGCCTCTTCAAAGGCAGCTGTAATGCCCACATTAGCGGCTACTCCACCCTGGAAAAGTATAGGTTCGGCTATGAGCTTGCCTTTTGCAAGATTGTTAAGATAATTTCTTACCAGAGCCTGGCACAAGCCCCTTACTATATCATCAACCCGGTGCCCCATCTGCTGTTTATGTATCATATCGGATTCTGCAAATACCGCACATCTACCTGCAATCCTTACCGGAGAATCAGAACGCAGAGCATAGCTGCCGAATTCTTCAATCGGTATATTGAGCCTGGAGGCCTGCCTGTCAAGGAAAGAACCTGTTCCTGCTGCGCAGACGGTATTCATGGCGAAATCATAAACTACTCCATTTTTTAAAATTATTATTTTAGAGTCCTGTCCGCCTATTTCAAGTATTGTTTTTACCTCGGGAACCAAATTTTGCGCTGCCACTGCATGGGCAGTTATTTCATTTTTAACGATGTCGGCTCCAATTATGACGCTTGCCAGCTGTCTTCCGCTGCCGGTAGTACCGGCACCTCTTATTTCAATATTTCCAAGCTGGCCGGCAAGATATTCCATACCTTTTCGTAAAGCTTCTATAGGCTGCCCGCCGGTCCTCAAATATAATTTTTTAATTATATTATCATTTTCATCGATTACAACCAGGTTTGTACTAACCGAACCAACATCAACGCCCAGATAATATGTTTTACCTATCAGATGCCGCCATCTCCCTTCGTTTATTCAATAAATCGACAAATGCTTCCAATCTGGTAAGATAACCGGCTTCACCTGTCATTTCATCAATAATCAGAGTCAATACAGGTATGCCGTAATCATTTTCAACAGCAGGCAGTATGCTTTGAGCAACTATTTCAGGCATGCATGTCAAAGGATATATTTGTACTATTCCGTCATAGCCTTTTTGTGAATACATTATCGAATTGCCTATGGTCTCCTGTGCGTGGCCTCCTATCATTGCTCCAAGATAGGGCTTCGCAGCCTCGGCATATTTCAGGTCCCGCGGAAGGTGAAATACCTTTTTCAGCATATGCTCCACTACCCAGTTGCTGACAGTTACCGAACGGTCTACTTCAACACCCATGTTACCCAATCTGGCATCCAGGTTAAAACTCGTATAGGAATCAATGGTAGTATAAATTTCACCTACAATGCCTACCTTTAACGGTTTTATTCCGGTATTGCACCTTATATTGGTAAGCTTTTGGCTGGTTTGAGAAATATATTTTTTAATGCTTTGGGCACCGTTAATTAAACGTATCTCCTGCTGAAAATCCCTGTAAACGCTATCTGTGTCTCCTCTACATGCTTCAATTGAACGCATTTTGAAAGTCAGCTTTTCAAGCTGGTCCACTAGTATTGCTATTTCGGTTGTGTTTTTTACTGCTTTCGCTATCTTGTAAATATTTATTCCATTAGTTATTTTGAGCAGCTGAGAAAAATATTCCTTTAAACTTATTCCCCGCGGTGCATCAATGGTTATGAATCCAATATCATAACCCGCATCCTGTAATATCTCTCTTTCCATTTCGCAATAGTAGCCGAATCTGCATGGACCGCAGCCTCCTGTTATTAAAACAGTGTCAGCACCTTCCCTGTATGCCTGGATTATATTTCCGATATTAATTTTCAATGGAAGGCATGCAAACTCAGGTGAATTTTTTATTCCTATCTCCAATGCTTTTTTATTATTGAAGGGCGGTATTATATAATCAACCCCAAGCTCATCCAACAGAGCCTTAACCGCTATATACGCATTACCCAGGTGTGGAAATGTGAGCTTCATTTTTTGTCTGTGCACCTCCATCTTACCATATCAATAAAAGCTTCAAGTCTTGTATCAAGTCCGGCCTCTCCTGAATGCTCATCCAGAGTGATAACTATAAAAGGCAGGTCTGTAGTTCTCCTGATTCTTCTTTCTACCAGGTCACATACAAATGAATCAATACCGCAGCCAAATGACATCACGTAAATAACTCCATCAAGGTTTTTCTCATTAAGTAAATGCATAGCCGAGCCTACAGCTTTTCTTCCGTAATTCCAGAATATTTTTTTAGGAAGCTGCCTGGCATTTCTATTTATTGCTTTTTCGTCCACCATTTCTATAGTGATGATGTTTGCATTTTTATTCTCAAGTTTTCTCCATATATTCATATTTACAAAACTATCATAAATATTATATGTATGTCCGACCAGAGCAATATTTAAATTTCTATCTTTTTCTAAAGATTTGGTTTCTGCTGTTTTTCCCGGACGTATAAAATCCGGGATATAACCTTTTTCAAAATTATCTTTTACCAGGTTGTAGCAACCCACAGCTTTTTTATAGGCTGATTTTATTTGGGAATCCTTATCGGTAAAATAATGGCCTATTTCCATTGCAGCTTTTAATGAATTTCTTTTATTTTTTCTCAGGTTGATTTCTGTACTTATTATTTCAGGAAGCCCATGCAGTGAGGTTCTTACCATGTCGGGCAAGCCACCGAATTTGGGACATATATACTCTCCCTTTGAGATGCTTGTCAGCCTGGGTATAAACAAATAGTCAACCCTATCCTTAATATCTGCAACATGCCCATGAAAAAGCTTCACAGGCAGACAAGCTTCATCCACGCAGCATTTCACGCCGTCATCAAGGATTTTTTTAGTTGTTGGGCCTGAAACAACAAGCTCTGCACCCATTTCTTCAAAAAAGGTTTTCCAGAGCGGAAACAACTGATAATATGAAAGACTTCTTGGAATACCTACTTTTGCCGGCACATAAAACACCCCCACGAACTATTATTTACCTTTGCAGGGTTATTTTATACTTGATATTATCTACAATTGGATAAAAGGATTTTAGATTTGATTAGAGGGTATTTCCCTCCAGGATTATTGATGTTAACTCTGTTATTTTATTAAAAACAAAACTGCCGACAAGTTTGTCGGCAGTTTAAAGATTCGCTTTGAAAACTATTATGCTTTTCCGTTGCAGCCAAGTACGTCAACAAGTTTATGCTTAACCAGGCCCTTGATTGCATTTCTAGCTGGTCCAAGGTATTGTCTTGGATCGAAGTGTGATGGATTTTCAGCAAAATACTTTCTTATAGTACCAGTCATTGCAAGCCTTAAGTCAGAGTCTATGTTGATTTTGCAAACTGCCATTGAAGCAGCTTTTCTCAGCATATCTTCAGGAACACCCTTTGCTCCTGGCATCTGTCCGCCGAACTGGTTGATCATGTCAACAAACTCCGGAATAACCGATGATGCTCCGTGAAGTACTATCGGGAAGCCGGGAAGTTTTTTCTGGACTTCCTCAAGAATATCAAATCTCAGTCTGGCTTCACCCTTGAATTTATATGCTCCATGGCTAGTTCCGATTGCAATTGCAAGTGAATCAACACCTGTTTTGCTTACAAATTCTTCAACTTCTTCAGGCTTTGTAAATGCTGCATCCTTGTCGTTAACGTTAACAGCATCTTCTATGCCGGCAAGTCTTCCAAGCTCAGCTTCAACGACTACACCCTTATCGTGTGCATATTCAACAACCTGTTTTGTCAGCTTGATATTTTCCTCAAACGGATGATGTGATCCGTCAATCATAACTGAAGTAAATCCTCCGTCAACACAGGATTTACAAAGTTCAAATGTGTCACCATGATCAAGATGGAGGCATATAGGAAGATTTGTTTCCTGAATTGCAGCTTCAACCAATTTTACAAGGTAAGTATGGTTGGCATACTTTCTTGCCCCTGATGATACCTGAAGTATCAATGGTGCATTTTCTTCCTTGGCAGCTTCGGTTATACCCTGTATGATTTCCATGTTATTAACGTTGAACGCACCGATTGCATACCCGCCTTCATAGGCCTTTTTAAACATTTCTTTTGTCGTAACCAACGGCATATTGAACAACTCCTTCTATGGTATAGTTTTTCTTGGCGATACTAGACGCATTTATTATAATTTAACCTTTAACACTCAATTTTAACCACATATTATATATGTACTAGATACATGTTACAAAAGCTGTATATGTAAATAATGCAGTTAAAACAATAATTCCAAAGTGATATAAAACTTTGATTTTCTAGTACCCTGCGTCTTTTATAGATGTATTGTCAAGTTTTTGTCAATATAATTTTACCAGATTTGAACTCAAAATCAAGTTATTATTTGTAATTCCATTTGTTTATCATTTTTACTTTAAAAATATCAGGCTGTATGTTAACATTTAATTAGTTCGAATGTATTTATATGTAATTTATGGAATTTAGGGGGGAATTTATATGGGTCTATTCAGAAAACCATCCGCCTCACAACAAAAGGAGGACCCCATTATTACAGCTCTGCGAAATCTGGGAAGTGCAAATGATAAGCTACGTGATACCTCAATTAAGACGGTGCTTGGCGTCGGTCAGACTATTATTCCCACACTTATTGATATTATAAACAGCACTCAGGTTGATAATGAATGGCAGGAAACCCAAAATTATATAGATCAACTTGACTATTCACTAAGGAGCGGTATTAACGATTTATTATATGATTTGAATAGTAGTAACACTGAAAGACTGAAAAATGCGGAAAAGAGGTTGAAAAAGCTTCCCCCGGACGGAAGGATGATGATTGAATCTCTTGCAGAACTTAAAAAAGCCCGGGAAATGTCAACCACCCAGCGTATAACAGCAATTAATCTTTTGAGTAGTATAGGTATCCCATACGCCAACATCCCCCAGGTTATCCAGTCGCTAATTAATGCTTTTACAGGTAAAAACTATGATGTTTCCAACTCTGCAAAAGATACTCTTATCAAAATGGGCAATACTTCAGTACCATATCTGATACAGCTTTTAAAAATCCAGGATACTGCTCTTAAAACCAAAATTATAGCCGTTTTGGAAAGTATTGATATTAAATCCAAGGAAGCTGTTCCTTATCTGGCAGCGGCCCTTTCTGACAATTCCCGCGATATCAGGAACAAGATACTGACACTCCTTGGAAAAATGGGAGAGCTTGCAGCAGAGTCAATCCCTTCCATATTCAATATGCAGCATTTTGATGAAAACTTGGCTCAAGTTGAATCAACCCTTGGTAAAATAAGCAAAAACAATATAAATTTGCTGCTTAACGGCTTAACCCACGCTAATTCCTCAGTCAGAACAGTAACCGCAGAAGTGTTGGAAACTATAGGCAGGACAGCAGCTCCTGCTCTTCCCGTTCTTTACAGGCTGTTGTCTGACAACGATCCAAAAGTAAAGATAGCATGTGTCAAGGCAATCAGCAGCATAGGAGCAGATCTGGATGGCGTACTATACCTTCTTGGGACTCTGTCCGAAAACGACTCAAATATATACAAATATGCATCTGCTGCATTGGCTGCACTAGGTAAAACGGTAATTCCACCTCTTATAGAAAGGCTTGCATATGATTCTCCTATAGTTCGAAGAAATGCCGCGTTCACACTTGAGAAGTTTGGCGAAAATGCTTTGGAAGCAATGCCTGCCCTGGAAAAAGCACTTAATGATAATGACAATGGTGTAGTCTCAAATGCCATTTTGGCTATAGGAAGCATTGGTTCTGCCGCCAGGCCGATTGCCCCCAAACTATTGAATATATGGAAACAAAGAGGGAATGTTAATGCCCTGACAGCTCTATGTAAAATGCATGAGCCCACTGTGATCGACATTCTGCTTCGCAATATGTTTTATGCACCACATGCTGATACATCTTCAGATATAAGAGGAAAACTGAAAGAATTCATAGGATATTCACTTCTTAGTGAAGAAATTATAGACTGGGCAATAAAAGCCTCTACGTATGATCACAAATATCATGGCTACAGCCATGACCCAGGATATATAACGCTTGAACCTTCAAATGATGCCATTAGAAGCTTATGCAATATAAAATCCAATGTAACAAGTAATATACTACATATTGTAGCTCAAAAAAAGGATGTTTCTGTTCATATGAGCAACGGTTGCGGAGGGGAATGGTCTGAAAGTGTCAATTTCCAGGAGCAGAGAAATATTGCGCTTAGTGAATTGCAAGCAAGGGGTAATCCTCCATATAAAATGGAATGGTATATTTCACAGCAAGGCAATTTAAGTCGGCAAATACAGGACGAATTGAATAATGAAAATGAAAGAAGGTACCGTCGTTTGCTGCAGGGAGCAATGAATTCGGTTAGAGAATCCGAAGGAGAGAAGTGGAAGTTCTTTGACGAGCTGGTAAAAGATTTTAAAACACCAGAAGTTATGCGCCTTTTAGTAAGCGACCTTTCAAAATACAAAATGATACCAATGGGAGATCTGAACCACTTTGAGTGGCTGCTGGTGCAGGTAGGCGAAAGCATCGGGTCAGCAGAGGCTAAAACTATTATGTATCCTCTTCAAGGGCTATGGCCTCAGTTGTATTCATCGGTAATTAAAATGATTCAGGAACGTATAAGGGCCTAACTATGGTTGAAAATAAAATTAAAAACATATATATACATATGACAAGAAAGTGTAATTTAAAGTGTTCATACTGCTACTTCAATGCCGGTGATAATTCAGATGCCGATCATACAGTTAATACCGAATTATCTTTCGAGGAGTTTAATGGGCTTTTTAAAGACATTGCAGCTCTTTCTCCAGAAAAGCTTGTCTTCACCGGAGGTGAGCCCCTGTTAAGAGATGACATATATCCTATAGCAGCTGCTTTCCGAAGTATTGACGCTTCACGTAGGACAAGACTGTGCCTTATGTCCAACGGTACATTGATTGACGAGAACCAGGCTTTTCAGATTGCAAAGCACTTCGACGAGATACGCATAAGTGTCGACGGGCTCCCTTATACAAACGACCGGCTAAGGGGCGAAGGTGTTTTTAGCAAAGCTGAACGTGCAATCAGGCTGCTTAACCTTGCAGGAATTTCACCGGGCATATCAGTCACATTAACATCAGAGAATTCTGGTAAACTGGAAGCCTTTATGGAATATGCCGTTGATAACATGCATGTCAACCAATTCCACTTTTCCCCCTTCAGACCTGTTGGTCGCGGTTTTAACAGAAATGACCTTCTGTGCTCATGGACATATGCGCAGTCTGTTATTTTCAGGTTCTGGGAAAAACGTTATGGTTTTATCCATGTGAAAAAGGATGCTGAAAGTTACATGCTTAAGACCTGTGGAAGCTGCGGCATCGGGTGTTATATCAATATACTTCAGGATGGTTCAGTATATCCATGTCATGTTCTTTCTACACCTGAGTTCCTGATCGGAAATATCAGGCAGCAAAGTCTGTCTGATATATTGAATGCAGAATCCGTATTAAAAAAGCTGGAAAGCCTGGACTTAAAGGAAATATATAAAAAGTATCCTCAAATCGAATCACTCTATACTGATGCGGTATGCCTCGGAGAACTTCTCATAAATTCCTGTGAAAGTCTAAAAAAACTTTTATAGAAATGTATATTCCCCCTGTATATTTTGATAAAAATTTAGCAAGCTCGGAATTGCAATTTGGATATGTTTGTGTTATATTTTAATTTGATTAGGAACTGGGCAATATATGCCCTGTAGTCTTTAAGCGCGCATTTATGCCGCTAAAATAACCTGTTAGACAGGTAAGGTTTACATATACAATTACATTTATACAAATGGGAGGGTAATATAATGAGTGAATTGAAAGGGGCCTGCATATTCGGACAATCCGGCGGTCCTACATCGGTTATCAATGCCAGTGCCGCAGGAGTATTTACAGAAGCTCTAAAGCAGGGAAACATAACTGCAGTTTATGGTGCAGCACACGGAATTAAGGGAGTTCTTGATGAAAAGTTCTATGATATGAGCAAAGAAGATCCATATGAGCTCGAATTATTAAAGACTACTCCTTCGTCCGCACTTGGTTCTGTACGTTATAAGCTTAAGAGTGCTGAAGATGATGAAACCGATTATAAGAGAATTCTTGAAGTTTTCAAAAAATACAATATCAGGTATTTCTTTTATAACGGCGGAAACGACTCAATGGATACCTGCAACAAAATCAGCAAGTATATGCAGAAATCCGGTTACGAGTGCAGAGTAATGGGCGTTCCAAAAACAATTGATAACGACCTTTGGGGAACCGACCACTGTCCCGGTTATGGAAGTGCTGCAAAATATATAGCAACTTCAACTATGGAAGTTTATCATGATGCAAGGGTTTATGATAAAGGTATGGTAACAATTCTTGAAATAATGGGAAGAAACGCAGGCTGGCTTACCGCCTCTTCCGCACTTGCAAAGCATATGGGCGCAGGTCCTGACCTTGTTTATCTTCCTGAAATTGATTTTGATATGGACAAGTTTATATCAGAAGTTAAAGATGTATACAGCAAGAATGGCCACTGTATAGTAGCTGTTTCCGAAGGTATAAGGGACAAGAACGGCAAATACATTTCCGAATACGGTTCAGACCTCGCACAGAACAAGGATTCATTCGGACATTCTCAGCTCGGCGGTCTCGCTTCAACTCTTGCAAACATAGCAAAACAGCATACAGGTGCCAAGGTTCGTGGTATTGAGTTCAGCCTTCTCCAGAGATGTGCCGCGCACGTTGGTTCTGCAACCGATGTCAATGAAGCATTCTATGCCGGCCAGATGGCGGTAAGATATGCTGTCGAAGGTAAGACAGACTACATGGTAGCCTTTGAAAGAGCAGATGGACCTGAATACAAATGTAACATAAAGCTTATCAATCTTACTGATGTTGCAAATACTGAAAAGAAGATCCCCAGAGAATGGATCAATAAGGAAGGCAACGGTCTTAATGAAAATTTCATCAACTATGCTCTTCCCCTTATACAGGGAGAATCAAAGGTTCCGTTGGAGAATGGACTTCCAAGGTTTACAAAACTAAAGAAGGTACTTGCAGCTAAATAAATATTAATAAACATAAGGGGGCATCAAGCCCCCTTTTAGTATAAAATTTTACCCATAAAAATAAAGGTGCGAATATAAATCCGCACCCTTTTCTTTAGTGTTCCAGTTCCGGCTACTGTTCCGAACTTTCAAGCTGAGTCCCGCATTCGGGACAATACACGAAAACCCTTTCGACCGACGCTTTACAGTTTGGACAGGCAACCAGATTTTTAACGTCCAGAATCCTCTCCTTGAGTTCTACAATGTTTTGCCGGCATTCCATTATCTCTTTGCATTTCAGTTCCAAATCAACCATTACAGGTTTATTGTCTCTGTAAGTTTCAAATACAGCCAGGCCTATATCCTGAAGAAGCGTTTTAATTTTCTCCTCTTCCGATTTGACAGCCGCATTTAGTCTTGATATCTCTGCAAGCTCCCTGGAGGCTTTCACAGCCGCCCTGGCAGTATCGGATATCTTTTCTCTTACATCATTCAGCAGAGACATGGATAATCCCCCTCCCATATGAACTCATATAGGAAATCCTGTTATATTAACCACTAAAGCAATTAATAATAAAAGATTTCCAGCATATCAAAGATCATTAAAGCAAAATCAGGAGCTCATGCCCCTTTTTTAGAACAAACTTATAAACATACACCAACTTATATTTATTCGCCGTTACTTTCTTAAATCCTTCTTCTTCCTTATATTTCCTGTTTTTCTAATGCTTTTTCTTTTGGCTACCGAATAACCGAAATAACCCAAAGGCTTTTCAAGGCTCCAGTATTCACCATGGGAATAAGCAATCAGATCTGCCTTTCCTAAATCAAGCCGACCCTTTTCATCGATAAGGGTTTCATCTACATCAACAGCTGTAATTTCTGCAATAAACATATCGTGAGATCCCAGTTCTATTATCTGCCTCACAACACATTCCAGATTGACAGGGCTCTCCTTTATAAGAGGTACATCTACCTTTGACGCCTTTTCCTTAGTAAGTTTTGTCAATTCAAATTTATCAGTATCCCTGCCGGATTTGACTCCACAAAGGTCAGTAGCACGAGCCAGTTTACGTGTTGTAAGGTTAATAACAAATTCCCCCCTGTCCTTGATCAATTGGTGGGAATAGCGTTCCTTTCTTACGGAAATTGATACCATTGGCGGCTCCGAGTTAACCGTGCCTGCCCAGGCAAGAGTTATAATGTTAGACTTCCCGTCTTTATCCGAGCATGTAACCATCACAACCGGAACCGGATTTAACAGGGTTGAAGGTTTCCACTGCTGTTTAAACATAAATTAATATCATCCTTTCTTTATATAGCTATAAAATAGTATATTATTTCAAGTAAAAAAAATAAATAAAAATATTGACACTGATATTTTTTTCATATATCATCGGGTTGTATTTACATGTTGTAAATACTGCTTTCAATGTGTAATTAAGGTTAAAATCGTATTATAATATCGGAGGTTTCTTTCTATGAAGGATGATTGGGAAAAAGAACTTAACAGGCAGCGTGATTCCCGCAGGAATGAAATAATATGCTCTGCTGAAAAACTATTTTTATTAAGGGATTTACCTGGAGTATCAATGATGGATATCGCAAGCAATGTAGGAATAAGCCGTGTTACATTATACAAATATTATAATTCAATAGATGAAATAGCTTTCGAAGTACAAATGAAGATACTTAAAGCTAAAGAGATAGTTTCGAGGAAAGCAGCCGCTATTGGAACAAATGCACTGGAGAAGGTAAGGAATGTGCTTTTGGCACAGTTTGACTTGTACCGTAAAAGAACCGACTCATTCAGATATATAGGCTTGTTTGATCATTATTACCGCCACAACTACCCAACCAAAGAGCTGGAAGAAAGATACAGGGATTTTCTAAAGGACTGCCCCCCTATTCCCGAATTAATAAACGAAGGGCTTGAGGACGGTTCAATCCGTTCGGATATTCCTGCCCACAAATTAGCTGTTTTTATAGGTAATTCATTTATCAGCGTGGCTGAAAGGATGGCTTCAAGGGGGAATATATTAAGGCATGAACAGAATATCGATCCAGATGAACAGGTACTCCAGGTCATTGAGATGATTGTCGAGTACATCAAGGCAGACCGTCATCCATCAACTTGAACACAAGTAAGAAATATAGCTTAATAATGCTTAAATAAAAATGCCTTCATATGAAGGCATTTTTATTTAAAGGCAAACCGGGTATCCGGTAATTAAACTTCAATAGTAAAATACTTTCTTTTTGCCGTATTAATAAGACCGTAATATCCCGGTATCGAAATGACCACCATTATTACTCCAATTGCAAGATAACAAAACCAATCCTGAAAATGTGAAGTCACAATAAGTATGGAAACAACAGCGAGTATTCCAATTATCAATAACGATGCTGCCATTCCGAGTATTCCATTAAGATTGGACTTGACAGCTTCCTGAGGATTGGTCCAGACAAGCTTGGGGTGTGATAAGTCTATAAGCAGCCCATAAATCGACATAGGTACTGTTCCTATAATACCAAGTATCATTATAACCAAAACCCTGATAAAGGACAGATGGAACATCAAAATCAGCACTACACCTGTTACTATGACTCCTATTAAAGTTATAAGTATGCTATGGATAAGCTTACCCTTAATCTGCTCTTCAGCACTAACAGGAATCAGCTTGGAAATCCAGAACATATTGCCTTCCCTTGATACTGAAGTACTGGATACCATATTCATTGATGCAGAAAAAAGCATGAGTCCAAGTGCCGCAAGACTTGCAGGCATTGCATTTGCCTTGTTTGATATGATATCGGTCAGAAACTTCATATTGCTGTTTTTGGCAAGCATGGGCATAACCGCAAATATTGGACCAACCAGCATTCCTGCAAGGCAGTTCATGGCAAATACCGGAGTCCTGAATAAAAGCTTCCATTCTCTTTTAAATATTGCACGTACGGTAGAGGATGATTGGCTGTACAATGCTTCTCTTTTTTCCCTGCTCATAGCCTTCTTCTTTTTGATGGATTCCTGTCCGGCAAGTACTGCCTTGAAGAAAACCAAATCGGCCAATTTCAGCAGTAGCAGGAAAAGAACTATAGCCACGCCTATAAATAGCAACAGATATCCGATACC
Source organism: Bacillota bacterium (assembly GCA_030705825.1). Classification (GTDB taxonomy): domain Bacteria; phylum Bacillota; class Clostridia; order Acetivibrionales; family JANLFN01; genus JAUZPR01. The sequence goes on along the minus strand of JAUZPR010000001.1, from coordinate 53,637 downwards.
CGCAAATCCGTTCTTTGATAGAGAGAAGGTTGCCCATATACTTGGCGGAAAATTCTTTCCTATTGATTCAATTATATGTGCCTTATCGGCTGCAAAACTGGTCAGTGTATTCATACCCGCATTTTTAGGTATGCTTTGTGCTAAAAAGTTTATTCCAAGTGCCAGGAACAAACCAAACAATCCCCCGATAATAGCAAGCAAATCCCGGCTTTTTCTTAAGTTTATAAAACGCATTATTACCACATCAAAAAGTGCAGCTATTATAAGAGGTATTGCCGGCGATGTAATAAACAGCAACAGGGCCTTCAGCCAATAAACTATCCCCTGTGAAGTACCGCAGCCGTAAATAATTATAGCCGGAATAAGAAACGGTATCAGCGTCAGATATTCATTTACCATTACTACAACAAACTTGCTTCCAAGTATATGGTAAGGCTTTAAGGGCAGTGGTACAAGGATATTCATGTCCTTTGAAAAGTAAAACGAACTGATTATGTAGAATATTCCAAAGAAAAAGATTACAAGCTGTCCTGCCAGGAAGGCAAATGTCAGGACTAATTCCGGGCTTCCTACCTGTGGCTGCGACGCGCCCTTGTATAAAACAATCATTATTAACGTAGACATGGCTGTAAAAAAGCCCAGGCCCAAAAGCGCACTGATACCTATCAATATAGGTTCCCACAGCTTTTTCTTTTCTCTGGTAAAGCGGTATTTCAATACCGAAATTCCAAAATTGACCCTCAAGCTTACTTTTATCATTTTCCAAAATATACTCATTATTCAGTCAACTCCAGGAAAATATTTTCAAGAGACTCTGCATGCTCTTTCTTTTTCAATTCATCAAGCGTACCAATTGCGACAAGCTTGCCTTTGTTTATTATGCCAATTCGGTCACACAGCTTTTCAGCCACCTCCATGATATGGGTTGAGAAAAATACTGTATTACCGTTGTCGCAGTGTTTACGCATCAGTTCTTTGAGCTGAAATGCCGACTTTGGGTCAAGACCTACCATAGGTTCATCAAGAATCCATAATTCAGGGTTATGTATTAATGCACCTGTAAGTACTATCTTTTGTTTCATTCCGTGGGAGTAGCTTTTTATCAGATCTGGAGCCGCATCGGTCAATCCGAACATATCCAGAAAATATTCCATTCTTTCTCTGCGTTCCTTCAATGGAACATCGTATACATCGGCAATAAAATTCAAGTATTCAATTCCTGTCAGCTTTTCATATACATCAGGGTTGTCCGGGGCGTATCCCATACATTTTTTAGCCTGAAGCATCTGATGCCTGATATCAAGCCCGTTGACCGTTATACTTCCCTGGTCGGGATTTAAAAGTCCTACGATCATTTTAATAGTTGTAGTCTTCCCTGCTCCGTTGGGCCCGAGAAAACCGAAAATTTCACCTCTGTTGACCTTGAGGCTTAAATTGTCTACAGCCTTAATTTCCCCTTTACTGTAGCTCTTGGATATATTGCTTATCTCTATCATATTTTACCTCCGTGTCTTGAATACTACCGACATAATCAAATAAATATTCAAAATATATTAATAATACGGATAAACTATATAAAAAGTTCATTACCATAATATTTTTCTGTAAAACTAAATCAGACCTTCATTCTCTAATATCTTCCTGCAAGCAGGTACATCAGCTTCAGCCCAATCCATATCCATTATATCACAAACCTTTATCCATTTTACCTGTTTGTGTTCCTTTACCACAAGCCGGCCTGAAGTGATATTTGCGTTATAAACGTGCAGGACTATTTTGCGGTCGTCTTTCAGCGAATAGCCGGTTGCTATATGTTCCCCAACATCTACCTTGATGTCAAGTTCCTCCCGTAATTCCCGTTTAAGAGCTTCCTTATGGGTTTCATTTTTTTCAACCTTACCTCCCGGGAATTCCCACTTCATGGCTTCATCCATTTTTTCAGAACGCTGTGCCGTCAGTATCCTTTCCCCATCTCTTATTGCAGCTCCCACGACATGAATTTCATCCATAGAGCAGCCTCCTTTTAACAAATTGTACAGATACAGTATACCAAAATTTAGGACACTTTATTATATAAAACTAAGAAGTGCTAGCTTTTTTAATTATGAATTATTTAACTAGCTACAACCAAGAAAAAGCTGCCCGTATGGCAGCTTAAAATTTAAATGCTATCAAAATTAAGGGCAATTACGCCAGATCCCTAAACTTGGTCAGCTTCAAAGGTGCTTTAATACTGAATAATATTATTGCCGCCGGCACTATTAGCACACTAAACATGCTTCCGCCTAGAAACAATGGAAAACTCATTCCCTTTTCACTTAAGAAACATATATTCATTCCCCAGCCGAGGGCAACAGCTAGCAAAATACCGACTATATACCCTAAACCTGCCGCAACTGCTATTTCCTTCAAAGCTTTTTTAACGATGTATTTTCTTGTATAGCCTATTGCATTTAGCAGCTCAAGCTCCTTTCTGCGAAGGGAATATTGGATTGATGTGATATTTGACAGAAAAACTCCTATAACACATATTAATACTAAACCGATAAAAAGTTCCAATGCATTAATCGGACCATTAAAATTATTCAACGTATTTTTTTCTGCTTCCAAAGTTAAGGTTTGATATTTACCAGAAAAGTTTTTTTCTATATATTTATTTACAGGCTGCAACGAACCGGCATCACTACCAACCAGCAATGAAATATACGGGTTCCGCGGTTTTAAGATGCTTTCATCTTCCATGCCCATACCTGTAACTGCTCTTCCCTCAAATATCCCTACAACCTTCAGATCTTTTTCAATGCGCCAGCCTTTAGTGTTTTTCCTTATTACAGTACCAAGCTTGAAGCCGTAATTTTCTGCAAGCTTTTTGTTCAATACAATCTCCATAGGCTTTTGGGGCAAGCACCCCTCAATCAATTTAAAGTTCTGCATTTTCATTATGGGTTCAATATCTTTTTGCCCGGACATAATAATAAATGCACTTGTATATCCTATGATGTTGTAATAAGTTACATCAATTGGATTAATAACAAATATTTTACTATTACTGATATTTTTACCGATATTATTGATATCATCTTTTGAAACACCTGACTTATCACCCAAAATGAGAGACATTTTTTCTAGTGGATAAATACCGGCTTCTTCAACCCCTGTATTAATTTGTTGTGTAAACATTGCCATGAAGTAGAGGACGGCAACAGCCAGACATACTGTTATTGCCATTGGTAGCAGCTTTGGAATACTCCCTTTTATAAAAGCAAATGCAGAAAGTGGTTTCATTTCCTATCACCCTGCCTTGTATTTTGAATTTTGTTTTCTATACCTAAATCCAGACTGCCGTCCCAAATAGATATGACCCTTACTGCATCGCCAATAATGCTTGTATCATGAGTAACTACAAATACCAGCGCACTTTGAGAATATTCAGCCAATATTTGCATAACCTCAGAGGCTGATTTATGATCAAGGGCAGCTGTCGGCTCATCTGCAAATACCACCTTGGGATTGTTAATAAGAGCTCTGGCAATAGCAACTCTCTGTCTTTGTCCACCAGATAATTGATAAGGCTTTTTATCAGCAAGTTTTAGAATTCCAAGCTTATCAAGAAGTATAGCTGCTTTTGATTTAGCTTCTATACCTTTTTCATTTACAGGTACCAGTACATTATCAATAACGGAAAGATATTCTATAAGAAATCCTCTTTGAAAAATAAATCCAAACTCTTTTAATCTGATGCCTGCCTTCATGTCCAATTGCATTTTATCAATAGATCTTCCATTATAGACTACTGTTCCTGATGTTGGCCTTTTTAGTCCCGACATTACATACAAAATTGAACTTTTGCCGCTGCCTGACGGTCCGATAATTCCAATCAGGCCTTTATCCTCACAATTAAAGTTGATATTTTTTAATGCATAAGTCACGTCTTCCTTTCCCAAATCATATACAAGATTTACATTTTTTAATTCAAACATTCTGACAGCTCTCCTCACTATTCATATTTTTCAACAATATCCATATGGTCTACCCTGGATAACGTCCACCAAGCCGGAATCAGGCTGAAAACCATAGTGCACATGGGTATTATAAGAGCTAAAAACAACCCGCCTGGTGAAATAAAAACAAACGGATACCCTTTGGGGTCAAATATAAGGATTTTAAGTCCCAATGCTACAATCAGTAGTAGTAAAATACCCATTATAAGACCTGCTATATTTATTAGTAAAATTTCTTTGGCAGCTCTGATCAAAATCCTAAACCTGCTGTAGCCCAAAGACTGCAGCATCGCAAATTCATATCTTCTTGAAAAATACTGAGCATAGCTGGAGTTACCAGCTGCAAACGACATGATAAATATTATGATTACTGCAATAATAGAAGAAGCGGTAAGAAGCGTTCCCAATTCTTCCTTACGAAATTTTTCAGCATATTCCTTTGTCTGGATTTTAGCATCCAAGGAACTTACATTTGTCACTACCTGGTTAAGGCTATCAAGTTTGCCATCTTTTGCAAACATTAGATATCCATTCTGTTGGTATAATGAATTATTGGTTATCATTAAGCCAATAAGGCAATCACCCTTTAGAACTCCCGCAATTTTATTCTTTCCAGGCATTTTTTCATCAGGGTTAATTTCACGACCAAAATAATCTCCAAGACGCTTCCCTTTATTTTTTAAAGTTTTTTCGTCCAGTAAAATTTCGTTACTATCAGGTTTTGGAAGACTTCCTGTTACAAGTTTCATACCAAGGCGGTCGATCACGTAACTTAAATTTTCAGAGTTTATTTCATAAACAGGTATATTCAAATTACCGAACAAATGGTAATAATCAGTAGTTGAAACCAACATAGGAACTATTTTTTCCAGATTAGAGCTACCTTTTATTTTATCTGTTATATTTTTGGTGACAATTCCGTTATCTCCCGGATATACTACAGTCAGATAATCCAGCCGTCCTGACATTGACATCCGTCCGCTTTCAGCAACTGCATAAAAAACAAGCTGAAAGACCATGGCGGCCAGAATACTTACAGCAATAGCCAATATCATTGAAAATGACCTTTTCTTATTGTTCAAGAAATATTTATAAGCTGACAATGGTTTATGTTCAGTAATGGTTTTAGTTAGTCTCAAATATGTCCAACTCCTTTCTAATACAATTGTATCAGCATATTTCTCCATTTTTTAGTACCAAGAGTAATCAAAATATATTACTCCAGTAATATAGGCATTAAAAAAGTGAGCCGACTTACCAACTCACTCTATCATCTTTCTTAATCTTATCACTGCTGCCGTCCGGTCTGATACCCCCAGCTTATTGTAAACCGAACTTGCATAATTTTTGGCTGTCCCTTCTGATATGTATAAAGAGGATGCTATCTGTCTGTTAGTATATCCCTCTGCAATCATCTGTGCTATCTCTGCCTCACGGTCGGATAAGTTCAGCTCTGTTTTCAGTTTGTAATCAAGTTTGACTGAGCTTTCCTTCATTTTTCCTGCTATTTTTGCCGCTATTTTTGATGGCAGCAACGTATCACCTTTATATGCATCTTTAACAGCCTGTATCAATTTTTCACCGCTTATGTCCTTTAGAAGGTAACCACTGGCTCCAAATTTCAATGCATCCGAGATATAATCCTCATCGTCAAATGTAGTAAGTACAAGTACAGCCAGGGAAGGCCACCGTTCCTTAATAATCCTGGTACACTCAACCCCGTTCATCCGGGGCATACGTATATCCATTAGTACCAAATCAGGGGTATCCTTCTCAATTGCCAAAATAGCTTCTTCCCCTCCTGAAGCAGTAGATATCACCTTGATTTCCGGATTAGTTTCCAGTATTGCCTTTAATCCGTCCTGTAGGATTTTCTGATCATCCACAATCAATATTTTTATTTCTTTCAATTAGGTTGGCTCCTTTATTATTTCAATGGCAATATAAATTCTATTTCAAAACCTTCATCCGGCTCTGTTCTGAACATTATATTTCCTCCGGACTGTTCAATACCTTTTCTCATGTTACTTAGGCCAAAACCAGGTGAAAATTCCGTGCAACCGGTTCCATTGTCCTGTAGGAGGAAATAAAGCCTGTCCTCATTTATAACAAGTTTAAATAGAAAAACGTTACTTGCGCCATGCCTAATGCTGTTTGAAATTCCCTCTTTTAAAGCCCTTACTACCAAATCATCAAATCTGGTTCTGATTCCACGCATCGCTTCAATTTCGTATTTAATAGAAACGCCTGTATGCTTGCAGGTATCTTCAATAATATCTGTAACTAATTGTATTAGATCACCTTTGGTCTTATCCTCAGATAACATCCTTACAGAATGCCTCATTTCGTTAAGTGCCTTAACTACCTGACTCTGTGCCATTTCATAACTTTTCTTTGCTAATTCGGGTTGTTTATCAGAATTCAACTTTGCTGCTTCCATTTCAACAATTACATTTGTCAAAGTATGTCCAACAGTATCGTGAATTTCACGCGCTATCCTGTTTCGTTCTTTTAATATGGTAATTTCTTCAAGGCTTTTGAATGCTGCGTTCAAATCCTCATATGCAGCTGTTAGTTTAACTTCTCTTTCTCCAATATCATTTACCGAATTCTCCAACAAAAAGTTGATTCTGAAAACTTTGCCTATTAGATAAGATACTATTCCTGTCAGAAGTAAAACAGGAGATTCTTTAAGTATCACCATAAGTAAGTCCTTAAAAATAGAAGAAAAAGTTATATCTTTTGAAATAATTATTAATCCAAGAAGAATAATTAAGAAGAAAAATACTCCATAAACCAAGCCCCAAACAATAAAGCAATCTGAATAAGTTATAAGCAGAAGCAGCTTTATTGCCCCTCCGGCACCTGCCTTACCGATGCATATCAGTATAACGGTTTCGAATAAATATGTTAAGAGTCCAAACTTTCGATAGTTATCAGTATTATAAATCAATAGATTTCTTATTGTAAACGATAACAGCCAGCCCAAGGAAAAAATAATACTGATCCAAATAGATTCAAGTCCTGTAGCTATTAGAATAGCAATCCCCGCAAAGCCAAGTATATACAAAACAATCAGGTATACTTCCCTTATTCTGCTGCTCAATCATCTATCCCCCGGATATAAGCTCTTTTCTATATTTTAGCATATTTAACGCATTGGATACAGTCAAAAAATAAGGTTGAAACCTTAAAGGTTTCAACCTTATTCAAAACTTATTTATTTTATCTTAGTAATCTTTATTACTATTTCTCAGGGTATTTCTCTTTCTGCTCATAATGCGTATGCAGAAGCTCATGAGCCTTATGGCTGCCCGGCTCTCCGAAGTATTCCTTGTACAGCATCTGTATTCTTGGATTTTCGTGGGACTTCCTGATAGGCAGATCCCTTTCCTCTTCATATATAGCCTTGGCACGTTCACTTCTCAGGTCAACCCAGCTTCTTACATATGAAGGCTGAATAGGCTGTCCTCCGCCATTTACGCATCCTCCTGGGCAAGCCATGATTTCTATGAAATCATACTGAGCTTCGCCTGCTTTAATCCTGTCCAGTAACTTTCTGGCATTTCCAAGGCCATGTGCAACGGCAGCCTTTATTTTATACCCGCCTGCCTCGACAACTGCCTCCTTGATACCATCTATACCTCTGACAGCATTATACTCTATTTTATCAAAGGATTTTCCTTCCAGAATCTCTACCACTGTCCTTAAGGCAGCCTCCATTACGCCACCTGTTGCGCCGAAAATAACACCGGCACCTGTTGCTTCACCCATGGGATCGTCAAAATGTCTCTCAGGCAGCTCGGTAAAGTCAATTGCCGCTTCCTTAATCATTTTTGCAAGCTCTCTTGTTGTAAGAACAACATCTACATCAGGATAACCGGTAGATGATAGCTCAGGTCTTTTAGCTTCATACTTCTTTGCAGTACACGGCATTATGGATACTACAAATACCTTTGCCGGGTCTATTCCCTCTTTTTCGGCATAATAGGACTTCAAAACCGCACCGAACATTTCGTGCGGAGATTTGCACGAAGAGAGATTGTCTATGAATTCGGGATAATTGTGTTCACAGAATTTAATCCATCCGGGGCTGCAGGAGGTTATCAAGGGCAGCTTCCCCCCGTTTTTCAGCCTGTCTATCAGCTCGGTTCCTTCCTCCATAATTGTAAGGTCGGCAGCAGTATCTGTATCAAATACCTTTTTAAAGCCCAGCCTTCTCAACGAAGCAATCATATTGCTTGTAACCCTTGAACCTATAGGCATTCCGAATTCTTCACCAAGAGCTACCCTTACTGCAGGTGCTGTTTGTACTACAACATGAAGATCCTTGTTTGAGAGAGCCTCCCAAACCTTGTCGGTATCATCCTTTTCCTTCAGGGCGCCTACGGGACAAACCGCTATACACTGTCCGCACATTGTACAGGGTACGCTGTTCAAGGATTTATTAAAAGCCGAGGATACTATTGTATTAAAGCCTCTTTCATTGGTATCGATAACTCCTACTCCCTGTACATTCTTGCACATGCTTACGCAGCGTCTGCACAATACACATTTGTTGGGATCCCTTACTATGGACGGGGAGAAATTATCAATAGGATGCTTTGAAGCTTCACCTTCAAAACGTATATCCTTGATATTCAAGTCTTCAGCCAGCTTTTGAAGTTCACAGCTTCTGCTCCTGACACAGGTCAGGCATTTCCTGTCATGGTTGGACAGGATAAGTTCAAGTGTAACCTTTCTGGCTTCTCTTACCGCCGGCGATTTTGTGGATATGACCAAGCCCTCTGAAACCGGGAAAACACAAGCCGCCTGCAGGCTTCTTGCTCCCTGCACCTCTACTACGCACATTCTGCAGGCACCGATCTCGTTTATATCCTTTAGGAAGCAAAGTGTAGGAATAGCTATATTCGCATACCTGGCAGCTTCCAAGACGGTATAGTTCTTTGGAACCTGGAGCTTCCTGTCATCTATCGTTATATTTACCATTTCCATATAAACACTCCCCTTCCTTTACGCATTTTTGAATATTGCTTTAAATGGACATTTTTCCATACATGTTCCGCATTTGATGCACTTTTCCTGATCTATAACATAAGCTTTTGTCTTGTCGCCTTCTATACAGTTAACCGGACAGTTTCTCGCACAAATTCCGCACTTTTTACATGCATCCGGCTGGATTACATAGCGCATCAGGGATTTGCATACGCCTGCAAGACACTTCTTATCCTTTACATGCGCTTCATACTCGTTCCTGAAATACCTGAGAGTACTCAAGACCGGATTAGGAGCTGTCTGTCCGAGGCCGCACAGAGCGGAAGCCTTGATGTTCTTCGCAAGTATTTCCAGCTTCTCGATATCCCCTTCTTCACCTTTTCCGTCGGTTATTCTCTCAAGAATCTCGAGCATTCTCTTTGTACCGATTCTGCACGGAGGACATTTACCACAGGATTCATCCACAGTAAATTCAAGGAAGAATTTTGCTATATCCACCATACAGTTATCTTCATCCATTACGATAAGTCCGCCTGAGCCCATCATGGAACCCAGTTCTATCAGCGAATCATAATCTATGGGAACATCGATATGGCTTGCCGGAATACAGCCGCCTGAAGGTCCGCCTGTCTGGGCGGCTTTGAACTTCTTGCCGTTAGGTATTCCTCCGCCTATTTCGTAAATTACTTCTCTCATGGTTGTACCCATAGGAACTTCTACAAGCCCGGTATTATTGATTTTTCCACCTAATGCGAATACCTTGGTTCCCTTGCTCTTTGCAGTTCCTATACTTGCAAACCATTCTGCACCTTTTAGGAATATTACCGGAATATTGGCATAGGTCTCAACATTGTTAAGCAGTGTCGGCTTCTGCCATAATCCCTTTACAGCCGGGAATGGAGGTCTTGGTCTTGGTTCTCCTCTTTTACCTTCTATTGAAGTCATAAGAGCAGTTTCCTCACCACAGACAAATGCTCCTGCACCAAGTCTTATCTCCAGGTCAAAGCTAAAACCCGAATCAAATATATTGTTACCTAAAAGGCCATACTCCTTGGCCTGTTTTATTGCTATCTGAAGTCTTTTTACGGCTATCGGATATTCAGCCCTTACATATATATAACCCTGGCTTGCCCCTACAGCATAGCCTGCAATAGTCATTGCCTCTATTACCGAGTGGGGATCACCCTCCAGGACACTTCTGTCCATGAATGCTCCAGGATCTCCTTCATCGGCGTTACACAAAACATATTTCTGCTGGTTTTGAGATTTTGCGGTAAACTCCCATTTCAGACCGGTTGGGAAACCTCCGCCCCCTCTTCCCCTCAAACCCGATTTCTTAACGGAATCAATAACCTGATCGGGTGTCATTTCGGTCAATACTTTACCAAGTGCCTTGTAACCGTCGAATGCTATATATTCATCTATATCTTCAGGGTTTATGACTCCGCAGTTTCTCAAGGCAATCCTTACCTGTTTCTTGAAAAATTCAACCTTTTCCAGCGAAGCATCGTCCTTGTCTATATCCATGTTATCCTTGGGCAGCAGTCTTTTTACAATCCTACCTTTTACCAGATGCTCGGATACTATATCCTTGACATCTTCTACCTTAACCATGGTATACATTGCGCCTTCCGGATACACAACAACTACCGGGCCTTGTGCACACAAGCCGAAGCATCCGGTTTTAACAACCTTGACTTCATTATCTATTTTCTCCTTACTTAATTGCACTTCAAATTCTTTGATAATCTTTTCAGAATTTGATGAAGTACAGCCTGTTCCGCCGCATACAAGAACATGAGATCTATATATCTGCATTTTTTACCCCCCTTTAAGCTTTACTTTTTTCCTTTTTTTCTACTTCACCAATCGTATAATCCAAACAAATCCTACCATTGACTATATGCTCGGAAACAATATGCTGAGCTTTTTCAGGAGTCATATTGACATAAGTAACTCTGCTTCCGTCGGGATCCAGAACCTCAACTATGGGTTCCAGTCTGCATACACCGATACATCCGGTCATTGTAACTGTTACATCATTGATATTTCTTTTTTTCAGTTCTTCAACAATGGTGTTCATTACAGGCCTTGCTCCTGCTGCTATTCCACAGGTGGCCATACCTACCACTATTCTTACTCCGTTATTCTCTTTTCTTATATTTATTTTGTCCAGAGCCTTTTTTCTGATTTCTTCAAGTTCCGCTAACGATTTCATTCAAAACACCTCCAAATATGGTGGTTATTCCTTCATTTATGAATTCCCTGATCCACTCAAGCACATCATAATGATTTATTGGAATACCGCTAATCTGTTTTTTAATTTCAATTGTACTAAATTGGAATGTTTTACTGCCATTTATAAGGGTTAAATCGATTTCAATTTCCATATAGGCAGCAATTATGCTGCAAATTGTTTCAGTCAAATCACCCAGTGGCAGCCTGTCTATATTTGAAATACTGAAGTTTGCACTTATTGTGGTACCATTCCCCTCAGACGATTGGATCATTAGTTCTCCACCAGCTCTTTCAGCCGATGCTTTAAGAAGGGATATACCCAACCCAACCTTCCTGCTGGTTCGGGTAGTGGTAAATGGGTCGGTCACACTTTTTAACAATTTTTCATTCATCCCTATACCATTATCTGCTATTTTCAATGCAAGCTTGTCAGTACTGGTATCTACCGCCAATTCTATGGAAACATTGTCCGCTTTTGCTGAAATAGAATTCTGTAAAATGTCCAATAAATGCAACGACAGATCTCTCATTAGTCCTGCCTGTTTTTATACTTCTCGATTATACCTTCTATTTCATCCGGAGTCAGTCTCCCATAAACATCGTCATTGATCATCATAACAGGTGCAAGGCCACATGCGCCTATACATCTGCAAGCATCAAGCGAGAATTTTCCATCCTCGGTGCAGTCACCAACTTCTATTCCCAGCTTCTCCTTAAGTTTATCAAGGATATGGTTTGCGCCTTTAACATAACATGCTGTACCCAGACAAACCGATATTCTGTTTTTTCCCTTTGGCTTCAATGAAAACTGGGTATAGAATGTCACGACCCCATATATCTCAGAAAGAGTAATACCAAGCCCTTCAGATATTTTCATCTGAACTTCCATAGGCAGGTATCCGTACAACTCCTGAGCTTCGTGCAAAACCGGAATTAGTGCGCCATTGGTATCCTTGTACCTCTCAATGATTTCCTGCAGCTTCTGGTCCATTACGTCAGCAGACCCGCAGCAGCACATATTGTCACCCATTGAATACAACCTCCCAATAAAAGATGTAATTTTTTGTGATTGTCCGTAAGATGTGTTAAGTATTTAACAAATTTCGTTAACATTATAACAAATTTTCGTAAAACATTCAATACAGATAACAAAAAAGCAAAGCATTTATTGTTTTGAATTTGATTTTTTTAACAAAAGGGATTTTGTCAAAGAAATGGTAGTACTAATGTTACTATTTCAGCATTTCCTTTTAAATTTTCAATATCCATTACGTAAGGTACATAAAAGACTCTCAACAGTCTTATTACTAAGTTCAATAAAATTTTCACGTTCCAGAATATTTTCCAGAGAGTGTGCATCGGAAGATGTTAATAGGAAATATTTTGACAAATAATCAACTTCCTTCAGTAATTTTTCCCTATCGCCTCCCCTGGAGACTTCCAGCCACCTAATATTAAGATTTTCAGGAATTCCGCCAAGATTGGATAATATGCTGTAGGAATTCCGGTCGATATGAGCAGGTATCACTGCCCCACCCAATTCTAATACATTTAATACTGTTTCCTCAAGACTGAGTCTTGTTGCTGTAAGCAACAGCTGATCCACACTGCCTGTAATTTCATCACTGCTGTTAAATATGATTTGCTCACCGAATATTTTTTCATTATTTTTAAAACCGGGAAGTGCATCATAAACTTTCTTCTGCATTGCAAGAACCGACTCAAGGTCCGGGAAAAGACAAATCAAATGTACTTCCTCCCTTGTTTCTATCTCCATTCCCGGAATAGTCAAAACATCCGAGCCTTCGCAGCATGAGAGCACTGCTTCAATGTTTTCAGCCGAATTATGATCGGTTACCGCGATTATATCCAAGGCTTTTAATCTTGCCATATTAACTATGTTATTTGGAGTCATATCCTTATCCGCACATGGTGATAATGCTGAATGGATATGAAGATCAGTTGCAAATTTCATAAACACCTCTAATTAGTTGACAGTTGACAGAGGACAGTGTACAGTTGAACCAACTTAAAAGTAGGGATGGGGTTCTACTCCATCCGTATAATTATATAATAAATGTAACTAATATTTTAAAAAAACGTATTCTCAGCTGTTTTTAACTGTCAATTGTCATCTATCAACTGTCAACAATTTTCTACTATCAACTGCCTTACCTATTCCCGCTTTGTACGCTTTGCAGCATATGCTGTATGCATCGTCATCGGTTTCAAGTACTGCGATGTCTTCAGTTTCAGCTCTTTTGACCATTGTCTCTTCTGCTTTTATACCTTCAGGAATGATTATGCAGGAAATCTCGGTCAGCAGTGCAACGGCAACTGTATTAAGATTTGTGAGTACAGTAATCCATGCATTGCTGCTGCCGGCATGGGACATTACCCAACTTAAGAGGTCACATATATATAGCCCTGTTACTTGCTTGTCCAGTCCGGCTTTGGCAGTAACCGGTTTCAAGTTTAATTTTTCAGTCAACTCTCTTACTGTCATTTCAACTCTCCTGTTCCTGTTTGTCGTCATTTTCCCTGTCCAGAACCGGAGGCATTTTTGCTTCCAGCTCTATCATCTGGGAAGCAAGGTCTCTGACTTTTTCCCTGAGCTTGAAAATACAATCGGTTTCGTTTGCGATACCCCTGACTATATCTTCTGCAAGAGCTCTGCAGCTTGGTGCGCCGCATGCGCCACAGTCCAACCCCGGCAGAATATTATTTATTGATTCCAGATCCTCAAGCATTTTCATTGCTTTTGCAAAATCACTGTCAAGCTTCATAACAGGCTTGTATTCAATGTTGCCTGTCCAGACCAAATCATCGTCAAGCTTATCTGTCTGACCTACCTCAATACCCTTTTGTTTTGCCTGGTCTATATGCTTTTTCAATTTGGTTTTTGCAACGTATGCATTTTCTACGGTAAGCGGTCCACCAAGGCAACCTCCGCTGCAGGCAAGTGCCTCTATAAATTCAACATCCTCCAGCTTATCATTTTCTATTTCTTCAAGAATTGTAATTACGTTGTGAATTCCGTCAACAGCCAGAAATTTTTCGGTGTTAAGTGCAAGGCTTTCACCACCCGGGTTAGCCCATCTTATTCCTTCAAAACCTGCTGTTTCAAGTTGTTCAGTACTTGTTCCATGTTCCAGCAAATACAAAAGCTTTAAATAAATATCCTTAATAGATATTACACCATCTACATTTGATTTTTCCATTTCGTAAGGAGCTTTTACACTTGTTGCCTTGGCGGCACACGGTGTCAGAAAGAATACGCCTATATCGGCAGGATCCAATTTTTTCTCATGCAATACCTTGTTTTTAACTATTTTGGCCGCAACCTCCATTGGAGATTCCAGCTTTAGAATATTATCAATAAGATTTGGGTATCTAACCTGTATCAATCTTACAACAGCCGGGCAAGCAGAAGAAATAACCGGCTTTTTCAATTCTCCCTTTCCTATCAGCTTTCTTGTGGCGTCACTTACAATCTCGGCAGCTCTTGCGACTTCAAAAACCTCATCGAACCCGAGCTGCTTCAATGCCGTAAGAATATGATTTCTGGTGTACATGGTCTTAAACTGCCCATATAAGGATGGGGCAGGTATAACTACTTTATATTTATACGAATTTATCGTTTCAAGTTTATCTGTTATGGCATTTTTTGCATGATACGGACATATTCTGATGCATTCACCGCAGTCTATACATCTTTCATTAATAATACGCGCTTTACTCTTTCTTACCCGGATAGCTTCAGTAGGGCACCGTTTGATACAGTTGGTACAGCCCCTGCATTTTTCTTCATTTAAAGTTACCGAGTGAAAATATGTCCCCATTGTAAACCTCCTGTCAAGTTCGGAGTTGATGGTTGATGGTTGAGGGTTGAGGGTTGAAAGTTTGGAGTTGAGAGTTTAAGCTTTTAAATTACTCTTTTAGCTATTAATACTAAACTCATAACATTTAATTGCAACCCCTAACTCTGAACGCTAACACTATCACGACCAATAAAACCGAACTTTAGTTATTCTAAAATCTACAAACTCCAAACCATGAACTTTAACTTACAAAGCTTCGAACTCTGGACTCTGAACCCCGGACTCTGAACTCTAAACTCCGAACTCTAAACTCTAAACCCCGAACTCTGAACTCTCAACTCCGAACTCTGAACTCCTAACTCCGAACTCTGAACTATGAACTATGAACCTAATTTATATAAACTATAATTCTTACCGTCGTTCCTTTTCCTACTTCTGTTTGTATATCCAGTTCATCTGAGTATCTTTTTATATTGGGAAGGCCCATTCCGGCGCCGAATCCCATTTCCCTCACCTTGTCGGAAGCTGTGGAGTAACCTTCTTTCATAGCCAGATCCAGATCGGCTATTCCGGGACCTTTGTCTGATATTACAATAACTATTCTGTTATTGCTTATCTCAACATTTATCTCTCCGCCATTGGCGTGAATAAATGCATTCATTTCGGCTTCATACATTGAAATTGCAGTTTTTTTTATTATTGCAGGATCTATACCCAGCTGTACGAGCTTCTTTTTTACATTGCCCGATGCTTCACCGGCAGCCGAAAAGTCATTTGCATTTATAACATAGTAGAGATTAATCAGATTCTCGCTCAACAATCCGCACCTCTTCCGGTTATTCCTGCCTTGTAAAGCTTTCCGCATGCTATAAACATCGGATATTCCGTTCTGATTACCGTTATATCTTTTTCTCTGGCCAGTTCGAGAATATTTGAATCTGGAATTTTTCCTCTTACAAAAGCTACAACCTTTATGTCCATAACTTCTGCCGTCCTTATCACTTGTGGGTTAATCAGACCTGTCAGTAAAAGAACATTATCTTTTACATATGCCATTACATCACTCATAAGGTCTGAACCACATGCCGAGAGTATTTCCATTTGTGACTCTCTGTCTCCGGTCAGGACCTCAGCTTTTAATATTTCAATAATCTCGTGTAATTTCATTATAACACCCCTGATTGTCCAAATTTGTTCTCATATTTTCAGCCTTATTTGCCCGTTTGGTTACCACCATATTATATCATATTGTAAATTAAGTTAATAATTCAACTTTCCCACTTATAGTCCAATAAAAAAGGGACTCCTGAGAATTTTAACGGATGATGGATAATCCTTATCCGTGAGTTTCTTCAGGCAGTCCCTTTTTATTATTTTGCATGTCTACATAGGATGGGTCTCATTCAATTTATTCAGAGGTACTTGTATTCTGTTATTAGAGCCGATATAGGATACCTGGGCGTTATCACCATTTAAATCCTCTATCCAAACAGGTGAACTCCCGTACAGTACCTGTATGATTCCCTGGGATTCCATTATTTCTTTTGCTCTTTCCCTATTCAAAGCATCATCTCCCGTACATATTTTAAATATCCATAAACACCAAAAGGTTTTGATATTCCTAATTTTATTATTTGTTTTAAGTGCCATTGTTATAACAAATTACTTAACTTTTGATTGTACTTGTTTTTGCTTTTTTATCTGGTAACTTCTTCCTTGATTTCCGACCATATATTTGAAAAAAGTATGTTGAATACCGGTTTTGAACGCAATTCCGTCATATTTCTGGGCCTTGGAAGCTTAACATCAAGTACGTCCTTAATCTCTCCTGGATGGCCTGTCATAACCATTATATGGTCAGACAGAAAGATTGCCTCTCCTATACTGTGTGTAATAAAAACCACTGTCTTTTTATTATTTTCCCAAATCTGAAGAAGCTCCTGCTGCAGAATCATTCTATTCTGTTCATCAAGAGAAGCAAAGGGTTCATCCATAAGTAGTATCTCAGCATCGTTGGCAAATGCCCTTGCGATACTTACCCTTTGCTTCATGCCTCCTGAAAGTTGGTGCGGATAGGCTTTAACGAATTTTTGAAGTCCCATTTTCTCAACATATTCAGATACATTTCTCTGGATTATGGCCTGTTCAACCTTTCTGTTTTTAAGTCCGTATGCAATATTATCCCAGACAGTCATCCACGGAAATATGGCATATTCCTGAAACACCATGGAGTTTAAAGGCTTCTCAGGGTTGTTTCTATGTATTGCAAGCGTACCTGAAGTTGGGGTCTCCAATCCTGCCAATACTCTCAGCAGCGTAGTTTTTCCACACCCGCTTGGTCCGACAAAGCACCAGAACTCACCCTCATGTATTTTCAAGCTTACATTATGAAATGCCACTATTTCTTTTTTTCTAACCAAAAATTTTTTTGCAAGACTATCCATCTCAATTTTTACATTTTTAGCTGCACTGCTTTCAACAGTCTCTGCTATAATATCCTCCATCACATATGCTCTACTCATACTGCATCCCTCTCCTAATCACGCCTCCATGGAACAAACAGGTGCTCCACTTCATCCAGAATTATAGTAAAAATATATCCTAACAAAGACATAACTATAAATGAAACAAACATCTCAGGAATGTTAAATATGGAGTATGATTCCCATATCCTGTAACCAATACCCTGGGTAGCGCCATTCATCTCTGCTGCCACAATTAAAAGGAGGGCCATTCCCATACCCAGCTTTATACCGGTAAAAATAGTTGGCAGCGCACCGGGTAAGGCAACTGTAAGATAAAAACGTTTTCTGGTAGCACCATAGTTTTTTGCGACGTCCCAGTATATCTTGTTGATATTGACAACTCCCGATACTGTGTTCATAAGTACGGGAAAGAAGGTTCCCAGGGCAATTACAATCATTTTTTCAAATTCAGTCAAGCCGAAAATTATCATTATCAAAGGCATTAAAGCCAGCTTTGGTATAGGATAGGTCGATGCCACAAGCGGATCGAATACTGCCTTGACTGTCGGGAACAATCCCATTGTCAGCCCCAGCAGCAGTCCAGGAACAGCTCCAAGTAAAAATCCCCCCATAATCCTGGTAAGACTTACCCAAATATCAGAGAATAAAATACCGTTCCTGGCCATTTCAAATAGCGTTGAAAGTACCTTGGAGGGAGCAGGAAAGAACCTGCTGTCCAAAAGGTGAACTCTGACCAGGAGCTCCCATATCAAAAGCAGAGCAAACGGAGATACTATTGAAAGTACTCTTCTTGCTGCTACTGAATCCAATCCATTGGTATGTTTGATTTTATGTTTTTGTTGAAGCTGCAATTTCTTCTCCGTAATCATTGTCTATCCCTCATTTTGGCTGCTTATATTCTCCAAGAATTCCTACTGCATATTTTGCATAGCTTTCATCAATCAACTTACCTATATCAGCCGGTGACTTAACAAGACCCTTGTTCATATACCACTGCTGGTCGGAGGCAATACCTTCCTTAAGCAGTTTACCATTGGGTTCCAGACCCGGAGTTTTCATTTTTAAAAGTGTAGCAGGATCATTTACAGAAGTGTTTTTGGCAAGAATGTCAACTATTTTAGCCTGATCTTTATTACCATATACAAGAGCATCACAATATGCCCTGACTCCCTTAAGGTATGCAACCATGAATTTCTTACCCAGCTCAGGCTTCTTCACTAAGTTGGGGCTGTACATTAAAACAGACATTTCTTCGCCTGTCGCATATGTATCAGGGTCTTTCCACCATTCCAGTATTCCTTCATCAACACCTTTTGTAATAAGAGGTTCCAGCTGCATGGTAGCATCGGCATTACCGTTGGCTACCGCAGTCAGCATATCCGGGAAGGAATCTACCACAACAAAACTGATATCTTTTTCAGACAATCCGCCTTTTTCGAGAGCTTTTTCCACAAACAATTCATTAATGGAGCCCCGTGAGGCAATAGCAATTTTCAAGCCCTTCAAATCCTTGAAATCCTTAACCTTTTCTCCCAGTCCTTTTTTCAGAGCTATTTGGAAAAAACCCTTTCCCGGTATATTATATGCTCCGTCAGCAACCACTTTTACATTAAAACCCTGACTCGAGGCATTAAACAGGGCGGCATTGATAATACCTCTGCTCACATCCACCTGGTTTGAAATTATGGCAGATAGTTCATCTGAACCTGAATTGAATCTGACATATTCCATTTTTATCCCTTGTTTTTCAAAATAACCCAGCTTGTCGGCCAGAATAACTCCTGCCTCGGTTACTGCATCATCAAATGCAACCTTTACAGTAGTAAGCTTGGTTGTATCGGCACCGGAAGCAGATTTCCCGCATGCTGTAAAAACAAACGCAATTATCATAACTATGCAGATAAGTATGTATACAGGTCCCCTTCTCATATAAAAACACCCCTCCATTCTTATAAATAAAAGCTTCACATAAAATAATTGTTAATGTAATATATTCAGTTTTGATATAAAATGCGCCCCCAAATTTAAGCATAGATGGTATTAAACAAATATGATTTTTTAAATTAAATTATGTGAATGGGAAGGAGAGTCTTATAGAAATAAATTATTAGAGATGTAATCCCATATGTATCTTACATGCAAAGAACAGACAGGTATCCTATGTAAAACAAAATTACAAAGGGGATTGAGCTTTTTTTATCATACCTGCCCCGAACGATACCCACGAGAGATATCACGGCAGACAGGACAGATGCTGTAAGCAGGGCTTCAAGAGATTGCTGCAGCCCCAAAATATAACCCGAAAAAGAGATGAGAATAATATCTTTAATATTGACTCCGCCCTTGGTAAGAAGCGAAATTACAGAAAGGGATATTCCTGAGACCAATATCCCCAAAATGGATTCCTGAAGGGATATGCCGTATCCCCACAACCGTATCAAAAAAGCCGCTGTAGCTGTTACAGCTGCCATAAATTCTATCCTTGCGGAAAATTCATTTTTGAATTCCAGAATAGCAGCAGTAATAAGAATCTGGCACATAAATGCATATAATATGCATTCTGCAGTAATACCATATCTTTTGAACAAAAGCACCGCCGACAATGCAGCACTAATTTCGCAGGCAATACCTTCTGCTGAGCTGTAAAAGCCTGAAAACAGCCAATTAATATACCTTGTTTTTTTCAAATCATCTATGAGATTTATTTTGTAAAGAAGATTTGCATATATAACTGCCATAAACGGGAACAGAAGACTTTCCATATTCTATTCACCGCTTTCATCACTTGTTTTTTTAGTCTGGTACTTATTAATATCCAGTTGTATACCATAGCCTGCAGCAATTCCTCTGCACTCCTCCAGCACAGAATTTGTTTCCTGCTTAAGCTCATTTTCCGGGATTACAAGTTTAAGTACCTTTTGTGTTATTTCGGTACTACCTATTTCAACACTGCCCCTCTTTCCGCCGTTGAATTTCCTTAATTCATTGATATAGTCTAAAATTTTGTCCTTAACATTAAAACTGCTCTGATAATAAACTGTTGTAAGATCCATGCTTTTTATCATTGTAGCCTTTCCCGAGTCAAATGCCGCTATAACTGGAAAGTCAAACGGCAGGTTTGCTCCGAATCTCTCTCTTATCAGCCGGCCCCTCTCCAGATTACCAAGAGCCCATACATCCTCCTGTTCATCCTTTCCGGTCGGACCGTTGTCTTTATCTCCATAAGTCCATGCCCTTTCAACTGCCCTTTGTTCAACATTTATGCCGTTAAAAATTCTGAAGGGAAAGGGAAGATTCACTTTATACCTTACAATAATATCAATATTGCATTTTTCATCCTCAAAAAAGCTTGAGCTGTTCAGATCAATCCCATCGGCACCTCCTGCTATATTGAGCCCCTTGATTCTGTTTTCAAAGGATATATCAGGAGTGGAAAGGTACTTTTTCATATATAGCTTGACAACCGGTATACACAGTTCATTTTTCAAATCATCAAAAGCCCCTCCTGCTATGAGACATGCTGCATCCTTGAGAAACTTCAAGGGGTTATTAATAACATCGGCTGTATTTGTAAGACTGGTATTAAAGTTATTTTTCAGCTGATCTATACTTTCGGCCTGGTTCTCGGAATTCCCGTTTCCAATCAGGTTTTCCAGACCGTCGGCCAACCCTGATATTGATGAAATTTTGTTATTAATGTCCTGAGTACCGTTTTCCAAACCGTCTCTGACTGTATCATGTATTCCCATTACTCCGGATATATAATAAATATAGCTTGTGGAAGCCATTTCATGGGCTGCTCCGTTTATTGCATGCTGAAACACTTCATTAATGAATACCAGCTTAATTAAAAAGACTATAGTCAGTACAGCACCGATAAAAATTGGCAGTACCAATGATGCTTCTACAGTTACCGAGCCCTTGACAAGATTTCGCCTCATTTACAGCCTCCGAAATATAAATTATTTATAGCCGTCATACAGTACAACTCTGAACTTGTGCCTGCCGTCGGAAGTTTTGCTCGATTTTGGTGAGAAAAGGCCTGTCAAAAGGTTATACTTCATTGATATAACGGCATCCACCCGAAGCATTGTATTACAGTTTCCCATCATAAACCCCGGGGTTTCCAACTGTCTGTTGAGCTGAATCAGGTCTTCAATTCTGTTTATTTTGTTCTCTGTACTTGTAAATAGCAGAAACAATCTTAGATAATCATAATAGGAAAACTTCAATTTGTTTTCTGTCTTGGGACTTGAAGCCTTCACCAATCCAAGGTTCAGTTCCCAATCACCTTTAAGCTTATAAAACGGAACCAATTCACCTTTCATCAGATGGTTCAGGTCTATGATTGCCTCTCCCATTCCCCAACCACACATTATCAGGTTTGACACAATGGGAATTCCCAGTCCGCCGGTCCACCACCCCGCCACCGCAGCAGCGATGCCTAATGCCAGTTGTTTTTTTTGAGGATCCATATAAACATGAAGTGTGTCCATAGCAAACCTGATAAGAAGAATTTCTCCCTCGACTATAGTTTTATTTGTATTCTGGGATTTGGCACCGTTAAGTATATATTCAGTCTCATAATCAAAATAGCTTTTATTCTCTGTTTTGGCTAATCCTCTAAGGTTTAAGTCCTTCTCCTGTTGACCGTCCCTTAAGATATAAGGCACTGCATTTTTAAACGTACCCATTATATATTCATTTATATAAAGATTGTCCATAAGCTGTGATATACCCTTCCCCAGCAAATCCCCGAATGACCCCAAAAAGCCTAATGCATCTTCTGAAAATCCGCTATCCTCGTCAAACCCTACTTCATCACCAAGATTTCCAATATCTCCTTCATATTTGGTCTCAGCCTCCGGTGTTTCATCTGAAGGACCGGAATTATCCCCAATACCTTCCGAGCCGGTTTCTCCATCCTCCTGATCGCTGAATACCCTGGAAGCAATCTTTTTATGAGATGGAAGCTGGGCTTCATTTTCTCCCAACTCCTTATCTTCATTTTTGGGCTCGTTCAGTCTTTTTTTCGCCGCCTCTGCCTGCTGTTCTCTGGTATCCTCCTGGTTATTTCCGGGTCCTGCATTTTTATAATCGTATGTAATTCCTTTATAATCTGAGACAATTCCGTCCAATACCTGCCGGATATAGCTTCCGTTTACACTACCCGAACCGACTGAATCTGCACTTATCAAGTCAAGCTTTGAAACTGCATTTTTAAGTACACCACAGTTCGCCTTAAGTCCATCAATTAGTTTTATATCTTCACCCTCGGGAAACAAAGCATCTTCAATGTCTTTAAGGTCCTTTCCGAGTAATTCTCCAAAACCTCCTGACTCTGTTCCATTACTACTACCGAAGGTTTTACCCAAATAATCCTTAAGATCATTGATTTGGGCTGTCAAATCATCTTTTAACTTGAGTATTTCTTGTATACAATCTATTGATGAATTGTTGGGAGCAATAAATGAATCGGTCTGGTCTATTTTAAGTTCCGTATATGTATTCTTTATATCCTCATAAACTGCTGAAATCTGTGCCGAAATTTGTCCTGACTGCTTCATAAGCTCAGCAAGCTGGCTGCCGTCACTATCGTTATCCAACTGAAAGCTTGCACTTTGTATACTTTGGTCTATTTCACTCTTGGCCTGCACCAGGCTTTTGTACTGGTCTGCCAGACTTGCATACTTTTCAGTCAGACTATTCCATACTCCATTAAGATTAAAACCGTCGACAAATGTTTTTATATTCTTTCCATCACCGTTTTTACCATTTACAAGCTTTTTCAGCTTTTCCTGAAGCTTTGCGACCTTACTTGCCAGCTTATCTATTTTAGATTTTCTTTTATATGCCTCTGCCATATTGCTGCCGTCCTTAACAATTGCAAGCCTGTCCAGAATTCCTTCAATAATGGCTTTAGGTGCCCTGTACTTCATGTATTGTAGTATTTGATTCTTTACAACGTCATTTTCGGTCAAATTATATAGAGGGGATACATTCAAGCTTTCGATCCGGAAATTATACGGATCAAATCCCTTTTGCCCTGGATTTTCATCTATCATCAAATTCTTTTTCAAATATTCACTTATAATTTCCTGTAATTCATTCTGGTCATTTCGGTTTAAGCAAAAAATACCATAATCGTCCTTCAGCTTACTGTCAAACAACGAAAGAGCCGACTCGGCACTGGCTGAAACCGCTCTTCTTGTCTGGGCTCTGGCAGCCGCCACTCTTGATCCGTCGACCAGAACTCCCGAAAAGATAAGAATCGCCACCAGTATAAAACATAAGAAAACTGTAATCTGACCTCTTTGACTCGAAATTTTCACTTTATCCCCCCGGTATAAATCAGCTTGATTAAAAATATCTGAAAATACACTTTCATTGACTTGGAAAAGTTGAGTTTTAATTAAAGAATTCTGAAATTTTCCCCTTAATATTTCCTATGGTATCTGCTATCTTTTGAAAAGTACTGCCTATACCGGGATATTTTCTACCGATTTCCTTCCCCAAGTCATCGACGAAATCTATATTTCTTATGAATTCAGAGGGTTGGCTTATTACATACTCAGATGCCTCAGGTATGTTAAGCGAATCACCTTTTCCAAACACCTGCAGTATGTTTGCAGCCGGTATTCCATACCTGTCCCGGATCGACACCTCAAGTTTTTTATATATAACAAAATCCTTGATTACAACGTTTACCCTTTGATTTCTATTTTCCATCCGGCTTACCAGGATACTGCTCATGTCCAGCATTCCCAAGCCCTTATTTTTACCTGCAAGAACAAAATTGTTAATTTTATTGAGCTTTTTATCCTTGTTCAAATCCAGCAGCTGCCAGTATAAGCCGTCATTGTCCAAGTATTTCATATCCAGCTTTCCTGTTTCAATATTTATCTTGCTGTTATACCAGGATTCTGCTCCCTTTTCCGAGGTCAAATCGGCAGTAGCCTGAAGATGAACCTGCTGATAGAGAAGTATTGCAAAGTACATTACTGCAAATATACAAAATATAACTATCGGCACTACCAGCGAAGCTTCAACCGTAATGCTTCCATTTTTATTATCTGCTATTTTCATACTTATATCCCTTATTTTTACATATTATATTTTATTTTACAATATATTTATGAAAAAAGGAAGCTTTTGTCAAAAAAAATGTAAAATAAAAGAAGCCGTATGAAGTGAACTTACTCTTCATATGGCTTCCTGTTAGTAAATATATAAATCTTATTGTGCACTTTTAAGATTATCAAGTGTCTTTTGTGACATTTGAGTCATCTGTTTCTGTATATCAACTTCCTGGTTTGCTGCATTTTGCATTTCAGTATAATAATTGTTATATGTGTTTACATCATCATCCGAATAAAATTGTATCTGTCCTCCGCTGAAATCATATTCACCCTGTTTTCCTTCAAGGAAGGTCATAATCTGAATCATATTGTTTATAAAGGATTCTTCGGCGGTAAAGAACTTATCCATTAATACCATAACCTGGTCGTTACTCTTGTTGAAACTCTGCAGGAAATTATTCTTTGATGCTTCCGGTAAATCCAGCTTCATAATATTATCCTTGTATTCGGCAGTATACTGCTTATAATTCTGTTCATAGGTTTTATAATCATCAAGATAATTCCTGAGATTATCTTCGGTAGTCTTTATATTATCAAGATTGCCAAGGTTTTCTTCGGTAAATATTGAATTTACATCTAATTTTGTAACCTCATCCTGAATCCGGTTCCTTTCTTTCTGGAGCTTTATATAATAATTTTGGAATTCTTTGAGCACCGGAGCCAGCTGACCGTATTCGGATGAAGAGTATTGTTCTTCACTTATAGGTACATTATTGTTCAAATCCTGCATAATCGAAACCATCTTTTGAACGGCACGCATTTCCTTACTTGACGAACTACTGTTATCTGAAGAATCAGAGCCCGATGATGTGCTTTCAGATTGTGTCGTACTGCTGAAAATATCAGTTATATGAGCAGCAGTAGTAGTGTCAGTATGCTTTTTGAACAGACCAGTCAGGAATCCAACTGCCACAAATGCTGCTATACCTGCAATTATTGCTATTGTTACGTAAAGCGGCGTTTTCTTAACAGGAACTGGTGGCTGAAAGTTCTGATAACTGGCTTGATAAGGCTGATTTTGAGGAAAACCTTGCTGTTGATTATTTCCATAGAAAGGCTGACTGTTTGGTGCATATTGAAAAAACGTGGCAAATTCAGGAATTTGCAATACACTTACCCAGTTTTGTATTTCTTCATCGAAGAGAAACGTATCTTTTGTTATTTTACCTGATCTCAAAAAGACCTGAAACAACTCAACATTTTCAATAGCAACTCTTTCATTTCCATTAATATAAACATACTTTTTAATAGTAATCCCCCCCTGATACATTAGTACAAAGAAAATTATATCAACTTATAACACATCAAACAATATATTATAGGAATAATTACTTAATTCGATATAATAAGACAAATGGTAAAATTTATTGGAATGATATATCTGCTAAACAGTAAAACAGCCTGGGATAAATCCTAAACTGTCATTTATATATTAATATGCATTTTATTTCAATGTTGGTTCAAAACTCAAAGAATTTCAAAGTATGGGCTATAACCTGGTCTTCCCAGATTCTTCCGTTAAAGGTATGATCGGCATCTTCAATGACTATGAGCTTTGACCTGTTTCCATAATACTCGACATACCTTTTGGAGGCGTCCAGTTTTACAACCTCATCCGAATCTCCGTGAATTATCAGAATTTTTTTATCAAAAACTGCCGACTTACCATATATATCAAGCTTTTCGGCATCGTCCACAAACACTTTTCCCAAAAGCAGTCCTTCCACATCATAAAAGCCATCATCATTAAGCTTTGGCAGGTTCTGCCTGCCGATAAAGTCATTTACTGCGATTTCACCCATATTGCCGGCAGGTGCCCATAAGCACAATGCTTTTATATCATTCTTTCTTTCACCAGCCAGCATACCTGCAACCGCTCCTCCCATACTAAGGCCTAATACTCCAATATTGCCGGTATCTGTAAACTCTTGAACTTTTACATAATTGAGGATGTTTTTTGCATCCTCAAGCTCTCCGGTGATAGTCATTTCTTTAAATTTTCCGTCACTTTCACCGCTACCGCCAAAATCAAAGCGTACAGTTGCAATTTCCTTTGCTTCAAGCAGTCTTGATAATCTTACAAATATGAAATGAGGCCCTGTTTTATTTCCTGCGAAACCATGAAAAATAATAATTACCGGAATTTTTCCCTTTTGGTTGTCAGGTAAATGTAATGTTCCTCTTAATGTTAATCCCCTGCTTTGTATTTCAATTGATTTTTGCAATGCTTTGGCCTCCTTTCTTAATGCCTTACCCTGAATCTGGTTAAAATATTAGGGGGATTAAATAATTCCCCCTAATGTCTTAATGATATTAAATTTTTTACTAGTTATCAGTCCTGAAATACAGGAGTTGAAAGGTATCTTTCACCTGTATCCGGAAGAATTACAACTATTGTCTTGCCCTTATTTTCAGGTCTCTGGGCAAGCTGTGTTGCTGCAAAAGCCGCAGCACCCGAGGATATCCCCACAAGAAGTCCTTCTGTTCTGGCTAGTTTTCTTGCAGTTTCAAAGGCTTCTTCATTTTTTACCTTGTAAATCTCATCGAGGATACTCTTGTTTAATACATCAGGTACAAAACCAGGTCCTATTCCCTGGATTTTATGAGGCCCCGGATTTCCTCCTGAAATTACTGGGGAATCAAACGGTTCCACAACAACCGACAGGATACCGGGTTTCTTCTGTTTAAGTACCTCGCTTATACCTGTTATAGTTCCTCCAGTTCCTGCTCCGGCCACAATAATATCCACCTGGCCGTCGGTATCCCTCCATATTTCCTCTGCTGTTGTTTTTCTATGGATTTCCGGATTAGCGGGATTTTTGAACTGCTGGGGTATAAACGAATTCGGGATTTCTGCTGCCAGTTCTTCAGCTTTCCTAATTGCACCCTTCATGCCTTCCGAACCGGGAGTGAGTACCAGTTCTGCACCGTATGCCTTGAGAAGATTTCTTCTTTCTATACTGAAGGTTTCAGGCATGGTCAGTATCAATCTGTAGCCTTTGGCTGCTGAAACAAATGCAAGGGCTATACCTGTATTTCCGCTTGTAGGTTCAATTATTACAGAATCCTTTTTTAACAAGCCTTTTTCCTCTGCATCCTTGATCATTGCGTATCCGATCCTGTCCTTTACGCTTCCTGCCGGATTGAAATATTCAAGTTTTGCAATTACCTTTGCTTCAAGTTTATTTTCCGCATTATAGTTTGAAAGTTCAAGAAGTGGGGTGTTTCCAATTAAATCGGTCAAATTTTTAGCTACCTTTGACATAATATCGCCTCCAAAATTATTTCCTAGTATTCTTATTTGTTTACTTGGTTTTAATATGCTTTTATTTTATCCCCCTAAGAAATTATTGTCAATACATTTTCAAAATATTTTTATTATTCCTATAGGTTTAGTAGGTATTTGTATAAATAAAAGGATACAGATAATATTTATGGTCAGAGCAAGCAAACCCCTGCTCTTTTTCTGTATCCCATAATATCAGCTCAATGCTCTCTCAAAATCCTCAATCAAATCGTCTATTTCTTCAAGTCCAACCGAAATACGTATAAGACTGTCCGAAATCCCCAGCCTTTCCCTTTCAGGCTTGGGTATTGAAGCGTGGGACATCTTTACCGGGTAAGAGGCTATAGTTTCGACACCTCCCAAGCTTACTGCAACTGCCGCCATTTTTACATTCTTCATGAAACGTTTTGCCATTTCGGTATCAACAGTCTCAAAGGATAAAACCGCCCCGGCGCCGTCAGCCTGGGACATATGAATATTGCGTCCAGGGTGCTCCTCAAGCCCCGGATAATAAACCTTTTTAACATGCTTATTTGTCTTAAGCCATTGTGCCAGCCTGTTTGCGTTATTTTGCTGGTAGTCCATCCTTACCTTCAAGGTTTTGAGTCCCCTGAGTAACAGCCAGGAATCCTGAGGTCCAAGTACAGCACCAAAGCCATTCTGAACAAAATAGACTCTTTTAGCCAGTTCAGCACCTTTTACTGCAGCAAGGCCGCCTATTACATCGCTGTGGCCTCCTATGAATTTGGTTGCACTATGAACTACTATATCAGCTCCCAACTCCAACGGTCTTTGAAGATAAGGCGACATGAAAGTATTATCAACAATTACTAGTATTCCATGCTGTTTAGCAATTTCAACTGCACTTTTCAAATCTATAATTTTCATTAAAGGATTGGATGGAGTTTCCAGAAATAGTGCTTTAGTATTGTTTCTTATACTTCCTTTAATCGCATTTATATCTGAAGCATCAACAAAAGTTATATCAAGTTTAAACCTGTTGAAAAAGTTTGTAGTTATCCTATAGGTGCCGCCATATACGTCTTCACATACTATTATGTGATCTCCCGAAGAAAAAGTTGACAGAACCGAGGAGGTTGCAGCCATGCCCGATGAAAATGCGAAGCCCCTGTCTCCTCCTTCCAGCTTTGCTATGGTATCTTCAAGAGCTTTTCTTGTAGGATTGCCGGATCTGGAATAATCAAATTCCTGTCCCTTGTCAATATCCTCCTGATGATAGGTAGATACCTGATACACCGGTATACTTAAAGCCCCGGTGGTCTTATCGATTTCATTTCCGTTATGAATAAGTTTGGTCCCGAATTTCATTTCAAAATCACCCCAATATTAAATCTTTTTGTTATAATCTACTCATTCCAAAGCCTGCTCAAGATCAGCTATAATATCTTCAGCTGCTTCTATACCCACTGAAAGTCTTAGGAGCTTCTCATCAACTCCAAGCCTTTCTCTCATTTCAGCAGGTATGGCAGAATGCGTCTGTACCATAGGATAGGTTATAAGACTTTCCACCCCTCCTAGGCTCTCGGCAAATAAAACCAACCTGATGCGTTCCAGCACTTTTTCTACCAATGAAGCATCCTTCACAGAAAATGATATCATAGCGCCAAAACCTGATGCTTGCCTTTTTGAAATTTCATAGCCTTCATGATCTTCAAGACCGATATAGTAGACCCTTTCCACATTATTATTACTTCTAAGCCAATTTGCAACCTCTGCGGCATTTTTCTGCTGACGGTCCATCCGTACTGAAAGAGTTTTTATACCGCGCAGTATAAGCCAGCTATCAAACGGAGCAAGCATAGCCCCCTCTGTTTTTTGTATCAACTTTATCCTGGCGGCAAGCTCTTCATTTTTTACTACTATTAACCCGGCCAGGGTATCATTATGGCCCCCAAGGTATTTGGTACCGCTGTGCAGTACTATATCTGCTCCCAGTTCAATGGGTCTTTGATAATAAGGGGTCAAAAATGTATTGTCCACAATTGTAAGTATTCCCGAACTTCTAGCCAACTCAGCCGCCGCAGCTATATCTGTAACCTTCATTATAGGATTTGAAGGGGTTTCTATAAAAAGTGCTTTTGTATTCTTTTTAACAGCAGTTTTAACATTATCTATATTGCTTGTATCCAAATAAGAAAATTCAATACCGTATTTTTTATACATTTCCTCAAATAATCTATAGGTACCTCCATATAAATCGTCGGACACTATTATATGGTCTCCCGGTACAAAAAGAGACAAAGCTGTGGATATGGCTGCCATTCCACTGGAAAATGCAAATCCTGTAGTCCCGTTTTCAAGGCTTGCAATGGTATTTTCAAGTTCTTCTCTGGTCGGATTTTGGAGTCTGGAATAATCATAGCCGGTAGTCTGGTTAAGTCCGGGATGCCTGAATGTGGCACTCTGATATATAGGAAAACTTACGGCTCCGGTTTCCTTGTCAACCCCCTTATGACCATGGACCAATCTCGTGCTTATCTTCATACGGTTCACTTCCTTTATAATGAAACTCAATAGTAGTTATACCAATTCTTATTTAAATATTTAACCCGTTATTCCTATTATTCCTATATGTATTGTACACATCATACTATTACCCAAGATATACTGTCAATAAATTTTTCCTAGTATTCCTATTTGTTTGCAAATATTTTTCTTCAAACTATTGACATCATATTACCTTATAGAGTAAAATCCTATTAAACATATATGCTTACTAGGAATTAGATTTTATTTACACAGAATATACATAAATGAGGTGGCCGGTTTGATTGAAATAAGAAATCTAAAAAAGACTTATCAGACTGATAGCGGAAAAATAATCGCATTAAATGATATAAACCTATCCATCAACAATGGAGATATTTTTGGAATAATCGGCCTGAGCGGTGCAGGAAAATCCTCGCTGGTAAGATGCATAAACATGCTTGAAGCACCCGATTCAGGAGAAATTTTAATAAAAGGTACCGACATTACAAGACTGAAGCCTGCTTCACTGCGAGAATCGCGTAAAAAAATCGGTATGATTTTTCAGCATTTTAATCTTCTGTCAAACTCAACCGTTTTTGAGAACATTGCTTTCCCGTTGAGAATTTCCCATTTGCCCAAAAATGAAATTTTCCAAAGAGTAAACAACCTTCTCGAACTGGTGGATTTGAAGGATAAGGCCTATGCATATCCGGCACAGCTTTCGGGCGGGCAGAAGCAAAGAGTTGGTATAGCAAGAGCTCTGGCAAACAATCCTGAAATTATACTTTCGGATGAGGCTACCTCTGCACTGGATCCGGTCACTACTGAGTATATACTTGATCTTCTCAAGGATATAAACAAAAAGTTTGGAATTACTGTAATAGTCATTACTCATGAAATGCAGGTGATAAAAAGGTTATGCAGCCGGGTAGCCATTCTTGAAAACGGGTCTGTAGTTGAAAAGGGTGACGTTCTGGATATATATGCAAACCCCCGGACAGAAACCTCAAGATCGTTTCTTAAGGATTCTTTTTCAACATTAGCAAAAAGCTTTTTTATAAACACCGAAAACAACAAGCAGCGAGTAATACGTGCATCTTTTATAGGAAACAGCAGCAACAAGCCTGTTATTTCCAGCATGATAAAGAAGTGCGATATTGAAGCTAATATTCTGGCTGGAAATATAGAAAACATACAGGATACCCAGGTGGGAAACCTTGTCATCAAGATATCAGGTAGTGAAAAAAGTATTGATGAAGCGGTTGCTTTTCTGGAAGCCAATGAAGTTGGAATCGAGGTGCTGAACAAATGAGTGAATTACAGCATTTACTGGAGCTTATCCTTCCATCATTCTGGGAATCCTTGTACATGGTATTTTTCTCAACACTTTTTTCGGTAATTATAGGTTCTATTCTGGGTGTAATTTTAGTTATAACCGAAAGAGGCCACATTTGTGAAAAACCCCAATTGAATAAAATCCTGGGGTCTATTATAAATATTGCACGCTCTATACCTTTTATAATACTTATTATTGCTATTTTCCCGCTGTCCAGGCTTATTGTAGGAACAACAATAGGTTCAACGGCTGCAATTGTTCCATTATCCATAGCTGCTGCTCCATTTGTAGCCAGGGTTATAGAGTCTTCTCTTAAGGATGTGGACTGGGGAGTAGTTGAAGCTTCCCTTGCTGCGGGTGCAAACATCCCCCAGGTAATATTCAATGTTTTGATACCCGAAGCTTTACCGTCAATTATACTTGGTATTACTCTTACCATAATAAACATAATCGGATATTCAGCAATGGCCGGCGCCATAGGTGGCGGAGGGCTTGGGGATCTTGCTATCAGATACGGCTATCAGAGGTTCCAGACAGATGTATTACTGGCAACAATTGTTGTCTTGATAATAGTAGTAGAGTTAATTCAAACCATTGGCAATTTTCTTGCCAGAAAATTCAATAAAAAATAATTTGGAGGCGTTATTATGAAAAAGAACAAATTTTTAGTACTGGTTTTAGCAGTTACGGCATTATTTACACTTATACTTGCAGGCTGCGGTTCCAGCAACACAGACAGCAAATCGGCATCTTCGGTATCGGCTTCTTCCTCTCAGGCTACAGTATCATCAACAACTACAGGGAAAACAGTTAAGCTTGTAGTAGGTGCAACACCTGTACCTCATGCTGAAATTCTAAACTACATAAAACCTATATTGAAAGAAAAGGGTATTGAACTGGAAGTCAAGGAATTTACAGATTACGTAACTCCTAACACAGCATTGAATGACAAACAGCTGGATGCAAATTTCTTTCAGCATGTACCTTACATGGAGGATTTCGCCAAGAAGAACAACATACAGCTTGTTGCTGCTGTAAAAGTTCATGTTGAACCTATGGGAGCCTACTCAAAAAAGATAAAAAATATAAGTGAGCTTAAGGACGGGTCAACGGTTGCCGTACCAAATGATGCTACAAATGAAGGCAGAGCACTTCTTCTACTTCAGAAGCAGGGACTGATAACCTTAAAGGATCCATCAGGGTTATCCCAGACACAAAAGGATATAGTGAGCAACCCCAAAAAGCTGAAATTTTCAGAGCTTGAAGCTGCACAGCTGCCAAGAGTTCTTCAGGATGTTGACCTTGCTGTAATAAATACAAATTTTGCATTGGAAACCAAGCTTAATCCTATAAAGGATGCATTGTTCATAGAAGACAAGGATTCCCCATATGCAAATGTTCTGACAGTAAGGCCTGATAACCAGAACGATCCGGCAATTCAGGAATTGGTAAAGGTTCTTACATCAGACGATGTTAAGAAATTTATTGAAGATAAATATAAAGGCGCCATAGTACCCGCATTCTAAGTATATAAAAAAGGCAAGCGGTATTGAACTGCTTGCCTTTTTTTATCTAATATATTTTTTATGGAGTAAAAGCAATTATAATTTTACCTCATAGCCCTGGTCCTCAATAGTATCTTTTATAGTAACCAGGCTAACCTTGTCTTCGTCAAATTCTACTCTTACTTTCTTGGCTTTCAGGTCTACATTTACAGTATATACACCATTCAAAGCTCCCACCGATTTTTTTACGACATCTTCACAATGACTGCAGGACATACCTTCAACCTTTAAAGTTTCCATCAGTTTAGCCATAATTAGATCCTCCCGTTCTTTTAATTCATATTCGAAAAATGACAGTTCTTCTCCTATTTATATCCTACTTATTATTTCCTCTGTCAGCAGTAATACATTCTTCCTGATTTATCCTTATCTAAAGAGCCCACTAAAATGAGTCCATTCAAATCTTATATCAATCATCAGGTGTTTTGTTGACAAACTCGACCTCAACCGCAGTACCCAAAGGAACATCGGTATCCTTTTTAAATTGCTGGATTACTGCAACTCCGCTGCCTCTGACCTTTATATTCAATCCCAGGTTGTTGAGAACCTGCGTTGCCTCCGATATGGATTTATCGGTCAGATCGGGCATTTTTGCCGTAACCTCCTTACTGTTGTCGGTATATAAGACTACCACCGATTTTTGAGGCAGTACGACTCCGGCTGCCGGCAATTGCTTAAGAACCTTTGATGCAGTGTTATTGGAATTATTGATTACTTTATATTTAAGTCCTGCCTGCGATAATCTGCTCTGTGCCTCTTCGGTGTCAAGATTCCTTACATCGGGTACGCTTGCCATTTGAGACATTCGTGCCGAATCCAAAGCATCATACTGTCTTTCTACTCCCAGGTAGTCAAGAGAATCCTCTATGATTTTTGCTGCGACAGGCGCACAAACGGTACCACCCGAATGAGATATCACACTTGGATAGTCCATAACGACAAGTACGCATAAAACAGGGTTATCTGCCGGTGCGAACGCCTCAAACGAAGCAATAAACCGTTCCTTACTGCGGACTCCATTTTCAAAGGTCTGTGATGTACCTGTCTTTCCTGCCACCTTATACCCGTTGACATATGCATTAACGCCGGTACCCTGGTTGACTATACCCTGAAGAATTGTTTTCATTGTATCTGAGGTTTGTTTTGATATAACGTTTCTAACCAGTTCAGGTGCGTATTCCTTTACGATATTTCCCTGGGAATCGGTTAGTTCTTTGATAATTCTTGGTTTAACAAGGTTTCCTCCATTCGCGATTGCCGAGTAGGCAGTTACCATCTGAAGCGGTGTAACTTCAAAGCTCTGACCGAAGGAACCTGTAGCCATATCTATTTCTGTCGGCTTGGGATGCATTACGCCAGGGGCTTCACCAGGCAAATCTACGCCTGTTTTATTATAAAAGCCGAAGGCCTTGACATATTTATAGAATCTGCTTATTCCAAGTTTTTGAGCAACCTGTACAAGTACAGGATTGCAGGAGTTATACATAGCCTGGGTAAAGGTCTCTCTCCCGTGTCCTCCATCTCTCCAGCAGTATATTGTATTTTCCTGTACTGTGATGGGAACGTCTACAAAGGTGGTGGAAGGTGAAATCAGACCTTCCTCTAAAGCTGCTGAAGCGGTTACGGCTTTAAAGGTGGAGCCTGGTTCATATGTATTTAAGCCATTATTGCGCCATAGGTTATCCGAAACCAAAAATGGACTATTAAGGTCAAAATCGGGCTTTGAGACCATGGCTAATATGTCCCCGTTTCTTGGGTCCATTACTATCGCTGTTCCGCCCTTTAAGACCTTATAGTTGTCCATAGCCTTTTGAAGTGCTTTTTCAGCGATATCCTGTATTGTTTCATCTATAGTAAGGACTACGTTAAGCCCATTCTGAACGTTAATCTGTTTTTGTTGTCCGAAGGGAATGGCATTACCCCTCCGGTCCACTTCGTTGAGTATTTTTCCAGGTTCACCCTTAAGGCTGCTTTCCATTTCCAGTTCTATTCCGGATAAGCCCTGATTATCGGTACCTGTAAATCCAATGACCTGAGATGCCAGGTTTTTATAAGGGTAGTACCTTTTTACATCATCATATATGTAAATTCCATCTACCTTATTTTTATCTGACCAGTCCTTTAAGGCATCTCCGTTTTTAGTATCTGTTCTCTTTACAATCAACTGATACTTGTTGGTTTCCTTAAGCTTTTTTAATATATCTTCTTTTTTTAAATTGAGAATCTGTGACATGCTATCTGCTATCTGCTCCAATGAAAGCTTTGATTTTTGCACGATGGAAGGGTCAATTGTAATAGTATTTGCAGGAATATCTATAGCCAGTGCCGTTCCGTTCCTGTCATAAATAGCTCCGCGGTCCGGATTGGTAACCTGGTCGGAATTGTGCTGCTGGTAAACCATTTTTTGATACCATGCCCCATTGACTATCTGCAGAAAAAACAGCCTGACTAATAACCCGGCAGCTAAAACCAGAAATAAAATAAATACTATTTTGTAACGCTTTTTTATTTTAATTACAGGACCCGGCACCTTGATCACCTTTTCAGTATTTTTCTTGAGTACTTAAATTTATTTTATCTTAAGGGATATACCCTCTCTAAACTATATAATATCATAAACAAATGGGTTTTGAAAAATATTCTAAGTATCAAAATCTGAAATATGAATTGTAAGTATATAAAGTCCTTTTAAGATGGAAAAAGTAGAATCCGCTTTAGTTTATCCTAATTATTTTAAAGCGTTTGTTTTTAGACAGTCTTAAAACCACCCACGAGCAGGCAAGGCCCAAAATGGCACCGGCAACAACGTCTGAAGGATAGTGCATCATTAGATAGGCTCTTGAAAAGGCAATCAAAGAAGCAAGTAAAAAGACCGGCACAGCCGATTTATGGATTGTTTTCGCCAGAACTCCTGCAACGGCAAATGCAGCCACCGTATGTCCTGACGGGAAAGAATAAGTTGAAAGCTTAGGTATGATTATCTGCAGCAATGGCATATCCATATATGGCCTTGGCCTTTTAATAATGTTTTTGAGTATTATTTCCCCTAAAAGCGTACCGATTATCAACGCTGCTGCTGCCATTATACCGGCTTTTCTGTATTTCTTACTTATTATCAATGCCACAGATATAATTATCCATATCAACCCCCCATTACCCAGGAAGGTCATAAAAGACATTAATTTGTCCATAAAGGTGCTTTGCAGATTATTATGCAAAAAGTTTAAAATATTTGTATCAAAACTTTTTAATGCTTCAAACATTTAAAGTCTCCCGGTAATAAGTAATTATATTCTCTATTAACTCAAGATTTAATTGAACTGTATTCAAGTGTTGTTAAAACAAATACACCTATTAGTATAACAGCTGCAATAGTACTACGTAAGCTGCCTATTTTCTGATGTGTAACAGTAAATCCCCCTTTGTCATCCCAATAGGTTTTACCTCTGCTAACAAGTCTTGCGTAAGAAAACATCGGTACGAACATATACGCCAAATAAAACCAGCATCCTTCTCCTAAAGCCCATACAGACAAACTTCTGTATAATGATTTATCAAAAGTCAGCTTGTTTCCATTTTGGTCCCTAACCATAACCTTTAAAAGCCATTTACCGGGAGTTGTACCCCATGTTGAAAGCAGCAAGGCTTCAATAAATGCCCAAACTATATACATTACTACCGGCATATAAATTCCGTATTTTATTACTAAATTTATAAATGAATTTGGAAAAGTCAGTGCCCAAATGCCTAAGATAATAAAGTTCGCAGCTATCCCATCCAAAAACCTGGCCCAATAACGAACCCAGGGTCTTATCTGGGGTACTGCATTTTCTTCTGATTGCATTTAATACTTTCACATCCTTTATTAAATGCAGCTGTTATACATTTTTGCGGCTAATCCACTTCAAAGTTAAAAAGCAACGGCTGCTGCGATATATGTTATCACAGCAGCCGTGTTTAATCAACCTTTAGCAGCCGTTGCACAAATGTTTACGCATTAGCCCCTGCAGGTACAGGTTCACCTGACGTTCTATCCTTTGGTGCCACAATTACAGCCACTACCTCATCCATATTATGATGAAGCTTGATTCTGTTATCAATAGTTATATCATTTACTATAATCTTATCTCCCTGTGTCTTCCCCGAAACATCTATCTCAGCACTTTCAGGTATAAGGTCAACTGATCCTATCACTTCTACTTCAGGCATCATGGTATCCAGTACAAAGCCCTTCATTTCGAGCTTATTTCGGCCCTTGTATACAACAGGAATCTTCAGTTTTACTATTTCACTTGCACTTATTGATTGTAAATCAATATGTATAATCTTTCCTGTAACCGGATCTTTCTGGATATCCTTTATAATACAGTGTGTATCGTTCCCGCCAACCTTTATCAATACTCTCGCATTTTTAACATGGCCCTTGAGAGTTTTTAAAAGTGCCGTGCTTTCAAATTTTACTGATTTACCGCTGTTTGCATTCTCCCCGTAGACAACACCGGGTATGAATCCTTCTCTCCTGGAGACTTGAGGCTTTTCGGTCCTCTCTATAGCAGTTAACAAAACTTCTCCCGACATTCTTTCAGCTCCTTTATATAACATAAACATGAATTGAGTAATTTAACTCATATTTATTGTTTCATAAATTACGCCAAATTAGTCATCAGATAAATATTTTTTTACTTTTTCCATTTTGAAAGGGCTTCTGCCAGAGCCGAGTTGATGGGTGTGTCGTCCTTTTGCTGATTTAGGACACGCGCCACCTCTTTTTTGTTTACCTGTTCACTTTTTCTCTTTTGAAAAGCCTCCAGTTTTTCCCGGTATCCGCATTCACAGTAGAAGGTCTTGCTTTCACCCTCTCCCCTTATTTCCATTTTTTTATGGCATTCCGGACATCTTGCATTTGATACCATCGATATACCCTTCCGGTATCCGCACTCGCGGTCGGGACATACAAGCATCCTTCCCTTTTTTCCATTAACATCAAGAAGGAATTTTCCACATTCCGGGCACTTTTCCCTTGTCATATTTTCATGTTTATAAGCACCAGTACTGGCTATAACATTGGATACCAGCTTGGAAGCATAATCCTTCATATCCAGGATAAATGCATCGGGATTTGCCTTACCTCTGCTGATCCTGAAAAGCTGCTGTTCCCATTTTGCTGTCAGTTCAGGCTCTTTCAGGTCGGAAGGCACCAGGTCAAGAAGCTGTGTACCCTTTGATGTAGGCATGATTTCCTTTTCTCTTCTTTCCATATAAAAGGAATCAAACAGTTTTTCAATAATATCGGCCCTGGTGGCCGGTGTTCCTAGCCCGTTTGCACTATCCATAACTTCTCTCAAGGCTTCATCCTCAATAAATTTACCGGGATGCTCCATTGCAGACAGCAGTGTGGCTTCTGTATACCGTGCAGGTGGTTTTGTTTTCTTTCCAAGCGCTTTTACGGCTGTCAGTTTCAGCTGCTCTCCCCGTTTTATTTCAGGCAGATCCTGATCCCGGTCATCTTCCCGGTTCTCATCATCATTTTCCAAGCCTTCATATACAGCTTTCCAGCCTTTAGACTTAACAATTTTCCCCTTTGCATAAAACTGTTCACCCGCACAGTCAATTCTTACCGTAGTTTGTTCATATTCGAAAGCAGGACTCAAAACTGCAATAAATCTCTTTACTGCCAGATCATAAATATTCCGTTCATCTCTGTCCAGTGAATTTAAGTTTACAAACTGTTCAGTAGGAATTATGGCATGATGGTCTGTGACCTTACTGTTGTCTACAAGCCTTTTTGTCACATTAAGCTTGCTTCTGATCAGAGCATGCGCCGCTGCCGCATAAGGTCCGACAGCTATACTTTTCAGTCTTTCCGGAAGGGTAGGCACGATATCATCGGTTATATATCTTGAATCTGTCCTTGGATAAGTCAGCAGTTTGTGTGTTTCATACAGCTTTTGCATGATTGACAGGGTCTTTTTTGCCGAGTAGCCGTATCTGCGGTTTGCATCTCTCTGCAGTTCGGTAAGGTCATATGCAAGAGGAGGAAGTTCCTTCTTTGATTCCTTTATCACATCGGTAACTTTCCCTGTCTGTCCCGAAACCTTCGCCAATATTTCATCTGCACGTGCCTTGTCAAAAATCTGTGTTTGCCCGTTTCTTTTGTCCTGCCATTTGATACTGAATGCGTTTACTTTTGCTTCAATAACCCAATAATCCTTCGGAACAAATTTCCGTATTTCTTTTTCCCTCTGGATAACCATTGCCAGAGTTGGAGTTTGCACTCTCCCAGCCGATAACTGTGCATTGTATTTACAGGTCAGAGCTCTGGTAACATTCAATCCTATGAGCCAATCTGCTTCAGCCCTGCATTCGGCAGATCTGTAGAGATTATCATATTCCCTGGAAGGTTTTAAGCTGTTAAAGCCTTCCTTGATAGCCCTTTCAGTCTGTGAGGATATCCATAACCTCTTAATGGGCTTTTTAAATCCTGCCTTTTCTATTATCCAACGGGCGACAAGTTCACCTTCACGGCCCGAATCGGTAGCTATGACAAGCTCATCTATATCATTTCTCTGCATCAAATCTTTAACAATATTGAATTGTCTGGATGTCTCCTTGATGACTACCAGCTTCATCCTTCCTGGCAGCATTGGGAGTGATTCAAGATTCCAGGTTTTATACTTGTTGTCATAAAGCTCAGGATCGGCAAGCGTCACAAGATGTCCCAGCGCCCACGTCACTATATATTTTGATCCCGAAATATAACCGTTGGAATTCTGGCTGCAATTCAGCACCTTGGCAATATCTCTTCCAACAGAAGGCTTTTCGGTTAAAACCAATATCTTTCCCATTTCAATAATCCTTTCAATTTGGTTATTCTGTATAAAAGTCAACTATATTCCCATATTTTTATTCAACCAGTATATAATATCATTAAATATCTCTTCACGGTTGATTTCATTTATTATTTCATGCCTTGCTTCCTTGTAAAGCTTAATTTCTATGTTTTCAAGCCCGGCTTTCCTGTACATGTCATAAAGACTTTTAACACTCCTGCCACATTTGCCTACCGGGTCCATGCCACCTGAACAGATCAGGACAGGTAGTTTTAAAGGTATTTTCCTCGTTTTTCCAGGCTTGTACAGTGCTGACAAACCTTTAAAAAAGTAATAGAAAAAATTATTGGAAAATTCAAATCCACAAAATTTATCTTTTATGTATTTATCTATTTCTGCCGTATCCCGGGTAAGCCATTTGAATTCTCCGGTTTTCCCGCCCAAAGCCCTGTCGAAACTACCGAAACATATTTCATTTAGTAATTTGCTTTTCTTTCTGCTCCCTGTCAGCATATTTAAAAAGCCCGC
Source organism: Bacillota bacterium (assembly GCA_030705825.1). Classification (GTDB taxonomy): domain Bacteria; phylum Bacillota; class Clostridia; order Acetivibrionales; family JANLFN01; genus JAUZPR01. Next base: position 12,922 of record JAUZPR010000001.1, on the reverse strand, counting down.
CATCAATTTTCCGAACATGACTTCAGGCCCTTTGTTCAAAGCGGAACCGCTTAGGATAACCCCGGACAGACTGCCGCCATATCTTGTTATATAATCCTGAGCAATAAACGAACCAAAGCTGTGTCCTAATAAGAATACCGGCAATCCGGGGTGTCTCGCCCTTATTATTTCAGCAAGAGCATATTCATCCTTAATTATTTTATTGAATCCGTCCTTACCTACATATCCCAGTTCATTATCCGATACTGCGGTTTTACCGTGCCCTCTCAGATCATTTGCATATACGATGAATCCGCTCTTATTGAGAAATTCGGCAAAAGCTCGGTACCGGCCCGCATGCTCGCCCATTCCGTGAATTATCAGAACCACTGCTTTTGCTATTTGAACTTCATTCCAGCAATATACAAAAGCAGGCATGTTATCACTATTCTTAATAATAAAGCCTATTTTTTCTTCTTCAGCAGTCATATGCTTCCCACCTGTTCCATGCTCTACTATTATTTTCAGCTTATATCCCACTTCAATGATCTTTCAACAGCACGCTTCCAGTTGGAAAATTTATTCCGCCTGGTTGCCTCATCCATAACCGGTGAATATATCCTGTCAAGCTCCCATTCCTTTCGTATTTCGTCCCTGCTGTTCCACATTCCTGTTCCAAGGCCCGCCAGATAAACTGCTCCCATTGCTGTTGTCTCTATTATTTTCGGCCGTTTTACCGTAATACCCATAATATCGGCCTGAAACTGCATAAGGAAAGGACTTACGCTTGCGCCACCGTCTACCTTCAATTCCTTCAACTCAATACCCGAATCAAGCCTCATAACATCAAATACTTCCCTGCTCTGGTATGCTATAGCCTCCAGAACAGCTCTTATTATATGTTCCCTCCTTGTACCTCTTGTAATACCCACAATTATTCCTCTGGCATACATATCCCAGTAAGGGGCTCCAAGCCCGGTAAATGCCGGTACTATATAAACACCGTCGGTGTCCTCCACTTTTTCCGCATCTATGTCCGACTGGTGGGCACTGTCGATAATTTTCAATTCATCTCTGAGCCATTGGATTGCCGAGCCTGCATTGAAAACGCTTCCCTCAAGAGCATATTCAACTGAATTTCCAATATTCCAGGCTATTGTTGTCAATAAATTGCTTTTAGATTTTATAATATTCTTTCCTGTATTCATAAGAATGAAGCAGCCGGTTCCATAAGTATTTTTTGCTGTTCCCGCTTCAAAGCAGGCCTGACCGAATAAAGCTGCCTGCTGATCCCCTGCTATACCGCTGATGGGTATCCTCGCTCCAAAAATTTGTTCTGAGGTTTCTGCTATTACTCCCGAAGAGGGTACAACATCAGGCAGCATGCAGCGGGGTATTCCTAATTCCTTTAAAAGCTCCTCATCCCAATCAAGCTTTTTAATATTGAACAGCATGGTTCTGGATGCATTGGAATAATCGGTTATATGCCTTCTGCCGCCGGTGAGGTTCCAAACAAGCCACGTATCTATGGTACCGGCAAGCAATTCACCTGTCTCAGCCCTTTCCCTTGCTCCTGCAACATTATCAAGAATCCATTTAATTTTGGTTCCGGAAAAATAGGCGTCTATCACCAATCCTGTTTTATCTCTGATTATTTCGGTAAGACCATTGATTTTAAGATTTGTGCAAATATCTGCGGTACGTCTGCACTGCCAGACAATAGCATTGCAAACAGGCTTCCCTGTATTTTTATCCCAGACAACAACTGTTTCCCTTTGATTTGTAATACCTAAACATGCGATCTCTTCCGGTGATACTCCATATTCGCTTATCACACTTTTCAATACTTTCAATTGTCCCAACCATATTTCTTCAGCATCATGCTCAACCCATCCGGGATTGGGGTATTTTTGATTCAAGGGAGTATTTCTGATCCCAGCAATAATATTGTTATCTCTGTCGAAAAGGACGGCCCTGGAACTAGTTGTTCCCTGATCCAATGCTATAATATATTTTCTATGCATTTTGACTCTCCTCCAAACACTAATACCCTGAAAGCAAATAACCGAAGGTCATTCCTTCGGCTAAATAAAATTATGTAATTATACTTTTTATATTTTTATTCCAAGCTTTTTGCAAATTCTTTTGCATTAGCCAGGTCATTATCATCAGGCTTTCCCTTGGCTATCCCGCCTATGAGCTTGAACGGGCCATAGGTATCATATCCTTTACATGCAAAGCTTCCTATGACTTCAAAGCCTTTTTGTACCAACGCATCCTTTGCTGCTTCATTTGAAGCTGCCTTACCCTGCCCGCCGGTCGAAAAGACAAAAGCCTTTTTCCCTTTACCTGTATTAATTTTTTCTATTAATGAAAATATTGAATTATGATGTTTGCCATGAATTATTCCTGACCCGAACCCTATAATATCATAATTATCCAGAGTTTCCAGATTCACATTTGCCGACTCTATAACATCTGCATTTATGGCCTCAGCCATTGCTCTTGCCACCTTTTCAGTATTACCATGGCATACTGATGTAATAATAATCAAACCCTTCATATAATACACTCCCTAATATATATAGTTGTTATGTAAATAGTATCATAACAGCCCATATAATTCAATCAATGAGATAATTACCCATTACAATCCGAAGCTAGTCTCATCCAGGTTTCAAATTGTTCCGGTTTGTTCTCATTAAGCAGAAATACTCTAGCTCCTCTAGATAAACCGGCTTTACCGTATGTACCATAACCGGTGTTGCGGGAATATCCCAGCTCAACTCCATATAAATCGCCTGTATAGTCGTTTGTATGATCATGGCCCACAAATATGCCCTTCACATCACCCATTTCCAATACTGCCGTAAAAAGTCCGCTGTCTACTTTAGGCGAACTTTCAGCCTCATTTCTTTGTCCTACGGTTTTACCGCTGTCCCAAAGCTGTTTAAATTCTGGAATAGGGATGTGGAAAAACATTAATGCAGGTATACTTCTGCCGTATGTAGTTTTAAGAGTTTTGGACTTTTCGCGGTACCATTCGATCTGATTTGGTTTTATCCAGTCATATCCGGTCAAAGGTGGAGCAGCAGTTCTTCCCGAATCAAGCATATATATATTGAAAACAGGCTCCTGGCCTTTTGAACTCTTTATAAGAAGGTTGTAATTCCCCACTCCGTCAATATTATGCGGCCCTTTTTCACTGATATTACAGGGATATGACATATAGACATCCATAATTGCATCTTTTGGCATTACATTATTTCTTCCATCATGATTTCCAAAAACCACAGCCCAGGGTATATGCCTTTTTTCCATAGGCTGAGCCACTTCACCTATTGCCTTTTTTACATCTGCTTCAGTTTTACTTCGTTCATCGGTTATATCTCCGGTTAAGACAACCAAATCCGGTTTTTCATAATCAAGTACCCTGTTCATCAGATTTATTGTTCTGGAATCTATATCGGGACCATCCTGTATATCTGTAAATTGAACTATTTTAAATGTTCCGTCGGGCTTGAATTTAAGATCTATTTTTTGTTCCTGATTATAGCCTGTACTTGCCATAACGGTCATAATAAAAATGCCGATAACAAACACAGTGAGTATTTTTGCAAGCTTGATTTCCAATCGTAATTTCATTGCCGTCTAATCTCCTCTAATACCCGTGCTGAATAGATTATTAACAGAAATTACGATTTTATATACATTAAGGGTTATTAAAATCCGAATCGAGTCTCATCCAGGTTTCAAAACAACTGGTATCCGATTCATGCAGGAGAAAGACCCTGGCACCTCTTGAAAAACCCTTTTTGCCATAGGTACCATATCCTACATTTCTGGAATAGCCCAATTTGACTCCAAAATAATTCGCAACATAATCGTTTGTATGGTCATGTCCAACAAATATTCCCTCTACATCACCCATTTCCATAACTGATGCAAATAAGCCGCTGTTTATAATAGGAGAACACTCGGCTTTATTCCTTGCACCGGTAGTATCTCCTTTGCTCCAGGCTGTTTTGAATTCAGGCAGCGGAATGTGGAAAAACATCAGCGCCGGTACAACTTTACCGTTTGCTTTTTTAAGAGATGTAGAATTTTCTCTGTACCAATTTATCTGGCTTTGCTTTATCCAGTCATAGCCACCGACCCTTCCGGTTGCATAAGTTCCCGAATCCAGCATATATATATTGAATACAGGTTTCTTTCCTTTACTGTCTGCAATGAGCAAGTTGTAATTGCCCACACCATCAATATTTTCAGGTCCTCTCCGGCTTAAATCATGGGGATAGGACATGTAAGCCTTAAGCATTTCTTCCTTGGTCATTGCCTTCTGTTCCGAATCATGATTTCCAAAAACAACTGCCCAGGATATTTTCCTTTTTTCCATAGGTTGAGCCACATTATCTATAGCCTTCTTAATATCCTTAACAGATTTACACCTTCCATCCAGCATATCTCCAGTCAAAACTACAAGATCCGGCTTTTCGAAGTCAAGTACTTTATTCATCAACCTTAACGTTCTCTGGTCAATATCGGGACCATCCTGCACATCGGTAAATTGTACTATTTTGAAAGTTCCGTCCTTTTTAAACTGCAGATTATATTTAACCCCTTCATTTAAGCCTGCACATACCATGACAGTTGTTATACTTATAAGGACCAGGGCTGCGGTTAATATCTTAAATAATTTTGGAAATTCCAAATATGTCTTCAAGGCCAATTTTCTCCTTTGTTTAAGTCTTTAAGACTTATTATCTGCAAAAAGGAGCATAATTGACTGGCGAATTATTGGTATGTCTGATAAGATTATGTAAAAAAATCACAATATTTGACACATAAGTATACTTATGCTATATTTAGTCATGTTAATCACATTTTTAAAACTTTACAGGGGGGTAACAAAATGAAAGTTGCAGTTCTTGTTCTGGTAATTATCGGGTGTATTTTAATGACTGTTGTCGGTATTTCATGGCTTTCCGACTATAATGACAACAAGTCAGCTGTTGATTCTCTGAATGATTTAGCCAAAAATCTCGGAGTAGACGATTCTACCAGTAGTGGTATTATGGATCAGGTTAACAATATCGCCGGTTACGAAAGCAAGGGTTATATTTTGATTATCTGCGGTGTAGTTGCTTTAGCAGCATTTTTGTTTAAAAAGAAGTTGGGAGCAATGCTAACCAGCATAGTTATACTGGCTGCTGGGATTCTTCCAATAATTGCAAGCCCCAAAGCACTTATATTCTCATCTGTTTTAATTCTGGCAGGAATCCTGAGTTTCGTGGTTAAGAATCAGGATATTCAAGCACCTCCTACACAGGCAGCACAATAGTCTAAATTATAGTTTTTATTGATTGAACAAAAACCCGATTCGAAATTGAATCGGGTTTTTTATCTGTTTTTATGTATTTAATTATTATTTTTTTGATAGTGCAATGTCAATTATATTTCCTACAATTCCTTAATAAATTTGCCTACGTCCTCCGGTTGATGAGCATCGGAAACAGTAATCAGCCTGACGCCTTTTTTCTTAAACGTTCCAAGCATGTCCGGATTCATTCCCAGTTCTCTGCATCCATAATTTATAAACAATCCTGCGCTCTGTTCTGCAGACATCTGATATTTATTAAGCAAATCTGCCAACTCGCAGTAAGTACCTTTTAAATCACAGGTTGGAAGATGACCGAAGCATTTTATTGAATCAGGATGTGCAAGTGTACTGAATAATCCTGATTTAATAAGGTTCTTCATTATCTCATAATATCTCCTGTAAGTAGCATCTATATCCCGGCCCTCCCAGAATTCCTTCCTGTGATCAAACCCCCATCCGTCAATCCAATGAACAGAGCCGGTGACAAAATCCCAGTCAAAGCCACTTAATAGTTCCTTTATACTATCTTCCGAATCCTCCAGATAACAAACTTCCAAGCCAAAATACACTTTTATGGGAAATCTGATTTTTCTCATTTCAACTATAAATGACTTATAGGAATCCAGAGACGTTTGCATTTTACGGTCCAGCCATTCCTTCTGGAACTCATTGTAGCCTGAAATGCTTTTAAATACATTACAAAATTCCGTGAATCTGAAGGTATGCTCTAGAAGCCTTATTTCAGAAATACCTCTCTTTTGCGCGTAATTGACAAATTTATTTGCCCATTCCAATGTATAGCTTCCTCTTTCAAGATGTATATGCCCATCAATCACAGTAATCCCTCCTGTAATTAAATTTCATAATCCGCAGCTGCTCTGGATTCCTAATTCAACATTGGTCTTTTTATCGTTACTCTCTGCAAACTCCTTAAATTTCCACATTACAATATGCTTTAGCATGTCTGTTTTTCCTTCCTTTATTCTATAGCTTGAAATTTCACTTTCTTACCAAAGCAAATAAAACAGGAACCTTGAAATGTATACCGTCAGGTTCCCTTCTCCTTTGAAGCTGGCTAAACGCATCCTGTTTGAATTGTTCCAGCTTCTCAGCACTCAATTTCTCAAGATTTATTCTTGTTGCCTGTGTCCACTGCTTCTTCCACCATTCGTTCTCATCTTTAAATATGAATTCCTTTTCTTCGGAAAATACCTTTATTTCATTAAAGCCTTCCGCTTCAAATATTTTATATAAACCTTCCTGCGTATCAAACTCAGGTGGAGAGAGCTGTTCTACCGATGCCTTTTTCTGGTTTTGAGATTCTAAATACTTTTGCATCAGATCTTTAATCCAGTTGGATTCCTCATAATCTTTTCTTAAAAAAGTGGTGACACAGCAAAGTCCATCTTTTTTCAAAACCCTTTTAAATTCCTGCAGTGCCGACTTGTAATCAGGAAAGAAGAAAACCCCGAAGCCACATAATATACAATCGAAATTTTCGTCAGGGAAGCTTAAACTTTCAGCATCCATTTCCAGTACCCTGGTGTTTGTTATACCTCGTTTTTCAATTTCAGCACTCATAAGGTCTATCATGTTTTTTGATATGTCGGTACCTATAACCAGGCCTTTTTCTCCGACAGTTTCGGAAGCAGGGAAAAGGGAAGCACCCCTCCCTGCGGCAACATCCAGTACACTATCACCTTTTTTTATTCCTGCAAGCCGTACCATGCATTCTCCGAAATAGGAGAAATATCTGGGCTCCTGTTCATCGAAGTCTTGAGCCACATTATTAAATAAGTCTGTAAATCTCTTTTTTACCTCATATCCCGAGTTGCTCATAATCTATACCTTCCTTATCCTTACTGCTTTCTTCCTCCGAAAATAGCCAATTCATCAGTTGCGAGACATAAAAATGTCTCCGGATCTTACAAAACCGTATTTTTCATATAATCCATGAGCATTCTTTGTGCTTAAAAAACCTTTCAGTCCCTGTAATTCTTCAGAATTGACAATCAAATCCACCAGCTTTTTACCAAGCCCTTTATCCCTGTATTCCTCATCGATAACCACATCTCCCAGCCAAAACATGGTTGCGAAATCTGTAACAACCCTGGCGAATCCAATCTGCAAATCATTTTTATAAACTCCATAGCAAATGGAATTCTGAATTGATAATTCTATTTTATCCTCAGACCTTTTATCAGCCCAGTAAGTTTTGGACAACAGATAACATATTCTTTCTGTATTGAGCCTTGTTCTGTCGTTACTGATTATAAACCCGCCTTCAACCTCTTCTGTAATTTCTCCTGTTCCTATGCCTTTTTTTTCTTTATAGTAATTTAAATTCAATGTCAGGGGCACAAACCGGATACCGTCTATTACCTGTTCTTCAGCTGTCTGAACAAAGCCCAGACTTTTATATATTTCAACAGCATATGGAGAAGAATTGACATCGATTATATTGGTTTGCGGATTGGCTTGCCTGCATTTTTCTACAGCCAAATGAAGCAGTTTTTTGGCAATACCTTTTTTGTGAAATTCTTTTTTAACAAACAGCAATGCCACATGATTATTTGAACGTATTTCTATTACCCCCGACAGCTGTTTGTCATTCAATGCCAGTAAAACAAAATTACCCTCAGAATTTAGTCTGGCTGACATCGCATCAGCATTTGCAAATTTCATGAATTCTTGATTTCCCTGATCTGAATATCCAGGTGCAACGAACTCATTAAAACAATCCATAACCAGTTCACATGCCTTTGTTTCTTCGCCTGGCAAAAGTTCTCTGAATCTAAAATCATTACTCAATTTTCTTCAACCCCTTTATAAAAAATTAAACCCCTCCGGAATCACACAATTGTGACTCCGAAGGGGTTATAACCGTTCGTGTAAGATCTGTAAACCATTCTTTTAACAGCTTGCAAATCTCTACGCTGCTCGCACAAGTGCTTAAGCGTACTCACTTTTTTATATATTTTTACACAAAAAATCCCAATTGTCAATTATAAATTATTTTTTTTAGCGGAAGCAAGCGCATTCTGTACAGCTTGAAGTATTACCTTGCTGCTGTTGGTTGCACCTGAAATAATATCAACATTCAAAGACTGGGATGATTTTATCTCATCTACTATCTTCTCGGCTTTTTTACCTCTTTCATTTTTATGTGAAAGTATTTTAATATTTGTTATGATATGTCCGGATACGACGACCTGGACCTTTGCCGCCACCATTTTGGCGTCATAGGAGCCTGTGTATGTGCCATCCGGTATGCTTGACAAATCCACTTTAGAAATGGATATATCAGATATCAGCTTTTTATATTCACGTACCTGAAGATAGTAATTCACTCCGAAAATAATTCCGCTCACAAGAGCAACAGCAATTAACCCTATAACAACCCTTTTAATACTTTTTGACCTTGAATCCCCTTTATTCATATCCGGCACCACCTCAATCTATAAAATATTTATAATGTTTATGAAAGCATGAATTAATATCGTAATTAGAAAAATTACTGCAAAAAGCTTATGCATGGCAGCTATAAATCTGTTCTTTAAAATAAATCTCCTCATTATACCTGAAGCTGTCACTAAAAAAAAACCAATCAAAGCTATAAATCCGCTTGATATGATTGGTTCAGTCAAATAGTAATTAATATGAAGCAGCATAAAAACTATTAGCAAATATCCGCTGATACAATGAGGCCTATGGGTATACAAGTTTCCCAACCGTTTTGATTTCGAAAGTAATCTGTAAGAAATACAATATGCTGCTAATAAGGCGCACAAAATACCTGTAAATAAACTAAAAAGCATAACAGCCCCCAAAACCTGTATCCTATCAATCAATTGTCCTTAATGAATTAAGTATGATTTTCATACTATAATCAAAAAGTTCAACCATCGATTTATTGTAGTAATTTTTCAAATGAGTTCCTTTTTTGTATTCAAGCATTATAAAACCGTTAATCCCTGACCATAGAGTTATTGCGGTACTTGTCACATCCGCATTCTGTGATATGGAACCTTCTGCTATGCCTTCCCTGACTGCATTTGCAAGCAGAAGAAAAGATTTTTCAGTATCATTGTAGAATTTTTCTATTGCTTTTGATTTTGTAACAGCTTCCGAATTCCTGCCAATATCAAAATTGATAATTGCCTGCATGTATTCCGGAAACTCTTTTGCGAAATCAAAATAGGTCTTCCCGATTATCCTGATTTTTTCTAATCCTGTGCTGCTGCTATTAATTACGGCTTTTTCAATCTTTTCATTAAGCAGGTTGAATTTCCGGTCTATAAGCTCAAGATATATTTCATCCTTACTATTGAAATAGGTATAAATTGTTTTTTTTGTATACTCGGCTTCCCTTGCCACGTCTTCTATAGTCAACCTGTCATAGCTTTTTGATAACAGAGCCTTTTCCATAGCTTCGACAATTTCGTCTTTCTTGACTTTAATCAATTTTTCATTGCGTTCAATAGTACCCATGTAAATCCTCCGATAAACTTATTGTTTACAAAAGTAAACTATCAGTTTACTAAATAATACTCCCAAAATAAAAAATTGTCAATTATAAGACAATTCAAAAATTACATTCTCTTTTTTGCGGATTCTCATGAGCTTTCATGAGAAGAAAAGCAAAATTTATAGTGAATTGTTATTTTTGAATGTCGTATAAGACAATTTAAAAATTACTTTCTTTTTTTTGCGGATTCTCATGGGCTTCCATGAGAATTTTAATCGGTCACTACCGCCTTTAAAGCACAAATAGCCACTTCCAGCTGTCTTTCATCCGGTTCTTTTGTGGTAATGTATTTCTGTGCCCAAAGCCCCGGCTTCAAAGCCCATCTCATCAACGGCTTCTGAAATAATCTGAAAAGTTCTATGCTGATTCCTAAAATCAAAATGCATAGGATAAAATCAAGATAATCTCCGCCGTTTAAATTTATAATAAATTGTTCTGCAAACACACTATAAAGTAAAATCAAAGGAATTAATAAAATAATAATATTTGTCCCGCACCTTAAATGTATCTTCGAAAAAGTGCATGCATAATCAACGGTGACATCTTCAATAGCTCCCGAATTCTCATAAGTATTGATGCTTTTGTGCTCTGCTCCGTGATACTTTAGCAGGATCGAAAGTTGTTTATTAAATATAAAAACAGACGCAGCAAGAGCAGCAAGCGAATAGTAGTCATTCATGAAAGCAATAGCATAAATAAAAGCAGCCAGGAATATAAAGCTAAAAATTCTTTTAAAATTCCAGCCTTTAAAGTCGGTAATAGTTTTGAAAATACCGGATATCAATGAGTAAATTATTATAATATACATGAACAGTATTTTAGCCAGTTCTCTTATAACCGGTATTTTACGGGTTGCCCTTTCGATATTGAATTGAAACCATTTCATGGCAGCCGTTAATTTCCGAAAATTATTTACTGAAATTGTACCGTCCTTATTTCTTGTTGCATGTGCAATCTTAAAGGCAGAGGAATTTATCATAATCACCCCGTTTAAGGTTGCGCTGCCTCCGATTTTTTGCATAATCAGCCTCATTTACTCTTCATTTTAATCATTTTTTGTCCGTTGACATTAATACCTCTAAGTAAAGCAACGTATTCCATTTACTTGCTCCTTTTAAAATTTACTCAATTATACTTTCATTATTAAATATAGTATTGACATAGTCAATACGGATTAATAAAAGGGGACATTCCTTTACTATACCACTCCTGATAATGGTATAAGTAAAGGAATGTCCCCTATGATTTTTATTCTATCCGAGCTTAAGAAGCTTCTTTAGAAACCCCTTCTCCCTTTTACAGTACGGAAGTCGTTTGCCTTGCAAATGGTAAGCCTCGCATTCCGTACACTTTCCATGCCTTGGACAATTCTTTTTTGGGCAGTCGCAATCCACATTATTACCTCCCCCGATTATTGCCACTTAGCGTTTTACTGCTAAAATAAAAAGTAATACGATGGATATAAATGCAAAAATCACTGTTACTATACCTAATTGCATATGGAAATTTAGTGAACTCTGACTTCCTGTTAAATTCTTTGCTTTAATCCATAAACCGCATATCAGTGTGGATATTAAAAGCAGTCCTGTAATAACGGTAATAATAATAGAAAAAATTTTCATTAATAAACACTCCTTTTACGTAATAGATTTTATTTAAATAAAGTATATTTCCGGGTAATTCAGTGTAAGGATTTTAAAGCCAGTTAATTTCCTTATTCCTTCGTGGGGCAATTCTCCTGTGCTGCACTGCAGGATACCCCAGAGTAATTACAGTATTTATATTATCCTCGGGTGAAAGCTTAAGCAGTTTTTTACAACGGCTGCTGGCATTAATGGCATTCTGGGCAAGTGTTACATAACAGGAACCCAGACCCAGAGCCTGTGCCATAAGAGTAATGTTATATCCTGCAAGGACACAATCTTCCTTGGGTGTGGGAATTGAGAGTTTTGAATGGATCAGTATAATAACCGTGGCGTTATGAAAGATAGGATCCTCCCCATGATATAACCTTTCTATAAGCTTACGTATCTTTTCCCTGTATTCCATGTCATTTAAAAAGGCCCTCATTTGCTTATTAACAAAAGGTTTCACAATATTACGCAAAAAGACATTGTTAAGTATACTGCTTCTTTTCTTATAAATTTTGTAGAGCTCATTTTTAATTGCTTTTTTTGACTCTTCACTTTTAATTACGGTAAATTCATAGGAATGGGCATTTCCGCCGGAAGGAATGTATTTTGCATTTTCAATAAGCTTTTTAACTATTGTATCATCAAGAGTTTTATCTGTATAATTTCTTATACTGCGCCTGTATGATAGAAACACTGCAAGATTTTCCTGATTTATATTTTCCAGCAATTCCTTACTGAAAGCCGGTACCTCCGGACAGCCCTCCAATTTTACTGCATTCTGGGGACATATGGTATAACAATGATAGCACATGCTGCATTCGGGGTTATCAGGCTTTATTCGCTTTTCATTCTGATAATGCCCAAAGTGACCGCACTCCTGTAGGCAGAGGCCGCATGAGTTGCATAAGGCATCATCAATGTACAATTTAGTACTCATAAAATAACCCTCCTTTCGTTTTTCTATAATTTAGATAGAAAAATCAAAGGAAGGTTACGGTGAATTATTCAACTTTTCCATTTCATTATTTGGTTTCAGCCATTCATTTGAAACATCGAACGTTTCAACGATTTTTCAAATTTTTTTGATCTTGATTCCTCTGAGAATGGCTGATAATTTAATATGGAAAAGTTGAACTATTTATTTATAATTTTTTGTTTTAGAATAGCCATCTTGTATTCCATCATAGGAAACTTTTTAAATAAATCGTCAACTGTTTGTTTGGTAACATCATCTATCTCTGATTTCTTGATCAAACCGGCCTCATAAGCCTGCATCTTAACCCTCTCCAGCATTTCGGTGTCATAGGCAAGCGCGAAACCTATTCTTGACTTGCATGTGCAGGTATTGTTTTCGGTCAGCCATTGACACCTGTTCCCGAAAAATTCAGTCAGGTTTTCCCT